>WQYZ01000200.1 GCA_009780985.1 Oscillospiraceae bacterium | reverse complement strand
GCTTTTCAGACAAATCTGCTGGCAATCAACGCGACAGTCGAAGCGGCGCGGGCAGGCGGAGACGCGGGCAGGAGTTTCTCGGTGGTCGCGGAAGAGGTGCGCACTTTGGCGAAGAAGAGCGCAAATGCAGTAGCCGAAACTACATTAATAATAGAGAAAAATCTATCTCTTACAAATTCAGGCAGGGAAGTGAGCCGCGACGTTTCGCAGTCATTGAACGAGATAACGGAAAAGGCGGAACAGCTCAACAAACTGATAGCTGAAATAAACGCGGCGAGCGAGGAGCAGTCGAGCGGAATTAAGCAGATAAATGCAGCGGTGAGCCAGATGGAAAAAGTGACGCAGGAGAATGCGGCAGTCGCGGAAGAAAATTCCGCTTCGACAAGCAGTATGCAGAATGAGATAGCAAATTTAGAAAGCGCGGTAGATGTCGTACGGAATCTTGTGATTAGTAAATAAGGTAAATGGTGAATAAAGAAGATTTATGCCGGAAATATATATATCAGGCAGCGAGAAAGAAACGGAAGAAATTGCGTTTAATTTCGCGAAAGAAAAAAAGATAATGCAGGGCGATATAATCGCCCTGTTTGGCGATTTGGGAGCAGGTAAAACCGCGTTTACGCGGGGATTAGTACGGTTTTTCTCCCCGCCGTCAAGGGTGACAAGCCCGACTTTTGCCCTCGTGAACGAATATAAAACGAATTACAGCGACAATAAGATTTTTCACTTTGATATGTACAGGATAAATTCCGAGGACGATTTGCTGTCAATAGGATTTTACGATTATCTTGACGGCAAAAATATAATAATTATCGAATGGTTTGATAAAATCATAGAATTCTTTAACGAAGAAACAGCGCATATCGGGATAAAAAAAATAAGTCGGGACGAAAGAGAAATAATTTTTAAGAGGATAACAGATGTTAATACTGGGTATTGATACAACAACAAAAACCGCTTCCACGGCAGTTGTAAATTTCGGCGGCGAAAAGCCGCGCGATTTCACAGTCCTATCTGAAATGCAGTCTTGCGGGAGAATATCCCACAGCGAGAATCTTATGCCGATGATTGACTATACTCTGAAATGCGCGGGAGTAGCGTTATCTGAAATAGATTTGTTTGCCGTCGCAAACGGACCCGGTTCGTTTACCGGGATAAGAATAGGCGTTGCGACTGTGAAAGGTCTGGCGTTTGGGTCTGACTCAAACAACTGCATCGGAATATCGCCGCTTTACGCGCTGGCATATAATTTTTACGGATATAATAATATTGCTGATTTTTTAATTTTACCTGCGATAGACGCAAGACGAAAACAGGTTTATAATTCTGTTTTTGATTCGAAACTGAATTACTTAAAAAAAGACAGAATAATCACAGTCGGAGATCTTGAAACGGAGTTAAACGCCGAATTTGCCGGGCGCAGAGCAATATTTACAGGAGACGGAGCGGATATGTGTTACAGCGAGATTGATTTTGCCGGCAAAATACAAGTTCCTGAAATATTAAAAAAGCCGTCCGCGTCGTCTTTATGCAGAATAGCATACGGCAGCAGACCGGTTCATGCCCGCGCGCTTGCGCCGTCGTATCTCATAAAAACGCAGGCTGAACGGGAATTTGATTTGCATGAGAAATAATCGGTTATTTCTCAAACATCTTCTTTATATTCAGCGACGCAGCGTAAACCTCATTTTTGCTGAAATTATACAAACTATCAGACGCGATATAATTTATCGCGTCTTTGACTGTGCATTTTTGTTTTATCATAACGTCTACTATAACAGATTCGATTGATTGTGATGTTGATTGTATTTGAGATTGCGGACGGTCTACAGTTTCAGCAACAATCGTATATTCACCCTTTTCAGCTGACGGATTGGCTTCTAATTCACGTAAAATTTCGACAGGAGAACCCCTGTAAATTTTCTCGAATTTTTTCGTCAAATCATTGCACAGACAAATATTGCAGTCCGGCAGATTTTCGGCGAAAATTTCAAACGTTTTTATTATTCTTTTCGGGGACTCGTAAAATATAGAAATGCCGGGATTATTTTTCAGCTTTTGCGTTATTTTTTTAATTTCCGAGTTTTCACGGGGAAAAAATCCCTCGAATACAAACGATTTTACGTCGAATCCCGAAATTGATACTGCCGTCACAGCCGCGCAAGCTCCGGGTATGCCTATAACGTCTATATTATTCTCCGACGCTTTTCTGACCAAAATATATCCCGGATCTGATATGCACGGAGTTCCCGCATCGGATATAATTGCGATATTTCTGCCGTTCAGGAGTTCGCGTATAAAATATCCTGAGGAATTTGCCTCGTTAAATTTATGATTTGACACAAGTTTTGATTTAATTTCGAATTTTGTCAGTATCGTCATAGAATTCTGTGTGTCTTCGGCGGCGATAATATCGCACTCGCGCAGAATATCAACCGCCCGTTGCGTCATATCGCCGAGATTGCCTATCGGTGTTGCGACAATATATAATTTCCCGTTCATAACTTATCCCTCCGACGCGTTTTTCCCCGCGAGTTTGCCTGTCGCAAACGCGATTTGCAGATTAAATCCGCCTGTGTATGCGTCAACATCTATGATTTCCCCCGCGAAATACAGTCCTTTGACAAGTTTTGATTCCATTTTATTCGACAGAATTTCTTTTGTGTCAACTCCGCCGCATGTGATTATCGCTTCTTCTATAGGTCTGAATCTTTTTACAGTCATATCAAAATTTTTCAGCAGTTTTACGATTTCAAGCCGTTCTGTTTTTGTAATTTCGTTTATTTTTTTATCGGGATTTATATTCGCAGTATCCGCGAGAATCCCGACAAATACGGGGATTAACTTTTTCGGCAGTAAATCGTCCAAAGAGTTGCTGAAATTTTTATTTTTATATTTGTCAAAATCCGACAGTATTCGCTTATCCAGCTGTTCTTCGCTCAACGCGGGTTTTAAATCCACTCTTATTTTATAGTTTTGTTCATCTATTTTGCGGATATGCGACGACGCGCTTAAAACTAACGGTCCCGATATTCCAAAGTGAGTAAACAGCATTTCGCCCATTTCTTCGAAAATTTTTTTATTGTTTTCGTAAACGTACAGTTTTATATTCTTCAAACTCAAACCCATTAAGTCTGCGCAGAATTTCTCTTTTATCTCAATCGGCACAAGCGACGGTTTTAAATCGATTATATGATGTCCCGCTTCTTTTGCGAATTTATACCCATCGCCGTCGGAACCTGTGCCAGGGTACGACACTCCGCCTGTGCATATAATTACAGAATCAAAACTGTATTTGTGACCGTTTGCAATCAGTCCGGCGACTTGATTATGCTCAATTAAAATTTTTTCGGCTTTAGCGAATTTCAAATTCACGCCGTTTATTTTTGCGAATTTTTTCAACGCGTCGACTATGTCAAACGCATTATCGGACGCGGGGAAAACCCTTTTTCCCCGCTCGATTTTTAATTTTACGCCGAGATTTTCAAAGAAATCCATGCAGTCGCGCACGCTGAAATAATTCAGCGCGGAATATAAAAACTTAGGATTAGTCGCGACATTCGATAAAAACTCGTTTATGTCGCACAGATTTGTGACATTGCAACGCCCTTTGCCCGTTATCGCGAGTTTTTTGCCCAACTTTTCATTTTTTTCGAACAGCGTAACCTCCGCGCCGAGCCTCGCAGATTCGCCCGCCGCCATAAGTCCAGCCGCTCCGCCGCCTATTACCGCGATTTTTTTCACTTTATTTTACCCCGCATTTTATAATACTTACCCGAACACATACACCAAAAATCCTGCATAGAATACTCCGCCGAAAAGCAGGACAAACGGATTTACAGCCTTTTTTAATTTTATATATGCTAAATTTATAACCGCCGACGCGATTGCAATAATCGCTGAAACCAAAGTTATGCCTTTCAAATCCCACGGAGTGAACAGCATACCGATAACAACCGGAAAACAGCTTTGAAATACCATTGCCCCCGTAATATTTCCCACTGCTAATGTGTCTTTCTTCTTGCCCGTCCATATCACGGAATTAAACTTTTCGGGCAGTTCTGTCGCGATAGGCGTGATTATTATCGACAGTATCAGCGGAGCAACGCCCATAATATTTGCCAAATCCCTTACATTCGCTACAAATATCTGCGCGCCGGCAATAATTCCCGCTAACGCGGCAAGAAGCTGCACGCATATCCAGAACAAATTTGTTTTGACTTTAAATACCCTGGAAATCAACAACCTGTCTAAGTTTTCGCTTTTTCCCGAGTCATTTGCAAGAGCCCGCCTTATATAAATAATATACGATAAAAGCAGTAAAACGGCGATTATATTTTTTATTACAATAAAACTGTGTATTAACGTCGTCAGAACCGCAATTGTATATATTACCAGAAAGAAAGATAAATCAGTCGATATTACTTTTACGTCAACATTCATGGTCACAGTGCGCTTACCAATAAGCGAATAAATAATGACCGCAGTACCCGTGACAAAAAGAGCTAGAGTGCCGAGCATAAAAGGTGCGCCGGCTATTGCCCCTACTCCTATGTCTTTTGCTTCCTGGTCATGGAACAGGAAAATAGCGATAAGCGGTATGACCGTTTCAGGCAGAGCGGTGCCTATAGCCGAAAATATACTGCCGACTATCCCCTGCCCAACATTCAACTTTTCGCCAAACCATTCAATTGCATTGGTAAAGATAAAACAGGCAAATAAAATAAACGCCAGACTGCCTGCTGTGAATATTATATCAACTAACAATTTTTGCTCTCCTCTTCTTTCATCGGCTTCTCACATAAATTATTTTACGCCGATATCTTTTCTGTAGAACATATCTTTGAAATTTATCTTATCAATCTGACTGTAGACTTTTTTTATAGCCGACGGTAAATCTTTATCGACTGCCGTGACACCCAAAACGCGACCGCCGGACGTTTTAAATCCGCCGTCTGAATCAAGTGCCGTCCCCGCATGGTATACTGTGAAGCCGTCGATTTTATCGACTTCTTCGATCCCTGTTATATCATATCCTTTGGCATACTTGACGGGATAACCGCCGGACGCTATAACTACGCAGACTGCCGCGTTATCTTCCCATTCTATGCCGATTTCGTCGAGTTTTTCGTCGATTACGGCGTCGATTATATCGAGAAAATCAGTTTTAAGCCTCGGCAAAACTACCTGTGCCTCAGGGTCGCCGAAACGCGCATTATATTCTATGACTTTTGCGCCCTCGGCTGTCAGAATCAACTGGAAATAAATCACGCCTTTATATTTTCTGTCTTCTTTCTGCATTGCGTCTATCGTCGGCAGATATATATTTCTCATGCAATAATCCGCGATTTCGGGAGTATATATCCGCGAAGGGGAGAACGTCCCCATACCGCCGGTATTTTCGCCTTTATCGCCGTCAAACGCCCGCTTGTGGTCTTGCGATGATGCCATTGGCTTGACCATTTTCCCGTCGCAGAACGCGAGAACGGTGATTTCCTGCCCGATTAACTCTTCTTCTATTATTACGCTGTTGCCGGAATCCCCGAACGCTTTCTCCTGCATGATATACTTCAAAATATCGCAGGCTTCGTCTACATTTATAGCGCGGATTGCGCCTTTGCCGAGAGCCAAACCGTCGGATTTTATCCAAACCGGGAATTTTATGCCGCCCTTGACGTAATTTTCTGCGCTCTCAAAACTACCGAACGCTTCGTATGCCGCCGTCGGGATATTATATTTTTTCATCAAGCCTTTTGAAAAGACTTTGCTCCACTCGATTTCTGCGGCTTTTTTTTCAGGTCCGAACGCTCTTACGCCGATTTTTTCGATTGCGTCTACAAGACCGCAGGCAAGAGGGTCGTCGCTTGCGACAAAGACCAAATCAAACTTTTCCTGTTGCGTCAGTTTTACGATATTTTCTGTGTCCGTGGCTTTGATTTCGCTGAAACATTTTGCAATCTTCGCGATGCCGCCGTTTCCGGGCACTGCATAGAGTTCCGGTTTCCTTGAAGTTTCAGCCAACTTTTTTACTATGGCGTGTTCGCGTCCGCCACTGCCGACTACTAATATTTTCATGTGATTATTTTTACCTTTCTATATTTAGGTTGATAAAAGAAACAAAACACCCGACTCTGCGGAGCCACCCTCTTTACTAAAGAGGGTAAGGAAGTGACTCTTTAACTCTGCAAGGCAAAACGCACTTAACCCTGCCCTCTTTAGTAAAGAGGGTGGCTCCGCAGAGTCGGGTGTTTTGTCGAATTTGAACAATGCCATCAATGATGGAACAATCTCAACCCGATAAATGCAAGCGTCATATTATATTCGTCGCAGGTTGCGATTACGTTGTCATCGCGTATCGAACCGAACGGCGCCGCGATATATTTCACCCCGCTTTTATGCGCCCTTTCTATATTGTCGCCGAACGGGAAAAATGCGTCGGAAGCCAAAGATACATTCTGCAATTTTGTAAGCCACTGCGTTTTATCTTCTTTTGTCAATATATACGGTTTTTTTGTCACAACGCTTTTCCAGTTCGCGTCGTCATTGAAAAAATCAGCGGCATCATCCTGTAATAACTGGTCGATTATATTATTTTTATCGAGATTTTTGACGCCCTCTGTAAATTCCAACTCCAAAATAGCGGGGTGCTGGCGTAAAAACCACGTATCGGCTTTAGTCCCTGCAAGACGGGTGCAGTATAACCGCGCCTGCTGTCCCGCTCCCACGCCTATCGCCTGACCGTCTTTAGCATAACATACGGAATTTGACTGCGTATATTTCAGCGTTATTAATGCCACAAGCAAATCTCTGACCGCTGATTCGGATAAATCTTTGCTTTTACTTACGATGTTGTTCAATAACGAAACATCGATTTTACAGTCATTGCGGTGCTGTTCAAACGTTACGCCGTATATAGTTCTTTTCTCAACTTCAGGCGGAACATAATCTTTATTGACTTTTATGATGAGATATCTGCCTTTCTGTTTTGCCATTAATATATTCATGGCTTCGGATTCATAATCGGGGGCGATAATGCCGTCAGATACTTCCGTCGAAAGAATTTTCGCTGTCGGAACATCAACTGTATGGCTGAGAGAGACAAAATCGCCGTATGACGCAACTCTGTCCGCGCCTCTTGCGCGCGCGTAAGCATACGCGAGCGGCGACATGGGCACATCAAGATTATCCACAAAGTACGCTTTCGCGAGGTCGTCCGAAAACGGCGTCCCGACAGCCGCTCCTGCAGGACTGACATGCTTGAACGAAGCTGCCGCTGGAAGTCCCGTAGCTTCTGAAAGTTCTTTCACCAACTGCCAGCCGTTCAAAGCGTCGAGCAGGTTGATATAACCGGGATTGCCGTTCAGGACATTTATAGGCAAACCTTCCTCCGCATAGACTTTTGCGGGTTTTTGATTGGGATTGCAGCCGTATTTCAGCGTAAGTTCTTTAATTTTCTCAAACATATTTTCTCTCCTTTTGAATTTTTGTTGATTGTAAGGCGCGACGACCTCGACGCGCCGGAAATTTGAATAATGTAAAACCAAAACGTAATCAGATACACGGCGCGTCGGGGTCGCCGCGCCCTACACATATTATAATTATATATTTTTATTTATAATTTTTTCCCGTATTTCCCCAGTTGTTATATTGATATACGCCACATACAGCGACACTTTAAAATCACTGCTCAGGCTGTCCCATATACTTTCAAAAAACTCGTCGATACTGACGCTTATATCCACTTTTTTAGGTTCGCCCTCAAATGGCGGCGGAACATCGGCGTTATGTTTATATGTGTGGATAAAATGCCCTTTTCCAATTTCCGGCGTTTCGTACTCGTAAAAATATCTCAGAGTGTGCTTTTCACTTCCGCCGTCGCTCTTTAAAATGGATAGTCTGTAGTTAAATGCGCCACTGTCCGAAATTGTTATTATTCCCGATATTCTCGGAGTAAGTATCGGCGGGTCGGGTTCAAAAGTACGCGTGCGCAACGCGTCCCCGAATGATTTTCCCACCGATAAAAAATCATATACCGTGTCGGTCTGGTCGCCGTTGGTTACTATAATATTATTTTTATATTTTCTTATGGGAGTATATATTACAAGCGACGGGTCTTTCAGTTTAGATTCATCGTATGCTTTGGTTTTTATGCCGTCCGCGGTTTTTTCAAAAACCCTGTTTCTGCTGTTTTCGCTTCTGCCCATTATAAAATAAGCTATAATTATACTGTTACTGTCCGCACTTTGTCCTATGATTATTCCTCTGCCGGGATAAACAACGCTTTCAAGATATTCCGGTAATTTTATCTCGCTCATTTTGCAATATGCACCTCCGAAATTTTTATAATTTATTTTATATAAACTTTATTATCTCTCACAGTCAGCCTGTCGTTGCAGAACAGATTCACAGCCTCGACCAATATAACCTGTTCGCACTCCGTCATTATGCGATGCTGTAAACTT
>WQYZ01000199.1 GCA_009780985.1 Oscillospiraceae bacterium | reverse complement strand
GCTCCCGTGAAATATTGTCCGGTTTTTCGTCTGGCGCAAGCTCGTATGTCTTGATTACCTCGCGCCGTCCGATCTCGTCCTGCGTTTCTTTGATACTTACGGGATATAAGTCATGTACAGATTTTTGCGTAGTAGGTTCAGGCGCAGTAGTCGGTGCGGGTAGAGCGTCGCTATCGTCTGCAGCGAATACAGGAATATTGAAAATGATTATACAGAGTATGACCGCCGCAGACGATATTAGTTTGATTTTTCTGAAATACATCAGGGTTTCTTCCTCCTTCAAATTTGATATTGGGGTTAAATAAGCCAAAGCCTTTTGGCTCGGTTTGGATATATAAAAACTGCTATTCTGCGGTGGTTAATGCAAAATAACGGTTATGTATATGGAGATTTACGATAAATTTAACAATATTATCATTGTACTTTTAGCATTATGTGATATACTTATATTAATAAATAGTATGGAAATTTTGGATAGGGGGAATTTTTACTATGACCATTATCGAGGCAATACAACAGCGTCACTCAGTCAGACGCTATACCGACCAGAGCATTGAAAACGATACACTCTCCGCACTTCAGGCTGAGGTTGACAAGTGCAACACCGAGAGCGGATTGAATATCAGGCTTGTTGCGAATGACCCTGACACTTTCAACGGTCTTTTGGCAAAAGTCAGATTTTCAGGGGCAAAAAACTATATTGTGCTTGCGGGCAAAGAGAGTGCCGACCTCGAAGAAAAAGCAGGATACTATGGGGAGCGTATAGTCATAAAAGCGCAGCAGCTTGGGTTGAACACGTGTTGGGCGGCTATGTTCAATGGGAAGAAGTATGCCGCGAAAATAGGCAAAGACGAAAAGATTGTGATTATCATAGCTCTCGGTTATGGGGTAACGCAGGGAGTACCGCACAAAAGCAAGCCGTTGGAATCGCTATGCAGGGTTGACGGCGATATGCCCAGTTGGTTCCGTTCGGGCATGGAGGCGGCTATGCTCGCACCCACAGCCATGAATCAGCAAAAGTTTTTATTTACGCTTTCGGGCGGCACAGTCAAAGCCGAAAGTACAGGCGGTTCATTTTCCAAGATAGACCTTGGCATAGCGAAATATCATTTTGAAGTCGGCGCAGGTATTGAAAATTTCAAGTGGAAGTAGGATACATATGCAAAATATCGGAATGTCAATGCTGTGGTTTTGGGTGTGTTATATAATTGTAACCGTTGTCGGGATACTGCACACGGTCTTTAATATCTATGTCCTGCACATGAAACCGATGGACGAAAACGGAATGGGCGAGGGGTATGAGAAAACAAAACCGTTTCACCCATTGTACAATATTATTTTGTTTCCGTTGTTTGGCTGGCTCTATATGAGCGGGCTTCAAAACCCGACAATACAGGAAGCGTTAATAACTGGGATTATATGGGCGGGGATTTGTATTGTGTTTGATGTGTTCGGCTGGGTGATAATAAAACACCCTTGGAGTTTAACTTTCAAGGAATTTTACGTTGACTATCAGCCGTGGATTTCGCTCATATACATTGCCATATTTTTAGGACCGGTTATTGGCTATTTATTTTGCTGATTTTGCGATTATACGGAGGAATAAATGTTGATACCTTATGGTCAGTTAATAGATGTATTCGGCAAAAAAATGTGTGTTAAAGTAGATGGCAGCGGTAAAAAAGTTGTTGTGTTGCTTCATGGCGGCGGTATTGTGTCGCCGATTTTGGAACTTGACCCGTTAGCTGTTTTACTGAAAAATAATTTTACAGTTGTAACCATTGAATACTTTGGATATGGCTTCAGCGACAAAACTGATAAACCCCGGACAATAGAAAATATAACCGATGAAATACATGAAGCATTGCATATACTCGGTTTCCCCAAATATTATCTTATGGCTCACTCAATATCGGGAATATACAGTCTTTACTATATAAATAAATACCCAAATGAAGTTGAAGGCTTTGCGGGTATTGATATATCTGTCCCAAGACAGAATGAATTTTTCAATACGGAAAAGATAAATGTCATTTCCGCATATGTCCTGCGGTTTCTAAACAATGTCGGCATAATGAGACTTATTTATAAATTCTCGCCGAAATTATTTATAAAAGATATTTGCGGGTACAAATATTCCAGAGAAGACCTTGAAACATTACGCAAATTATATTTTAGGAATATTTCAAATAAAACCGTTATAAATGAACTGAAGAACAGCACAGAAAATTTTCAGAAAGCATTGAACATGAAATTCCCAAAATCTGTGCCGGTATTATTGTTTTTAGCCGACGACACCTGTAAACAAATTAAACAATGGTATGATTTGCATATCGAAGTAATAGAAAATACGGAGACCAGCAAAGTTATTACATTGTCAGGCTCGCACTTTCTTTATCGCCAATATTCAAGCGAAATAGTCGAAACTTTTAAAAATTTCATAATGAATAATTAAAACTCCGTATTTAAAATTTGACACATTCTAAAATAGCGTAGAGAATTGCCCATCTATGATGATAAATCAATCTCAAAAACATCAACAATATCGTCCGGTTTAAGTTTCAGATTCGTTGATAAAAAATCTTCAACATTAAAAAGATTGTTTTTGTTGAAATCGGCAAGCAGACTATAATTTTTATGCCGCGTAATATCATATTTTTTTGACAAAAACGGACGCTCCCCGCGAAGCTGCATAATACAGCGGCTTCCGTCCATTACGGCTATCTCGTCAACTGTCATCAGCTCCTTGCCGAGCTTTTGATAGTTTTGTCCGTGCGACGGCGAATTACCTTTCGTGACGGAAGTGTTATACATATCAATCGTTTCCTTACCGAGCATTTTAGAAATTTCTTCAAGGGTCGTTTTTTCTTTGCCGCCGAGAAACAAAGTTGTGTCCATATTGCCGATTATGGTGTCCATGTTGTCTTTATAAATCGCCTTTAACTGGCTCTGTGCCTGCAAAATAACGCAAGCCGATATTTCGCGGCTACGTATTGTGGCGATGAGTTTCTCGAAGTTCGGTATCATGCCGATGTTCGCGAATTCGTCCAAAAGACAGCGTACATGAACGGGCAGTCTGCCGCCGAAATCGTTGTCTGCCTTATCGCACAAAAGGTTAAAAAGCTGTGAGTACATCAGTGCGACAATGAAATTAAAACTGCTGTCGGTATCTGAAATAATGACAAACAGCGCAGATTTTTGAGTGTCAATCGTTTCTTTGCCCGTTTTGGGGTCAATCTTCTTATACCCGCCGAGCGTATCGAGTTCAAGCTGGTCTTCGCTCATCATTTCCCGTATTTCGGCAATATCGAACGGCGCAAGCCTCGCCCCGCAGGAAATAAGAATCGATTTTGCCGTTTTTCCGGCGGCAAGCCGATATTTTTTATATTGCCTGACTGCAAAATGTTGCGGGTCACGTTCTTCGAGAGTTTCAAACGTGAAATCGACGGCGTTTTTAAAATTTTCGTTGTCCTCTCGGACTTCCATTTTGTTCAGCATTTCGACGAGTGTATTCATGTTCTGCTCGTCAGGCGGAGCTTCATACCATATATACCCGATAAGCGCCTGATATAACAACTGTTCGGCTTTCTGCCAGAAATCATCGCCGGATTTTCCGTCGCCCTTCGTGTTATTTATTAGTGCAGTTACAAATTTCAAAATGTCTTTTTCACTGCGTATATAGACGAACGGATTATATTTCATGCTCTTTTTGAAATCAATCGTATTCAGAATTTTTATACGGTATTTGTTATCTTCCAGCATTTTGCCACATTCCATCACCAGCGTACCTTTCGGGTCGGTAATCACGTAGCTGCTGTGCATTTGCATGATGTTGGGCTTGACAAAAAAGCGCGTTTTACCTGAGCCTGAGCCGCCTATTACAAGCACGTTTTTATTGCGGGCATATTTCGGATTGGACGGTCTGCTATTCATGGTCAGACTTTCCGTCGCCGTCAAAATCATATTGTTATCTGGTATCGGGTCAACATACGGCTTTATATCGTCCGGCTTACCCCATCGGGCAGAACCGTACTCCACATCTTTACGGTATTTCTTTGCGTTTTTGCCTTTGAAATACACAACAGCCTTGATTATACCACCGAAAATCATGCCAATCATCAGGTCAAACGGATGAAAACTCGGCATAGCGTTCTTGAACGCAAGCGAAACACCGCCGCCTATATTTGTCAGCTTATCGGCGAAATCCGTTCCGTAAGCCAATCGGTATGCCTGACCGAGTTTCGTCGCGAACAACCCCATTATCACGAACGGCAGAAATTGTATAATAATTTTTTTAGTGTCAATCCTCATAATTCATGCCCTCCGTGCGATTTATTTTTTTCTTTGTCGATAACCTGTCCTTTCACTTTTTCCGCGAGATTCCCAAGACCTTTAAGCACGGACGGTTTTGCTGTGGCGCGTTTCGCCTCTTTTGCGGTAAATTCCTTGAACGCCGCGGTCAGCGCGTCAGCGTCGCGACCCTTGAAAAATACAAGCCATTTCGGGGGTGTTTCGGTCTTGTCTTTTTTGAGCGCGAAATCCACGCCGTATTTGCGGGCGACACTCTCAAATGACTTTATATTTTTATCGTTTATCTCGATATTCGATACGCCCTGCCCCTGATGTACGAGCTGCTTCACTGTCTGTTTGCCTTTCACGGTAATATCTTTTGGCGGTGTCATATTTTTCACGGGTTTATTTTTGCCTTTTAATAACGACTGTATAGCCTTGGCAAGCAGTTTCGCGTTTATTTTTGCTGCTTTTATTGACAGAGCAATGGTCTTTTCGCCGATTTGGTCGCTTATGTCAGGCATATACATTCCTCCCCGCGCTCTATCTCCGGCAGTATATTCCAGTATTTCAATAAGTCGTAAATGAATCGTCTGCCTCTCTGCGTCCAGTAGGTATGCGTTATCGCCATCTGCTCGTTATTGACATAATGTGTTTGGGTGACTGTGTAACCTTGATTACTATGCTTCTGATATAGAACCCATATTCCGTCAACCTTGTACTGAACTTTCAAATCGTACAATAATTTATTTAAAGAAGCCGCCGACATACCGTAATCTTTGGCTATGACGGTTATAGGAATAGCTGTGTCGCATTGCAGGATTAAATCGTAATACCGGGCTTTCGGGGCGATAATCTCGATTTGTCTTTCGAGAGCTTCTTTTTTCTCCCGCTCCTCTTTCAGGGTGGTAAAAAGTCTTATTGCCGTATCGGGATTATTCAGTAAATCGTCAAGCGTGTTGTTTGTGATATATGCGCCATGTTTTCTGATTGAGGGCAATACTTCATCAAATATCCATTCTTCAAATTTTACAGCGGTAGGAAGTTTAGAGCGGATAATAAGACGGTAAAGGTCGCCTTCTGAAATGAAATTTTTCTCTTGATTTCCGCCGTTTGTAAGGATATGGTGTTTCACCACCCCCTTACAATGCTGTTTTATTGCGTTGATTGGATCTTTGTAACTAAGTATTTTTGCACTTTCGGTTGCCGGAAAATACGGTTTATCATCAATAAGCAGTACCTCAAGTTCGCCAAAATCTTTGTTCTTGAAAATCTGAATCTTATCGCTCATAAAATAAATCCTCTCATTTTTCATTTTATGTTTTTATATAACAATACCTGTAAAAAATCTACATAATTTTCACAGGTATTATTGTTTTTGTTTGTTTTATATGGTATAATCTTTATATTATCTATCAATTTAACCTAACAATGAGGATTATTAATGTCAGTCAATAAAAAAACATCGAATTTCCGCGAGTTTCTGTCATATTATAAACCCTATAAAGGTCTTTTTGCCGCGAATATGTTTGCTGCCGTTATGACAGCGGTTCTGTCGCTTGCCCTGCCATTATGCGTAAGACATATCACCAGTGATATACTTACATCCAGTACGTCCAACGTACTGCCTGAAATATTGCGTACAGGCGCATTGATGATTGCTATTATAATAGTCCAAACATGCACTGGGACATTCAACGATTGGATGGGTCATGTAATGGGCGCAAAGATAGAGCGCAATCTGCGTGCAGAACTCTTTACCCATTATCAAAAACTCCCTTTTAGCTTTTATGACAGCAAAAACACCGGAGAACTTATGTCTCGTCTTACTAACGATTTGTGGAGTATAGCCGAAGTATATCATCATGTACCCATAATGGCTCTTACTTATATCATACAATTCGTAGGTTCGATTGTAATTCTATTGTATATAAACTCGCGGCTTGCCGTACTCATTTTTGCTGTTTTAATGGCTATAGCACTTTATGTAGTCATTTTTTACAGGAAACTGCAAAAAGCATATAAAACAAACTTGGAGCGTATAGCCGACGTAAACACCGCCGCACAGGAGAATCTATCAGGAATACGCATTGTCAAAACTTTTGCTAACGAGGACGCGGAATTAAAGAAATTTTCTATAGAAAACAATCGATTTTATGAAAGCAGAGCGAATATCTACAAAAACGAGTCTATGCTTTTTTCGTTAGTCGAATATTTTTTTACTCCGCTGATTACGGTAGTTATAGTAGTCGCCGGAGGGATATGGATTGCGTCAGGGACGCTTGAAATAGCAAGTCTGCTCGTATTTGTAATGTATGTTGCTTACCTTACCGGACCAATTCCGAAACTCGCCGAACTGATTCCATTTTTTCAATCAGGGTTTGTAGGTTTTGTCCGCTTCCGTGAAATAATGGATACCATACCCGATATATCTGACGCGGAAAACGCCGTAGAACTCGAAGTCACAAGCGGTCATGTGGAATTTGAGAACGTATCATTCCGGTACAGCAAGGAGCATGAGTATATATTACGTAATATAAACCTTGAAGTGCAGCCGGGAGAAACTGTGGCTGTAGTGGGGCGTTCCGGCATTGGCAAATCCACGCTGTGTTCACTCATACCACGGCTCTACGAAGTGGGCGACGGAGCGGTACGAATCGACGGCGCAGACGTGCGTGACGTGACATTAAATTCTTTGCGGAAACAAATAGGCGTTGTCAGACAGGAGACGTTTTTATTTGCGGGAACTGTCATGGAAAATATTTTATACGGAAAATCAGACGCAACCGCCGAAGAAGCAATAGAAGCAGCGAAAAAAGCAAATGCACATGATTTCATCACGGAATTGCCAAACAGGTATGCTACAGATATAGGACAGCGCGGCGTAAAATTGTCGGGCGGTCAGCAGCAAAGGTTAAGTATTGCGCGGGTATTCCTTAAAAACCCGCCGATACTTATATTCGACGAAGCGACAAGCTCGCTTGATATGGAGAGCGAAAAGGCTATAATGGAGAGTCTGAACGCACTCGCTGAGGGACGCACCGCATTTATAATCGCCCACAGGTTAAGCACCATACGCAACGCAGACCGCATTATTGTGTTGACCGACGACGGTATAACAGAACAAGGCAAGCATGATGAGCTTATCGCTCTTGGCGGAACTTATTATAAACTCTATAACGAGTATGAAAACTATTTTTAAATCAATTTCACATTAGGAGTTACGCCCGTGCTTGTCCTGCCGTAAACTGATAGGACAGGCACGAACGGCAAAATAGAGAATTATACTTCCGTTTCGCTGTTTTCCTGTGCTTTTCTACAACGCTTACGGAAAAATATGATTGCTCCTGCCGAAAACGTCAAAACAATAGGAATGACGGTAAATATAATCTTTTTCATGCGAACCACCTCCCTTCAAATTAATTTTTGTTGTTCCAGTTAGCCATATCGTGGTTGACAAGAGTTGTATAGTAGTGGTCTATTGTCGTTGGAGCATTATACAATGTAGTCAGCAGATAAGCCTTGATGTTCTTGATTTTCGTTGTGTTTTTCTTTATGCAGTTGATAACATATCCGATATGCGACGAATCAAGTTTTAACAGCCTGCTCTTTACGATTTCGGGGGAATATTCAGCCTTGCCGATTTTGACAGATTCACGCTTGCCGCAAATATAGTCAAGCATGGTCTCGACGATTTCGTCAAGCATTTTCCTGTCGTATTGTTCGCATAGTATTTCGTATTCGATGTTTTTGTAGATTAATTCACGGTATTTGGTATAACTATCAATCTCATCAATCGGGTTAGACGGTTGAGAACTTTCCTGAGTAGGCGTGATTGATTGATGGTTACTTACTCCCTCAGTATTTATTTTTTTTGGTAAGTTACTTAGATTAGTATTATATTGCGCAGGGTTTTCCGTAGCCGGTTCGTCCATATACGGCTTTTCCGTATATGGTGAATCCGTATGCGACAATGGCGTATCCGGACTGCCCGTATTCGGTTTGTTACCCTGTGGATTCTGTGGATAACTCTGTGGGAACTCGTATATGATGTATTCTGTATCGGTTATTCTGCCATGTTCATCACGCAGCTTGTTCCATGTATGTACCCCGCCGTTTCAAGTTCGCGGAGCGACGCACCGATGCAGTCAACGCCCTCTTTGCAGATGGACGCAAGTCCGCGAGTGGT
>WQYZ01000198.1 GCA_009780985.1 Oscillospiraceae bacterium | reverse complement strand
GATTCTGAGGGTGTGGTTCACTTGTTCGCAAGCTTGTTGAAATGCGCGGACTGCGGGTATAATCTGCGGGCGCATATAACCTATGATAAGCTGAAAGACGGCACAAAAAAGCGCAGAACCGCCTATCTTTGTGGCAACTATGCGCGGAGCGGCAAATCGGCTTGTACTGTTCATTTACTGCAGGAACCTGTTCTGACGCAACTCGTTCTGGACGAAATCCGCGAACACGCCGCACTCACCGCTTTTGATGAACAGCGCGTTATAAAGGCTGTCGGCAGCGAAAAAAACAGAGAGAGTATTTCTTTGAATGAATTGCACCGTCAACAGCTCCGGCAATATGAAGACCGCCTTTCCGAACTTGACAAAATCACGCGTATGCTGTACGAGGACAGGGTGAACGGAATTATCAGCGAAATGATGTTCAAGGAGATGACTGCGAACTACGAGCGCGAGCGGACTGAGCGCGACAATGCGGTAAAAGAGCTTCGTGTAAAAATCGAACAGTGCGAACGTACCGTTTGCGATGTAAACGCTTGGATTAAGACAATCCGAAAATATACGGAGCTTACCGAACTGACGCGGGAAGTTTTGATTGAACTCATCGACAGCATCGAGGTGTTCGAGCCCGAAAAGGTCGGCAAGCGGCGGGTGTGCCGGATTCGTATCAAATATCGCTTTGTCGGCGTGGTCGGCGAAATGCTGACAACTACAGACGATGATACACCGGCTGATGCGGAAAGGGGCGGTGTTCTTGAACAAGCAGTATAATACGGGATTGTACCTGCGACTCTCCGTAGAAGACACGGCAAACACGACAAAGCGGGGCAAAGTGAACCCATTCCAGAACGAGTCGGCAAGCATAGAAAATCAACGGGTGCTGCTCATAGAATACGCCGATCTGCAGGGCTGGAATGTGACGCAGATATACATCGACGACGGTTACAGCGGCGGCAGTTTCGATAACCGCCCGGCGTTTCAGCAGATGGTGCGCGACGCTGAAGCGGGGGTAATCAACCTGATACTCGTGAAGGATTTGAGTCGTCTGGGCAGGGATTACATCGAAACCGGACGATACACGGAGGATGTATTCCCATCTATGGGGGTACGGTTAGTGGCACTAATGGACAATATCGACAGCGAGGGCAATGATGATTTACTGCCGTTTCGCTCTATCCTAAATGATTACTACTTAAAAGATTTGAGCCGCAAAGTCAAGTCGGTGTTGAGAGCGAAAGCGGAAAAGGGCGAATACATCGGCGCATGGGCGCCATACGGGTATATCAAAGACCCTACCTGCCCAAACCGTCTGCTGATAGACGAATATGCGGCAGAAGTGGTTCGTCGGATTTTCGAGATGCGGGTTCAGCGATTCGGGTTTGGCAAGATCACGGCGAACTTGAACAATGACGGTATATTGTCACCCCGCACATATACCCGACGACAAGCGGGAAACGAAAAACCGCCGAAAGTATGGACTATCTGCGTAGTAAAAGACATCGTCGCAAATGAGGCGTACATCGGAAACTCAGTGCGGTTCAAGACAGGGTATTTATCGTACAAAAATCGTTCGGTAGTCAGCAGATCGTCTGACGAGTGGGTTCGATGCGATAATGTGTTCCCGCCGATTATCAGACGCGAAATATGGGAAGCAGTTCGTAATTTGGACGGTAATAGCACCCCTACTGGTACTGTTGTAGTAGAGCCGAGTCTGTTCAACGGGCTTCTCCGATGTGCCGACTGCGGCAGTGCTATGATGCACAAGCGGAGTTCGTACACGAGCCGAGTTACCGGGCAGAAATATACCGGTCATGCATATATCTGCTCAAAACACGCGCATTCAGGCGGTTCAGTGTGTTCGAGGCATACGATACCCGAACCCGCATTGCTGGCAATCATACGCGAAGATGTCAAACATCGGATTGAATCAATTAGCATTAACGAAAAGCAGATTGTGCGGGAGGTTCAGCGGCATTTCAACGGGGAGTCATTGAATGAAGCAAAAAAGCATCTGGAGCAACTCACGGCACAGCTTAACGAACTGGCATCGGTCGTTACGAAGCTGTACGAGGATAGGTTTAAGGGCATCATTACCATTGATACATTCAAGTCATCAGTCGAAAAAGCAGAAAGGGAAAAATCGGACGTTAATGCTGAATATGTACAACTTGCGGAATTTATCTCTGCTGAGGAGCATCGTGTGTTGGAAGTCAGCAGTATAATCCCCAAATTGCAAGATTTTCTGTCATTTGAGACTATTACCCATGAAATGCTTACAGCTCTCATTGAGTATATTATTGTTAGTGAGAACGATGGGCGAAGCAGATACAGGACTCATAAAGTACAAATCGTTTATCGGTTTTGACCTTAATATAAAACACTTCCTTAAATGAATATTACCTTTTGGATTTTTTGCCACCGTGCAAATCCCGCGCTTTGTTGCGCTTTTACACAATTCTCTATATCAATAATCAGATTGGCGGCGAAAGCGGGACGAACATATATGGGCTTAACGTCAGCGGGGGTATCGACAGCGAATATATCAATATCAACGTCTGCGGCTTCGGGCATATCGAAAGTGAAATCATATATTTTTTTATCAGGTGCGGTAATTGTATATTCCCCTGCAATACGTTTTATTATATTTTCCTCTGTATAGTCAGTTCCAAGCGTCTTTGTCCGTGTAAACCGTTCCTGCCCCGGAGCGCGGACGGATATATATTTTCCGCGTTTGATTTCATGTCCCGATAATTTTAACTGTTTCAAAAAATCATCAAAGTTCTTTGATTGCGGGATTATGCTGTCAATAACGGTTTTTAATTTTGACTTCCAACTTCCACCACTATGGTCTGCGGTATATTCTGCGTAACTTTTGCACTTGTCCTGCCCCGGCGTTATGACTGATAAATTGTATTCCTTACATAATTTATCGCTGATATTTCGGATTTCATAATAACTCTTTTTGTTCGATATATATTTTTTATTGTCAACGAAACTCGCTGCGCAAAAAATTATGTGATTATGCAGATGTCCTCTATCAATATGAGTTGTCAAAACATATTCGTACCGCCCTTTTGTTACTTCGTCGGCAAGCCGCCGCCCGATTTCGTGCGCCTGTTCAGGCGTACTCTCCCCAGGCTCAAATGATTGTATAAGGTGATGTGCGAGATTATTGCCCTTCTCCATCGCCCGCGACAATGTGTTTTCAAACTCTATATCTGCCGTTTCATACGAACACCCGAATGACGAAATAAGCATTTTGCCGTCAGTCTTGGCGGGGTTTTGTATGTATTCAAGCCGCTGTTTCAACGCGCTTTTAACAGGCTTAATCTTAGTAACCGCCATATCTCATCTACCTTTCCCTGTATCTCCGTAAAATCCTGTTCGTATATTCGGCTTGTTGCATTTACCCGCCGCGCTATCTGATTTATGTTTACGCCGATTTTCTGCATTTCGGCGCATACCGCTTTTATGTCGGTGGTATCTACATTTATCACATAACCGTCAATCAGCATTTTACGCGCATACGCCCCGAAATTGTTTGTGCTGTACTGCTCCATTTTTTCGTATATCAAATCTTTTTCCGCTTCCGTAACGCCGAGCCGCAAAATAATATTACGCTTGCGCCCGCTTGTTTTTTCGTTTCTGTTTTCCATGTGGCAACGCTCCTTTTGATTTCGTTTCTGTAAGGGTTTGGGATTTTCCCAAAAAAGAGGGTTCGGGACACTTCCCGACAAGCAAAAACCGAAACGCGACAGCGTGCAGGTTTTGACGGAAGCGGACGACACTTTTTCAAAGTGTGGCTACACTTCCTATGCTTGCAAACGTTCTTTTTCTCCCTATTACTATTACGATAAAAAATACGAAACTGTCAAACTCCGTGAAAAAATATAACGTCGCAACATTTACGTATTACAACGTTATAAACGGCTATATTAAAGAAACAGGGTTTATTATTCCCTGTTTATCTTAATTCCTGCATTGCTTTTGCCGTTGCGGTTATAATTGACAATTCTTTTTCGTCCATGCTATCGAGCATAGCGTCAAGCTGTCGCCGTTGCGTTGTCTTACTTTCTGTATTATTTGTAAAAAAGAATTGATCCGCCGAAATATTGAAAAGCGTTACTATTTCATAGAATTTTTGTAGACTTGGGTGTTGTCCCCGCGTTTCGATATATTGTGTGTGCCGAGCTGAAATATCGAGAACTTCGGCTAATTGTTCTCTCGACATATTTTTGTTTTCGCGGGCTTTTTTCACAGCTTGCCCGAATGCTGTTAAATCAAGTTTTTCTTTTTCGTACATATTCATATCCTCCATAGTAAGTTTACATTTCTTTCTATGTTTTTGAAACGATATGTAATTGTACCAATAGAACTATTTTATTTCCGACAATTTTGCATATTCTTTAAATTTGTGGTATAATATACATAAGTTAATATTTGTCCGTGTTGGATTTATCACAGGAGAAAAATTCACAAAATTATGCTTTAATATATACATTATTATATATAATTGAAGCAAGAAAAGAATATTATCTGCACCGTTTGGTGTAATGGTGCGTGGGTATGTAAAATTTATATAATCCGTACTCCAATTTAAATATGGTGAGGTATAGAATGAATGAAAAATCATATAAAAACGAAAATATGCAAAGCCTTTTTAAGTATATAGAAAATAATTTAGAATATGATGTAGATACCAAACTACTGTCCGTTGCCGGATACGTTTCCCATGCCAAGCTATACAGGGACTTTTACAGTATGTCCGGTCATTCAGTCAAAGAGTATGTCCGCAAACGGCAGCTGTCAAATGCGCTTGCGCTGATAAAAGCGTCCGATATGGGTTTTACGGACATAGCTTTTCAATGCGGATATTCTTCATATCTTACTTTATGGAGAGCGGTCAGGCAAACGCTCGGTCTAACGCCGTCCGAATATAAAAACGGAAATACATACTATTTCTTTCCGCCTTTCAAAGGCAATCCCATACAACCGGTTACAGTATCGAACGATACTATCCCCCGCGCATTGCGCGTCTTATATTACCATACAAAATTGACAGGTATTGAAAACGCGGCGATTCAAACTTTTTTACAGATTGTTCCGAACTATAACGGACGAATTTTCGGCAGAAACGGCAAACAATCGGGAAGCAGATTTTGTTATGAACTATATCTGACAGATACCAGTATAGATTGCGGCAAATTAAACGGACGCGGCTTCAAAACAACTAATATAATACCTTGTTTTACAAAATTGTTTGCTGTTTCGACTGTCCGAAACGACGAAAAAAAAATAAACGCCGCATGGAACTATTTATATTACGAATGGCTTCAAAACAGTATGTTTGCATATACTAATGAAATGTATTACGAAGAATATATATTAAAAAACAGCAAACTCATCAAACTCAAACTTTATCTGCCGATTAAAAAGCGTGAGGAAGAAACTAAAATCGTTTTGGCTAAGAATCCTGAACTGCGATTTATCATCGCAAAAGCCGCAGGATATAACGCCGAAAAAGTCGCTTCGGAAATGGTTTTCAATTATATGAAAGCGAATTATCTGGAAACCGTCATGGATTCTAAGGTGTTTTATTTGCAAAAATATATGAATTGCTGCGTGTGCGGTATTAAAACAGATACCGGACTGCAATATATAAAAGATATGAACATCATGGACATTGCTACGGACAAACCGGATTATCTTGTTCTGGAGAGCGATGTCGCGGGCAATTATGGTTTATATGCCGGTATGTTGATTGCTTTTGCGAGGGATAACGGCATAAATATTGACGAAAGCGAAATATTTGCGGTTTACAATGCAAAAGACAGCTTTAACAACCTGAAGATAAAAATGTACTGCCCTCTCCATGATACAAGTTTTGGCGAAATCGATACAAAATGAAATGACAGGCATAGAATTATTTGATATAATGGGCTCACCGTAAAAATAAATTAAAACTAAAAAAGGAGTATGTAAACATGAGTGAACCTGTTAAAAAAACAAATCAAAATCAATCCCCGGAGAGTTACAGCCCTGAAAAACCTAAACTTGTGAACATGGTGGAAGAATTGAACGGTCATAAAGTTGAAATCATTAAAACAATCGACATTAACGGCGCAGTATTCGAGGTGATACGCAAACCCCGCACGATATACGCGGGTGTTATCGGGTATGCAGATGAAATCGGACCCGAACCCGAAATTGATATGTTAAGTGGAAAAATGTTTTGGGATAACGTAGAAAGTCCCGTAAGAAAAAATCCAATAGACAGGATAATCGCAGGCAAAATATCCCCCACGTGGGAGGTAGTCGTAAGCATTAATTATTGGAAAGGCAACGAAGCGAAAAAGGGCATGATGTTTGCCCGCGAGGTAAACACAACGGAACAACCCGATGGAGTTTATGTTCACGAACAGGCTGAAACATTATATATCCGCTGTCAATGCAATGTTGAATCGGCAAAACTGTTGGGACGCGAGCATTGCGCTCCTTATGAACTGTTCGGTTATATAAGAGAAAAGGTGGCGTCAGAACACGGTTACGAATTCGACAGGGCATGGCAGGAAATAGAGTATATAGAATACAATTCAACCGATGTATTTTATATAGAAGAAGATTCGCCGCGTAACCATGATATTATCAATATGTATTCGTATATTCCGGTCGTGCCGAAAGAAAAATAAAAAAGAGATTGAATGGTATGGCTGCCGATAAGAGCAAAAGCAAGGGAGATATAAATTATAATATGGAAGAATCAAAGAAAAAAGAAATCGAAGTCATAAAGAGCTTCAACATAAACGGCGCGGTATTTGAAGTAATAAGAATGCCTGAAACGATATATGCGGGAGTTATAGGTTTTGCCGATGAAGTAGGCATGAAACCAAAAATGGATACTGTACTGGAACGAGTAAAAGAAAAAATGTACAAAGAGATAGATAAAATTATTATCGGCAAGACTTCGCCCGCATGGGAAATAATTATCAACACGTATCAAGGTACGCAAAAAACCGGGAAAAAAGGAATAATATTAGCCCGCGAGGTGAATATGGCGGAACAGCCGGAAAGCGTTTACGTTTATATCCAGCCGGCAAGAACATATATACGCTGTAAATGCACACCTGAATCGGCAAAACTTATCAGAAAGGAAAGCTGTACACCGCAGGATTTGTTTGGGCACATTAATAATAAAGTAGCGAAACCGAATAATTATTACGCCCGTCCGGAATGGAGCGAAGAATTATATATGTCGTGGCGGGAGAGAGAATATATAGAATACGATTCCGCCGATGTGTCACGCAGTCGTAATATTGTGGGTATGTATGCGTATGTTCAGATAGATGATGACAAACGCCAGCCGAAAATGGGAAGAGAGTGGATTAACAATCGCCGCTGCGGTCTTTTAGTCGATTTCCCCTCGGATTTAACCTCTGAAATATTGAAAAATGATGATGTATGCTCTCAATATGACCCAGAGGAAGCATACGACGCGCTCAAATTGGCACACGCTTTTTTAACGGGAATAACAAATGAACTGCTTGAAAATACAGAAACAGCCGATGAAAAAGTATATAATAAATTGCGTTTGATATGGTATCTTTTAGAGAGAGCAGGCGAATTGAAAGAAGAAGCAAATAGCTATTGTTTCTACTTCAAAAAAGAAAATCTATATCAGTTAAACGGAGCAGGTAAAAAGAATAATGCGGGTTGGATACCTAAAAATTATCCGCAGGATTTTAAACTTCTGTCCGAAAACGGGTGTTATGTCGAATATTATAAAACCGGAAATCCGACAAAAAGTTTCAAGGCTTGCGACAGCGGCGCGCTATTTTTCGACGACAGGCTCACAGCATTGGGACTGAAATTGTTTTTTAACAAAGTCATACAAAAACGGTGGTATCAAAAATATGATATTGGAAACAGATACAGCGCATATACAGGGTTAAGACCAAAAGCCTGCAAAGAAGTATTCGACCGTATTGATATGCGTATCTTTAATTGTGGTGACAGGCTGGAATATGATATTGTGGAATTGCTTGTGGGTTACAGCGACGAATTAAAAAAATGTTTTATAAAAATATATAATTTCGTAAAAGATAATTACCCCGATTGTATGCCGTATATTGCGATTGGCGCGGGTTGTTCTGCGAATTTCGCTGTTGATGAAAAACACAGAATGATAGGGCAGATAAATTTTGGCGGCGATGAAAAATTTTTTGACGCATTTATATGGCTTTCAGGCAAGGAAACTGAAATGGTGCGCGACAATATAGAATCATTCTCCGAAAAATACGCGCTTAGGGTTCTTCATGAAACATCATGTGAATGCTATGCGTGTACAGCGCAAGGGTTAGGTCAAGTTTCGTATCGCGGCAAATTATATAAAATGGGATGGAAATCCAACGAAAACAGGTTTAAAATAGAAACCGAGGAAGATACAGACTATGCTATTCAATGTATGAAAATCAAAGCTGAATGCGATATGAACACAAGG
>WQYZ01000197.1 GCA_009780985.1 Oscillospiraceae bacterium | reverse complement strand
TCATGCCGATGCAGTTGGCAAAATGGGCAAAATCAAAAAATCCGTCGCCGTACCCGCAGTATTCCCAATCTATGATACATATGCTGTTGCCGTCATATAAAATATTATTTTGAAACGTGTCGTTATGGCAAAACACTTTATATAATAATTTACTGTCGCTTCTCATTTGGTGGATTTTATCAACTTTCGCCATTACTTTGCCTAACCCGTTAGGAAGCGTCATACCTGAGATTTCAGCCGCTTCTATATATTTGTCAAACTGGTCATAAATGCTGAAGACTCTATCGACTTTCACATTATCATGTATCAGCTTTAAAGCTCCGGTAAACTTTTTCATAATTTCGGGGTTACGCGCGTCGTCGATTGAAAAATGGTTTCCCGCGAAAAAATCTGTTATCAGATATTCTTTGGCATTACTCAGATTATGGACCGCGGGGGCTATTGAAAGCAGGCTTGCCTGATGACACGCCAAAGCCTCTTTTCCTGAATCTAAGCCAAAAAATGGCGCTTGTCTGCTATTATTTATTCTGACGCAATATATTTTATCGCCGCACTCTACTTTATAAGTTTTATTTACAAAACCGCCATCAAGCAATTCATATATTACAGAATTTCCTTTAAAAACATTTGCGCTTTCTATAATATTTTCGATAGTAAGCATTTGTGAATACCCCGCTTAATAAAAATTACTGCATAATTATAAACTTCCATTATTATATATGATGTAACGATATCATTCAAGCAAACAAAAGTAAATTTTATATCTGCAACAATGATTTTGAGACAAAAATTCACAAAAAACTATTTATTTTGGATTTAATATCGTCTATAATAAATTTATATTTATAAAATGAAAATTTATTTTCAGAAAGGGTCATTATTTATGGAGAATCAGAAAACGGAAAACAGCATGAGCGAAATACTGGCAAACGATGTAAGATCACAATATCAGAAAGTCTTTAAAACTATCAGGGGAATCGTGGAATCATTCCCCGAATCACGGTGGAGAGAACCGCACGGCGATGAATACTATATTCCGTGTCGTATCGCATATCATCTCGCTGTCGTCATAGATAATATGGTCGTTGGCGGATTAGGAGGAAATAACATGGCAGAGCTCCCATATGGTAAATGGATAGAAGCGAAAGCTGAGGATCTTCCTGACAAGAGCGCGTTTCTCGCATATTTCGATACTGTTCTCGAACGTGCTGAGAAAGCGTTGACAACCCTCACTGACGAATACCTGACGTCTGCGATAGAGGACAAGTGGGCTTGGATAGGGTCGAGCCGTATGGGAATGCAGTTGTATCTGATGCGGGAGCTGTCTGACCACACGGGCGAGCTGAATAAGATGTTGATTGAAGACGGTGTTCCGGATGTGTGGGTTGCCAGATAGATTCGGAAACAAATTTTTATTCGACACACCAAATAGCGGAGTGTTCGAATGTTTGTGTGAATACGGTACGGAACTATGAAAAATACGGCTTCATATCCAAACCTAAAAGAACACATAACGGTTATCGGATATTCACAGGTGTTCATATGCTGCAAATGACTATATGCCGGTTGACTTTCTCGCCGTATATAAATGCGCTGATACGTAAAGCGGCGATGGAAGTTATCTGCAGCTCCGCAAAAGAAGACTTTGTTTTATGCAGGGAACAAATTGAAAAATATATCGAGGTAATCGAAAATGAGTTAGATAAAGCGAACAAAGCCGTCAAAGTGTTGGCAAATTTCCGCAAGCCGAAGAATAATAATATTTATTATGACAGGAAAGAATCGGCGGCTATGATAGGCACGACTGCCGAAACTATACGGAACTGGGAGCGAAATGGATTGATATTTGCGGCTAAAAGAGAGAAAAAGAGCGTATATAATCAAACTGAAATAGATTTTATGCGGCTAATCTATCTTCTTTTAAGCGGCGGGTTCAATCTGCAAAAAATTTATGATTCCCTGCTGTTTTTGCGCGAAGCGGAGAATGAACAGGCAATCGAAGCATTATGTGATTCGCATGATTATATTAACCTCGGCAACATCGAAAAAAACGTTGTTGAGAAAATAGAAGAATTATTGGCTTCGGCATATAAAATCAAAGAATTGCTGGCGAAAAATATTTAAGTCTGCAACTATACACCACCTTGTCATTTTTTGATATACTATAGAAATTATAGAAAAATCAAAAGTGAAAAGGTGGTTTTGTTTATGAAGCTTGATTATTCCAACCCCGTCGATGTAGGCGTAAATCCTGCGTCTGTTGAAAAATTATCGGATATGTTTACCAACGGCGATATTACCGCAAACGCCATTGTCATGGTGCGTCACGGGAAAGTATTCAGCGAGTTGTACAAAAGTCTGTGGAACCGCGACAACTATCAAATGGTGTTTTCCGTTACGAAAAGCATTGTGAGTATAGCGGCGGGTTTTGCCGCGAGCGAGGGATTGATTACCGTAAACGACAGCGTTATTTCTTATTTTAACGATATTGTCAAGGAGCCGGTTGACGAAAATATGAAACTGATGAAGATAGAACATCTGCTGACAATGACTTCGGGACATCTCGCAGATGGAGAATGCGAAAAAGGTGAATGGATTGAATATAATAACATACTCAAGAATTTTTTACTTAACCCCGTACCAAATAAACCGGGAGAAAAATTCGCATATAATACTGACGGTGTAAATATTCTGTCGCAGATAATAGAAAGGGCGTCAGGTATAAGATTTGATAAATATGTGCAAGAGCGTTTGTTTGCCCCACTCGGCATAGAAAATTATCAATGGGACGATGAAATCGAAGAATCCAAAATAGTCAACGCAGGGTATGGTCTTCATTTGCACGCGGGAGACCTCGCAAAAATCGGACTGTTGATGTTGAACGGGGGCAAGTGGAGCAATATTCAGCTTTTAGATTCCGTTTGGATTGAACGTTCAAGTTATGTTTTGTCCAACGGCGGCGAGTATGGTTACGGTTATTTGTTCTGGCGGTCGAAACTCGCGAAATCATATATGGCGCAGGGAATGGACGGGCAGTATTGCGTGATAATGCCGGAGCAGGATATGGTAATTGTTTTATTCTGCGCTAACGGAGAAACATTGCAGACTATATGGGATATTATATTACCCGCGTTGGACAGCGGTAAATGTTAATCACTCCCATAAATTCTCCCCGATATATTGCGGTATATCGGGACTTTTGTTTTTTATCTAAATATGCCGACAAAAATTTAATAAAATTTTTATTGAAATTTTATTAAATTTATGTTATACTGATTAAAATATTTTTACATTCAATTAAAAAGTAATAAACCAATCAGGAGAAAAACGTGATAAAAACCGAACAAAGTAAAATCAGAAATATAGCTATAATCGCACATGTTGACCACGGAAAGACGACGCTCGTCGATGCGATGCTGAAACAAAGCGGCACTTTCAGGGATAACGAAACGGTAAACGAACGCGTAATGGATTCGGGCGACATAGAACGCGAACGCGGAATTACAATTCTCGCTAAAAACACATCGATCTTTTGGGAAGATTATAAAATAAACATAGTGGACACCCCCGGACACGCTGATTTCGGAGGCGAGGTCGAACGAAGCATTCAGCTTGCAGACGGGGTTTTATTACTCGTTGACGCGATAGAGGGTTGTATGCCGCAGACGCGTTTTGTCTTAAAAAAAGCTCTTGCGCTTGGATTAAAAGTCGTTATTGTAGTTAATAAAGCGGACAGGCCTAACGCCCGTCCGTATGAAGTTGTGGAAGACGTTTTAAATCTGTTTCTCGATCTCGACGCTACCGAAGAACAATTCAGCTCGCCTGTAATCTTCGCTTCGGGAAGAGAAGGCTGGGCAAGTTATTCATTTGAGGAAAAAAAAGAAAATCTTGCAGACCTGTTTGATCTGATTATCAAGTATATTCCCGCGCCGAACGGCGACCCGAACGGGTCTTTTCAAATGCTTGTTTCCAACATAGACTACAATGACTATACGGGAAGAATTGCTGTTGGCAAAATACAGCGGGGTCATGCGGTCAGCGGCACGCAGTGCGTAATTTGTAAAAAAGACGGCACAACACAGCGTTCAAAAATATCAGGGCTGTACGTGTATGAGGGATTAAAAAGCATAACTGCCGAAGATGTTTCCGCAGGCGAGATTATTGCGATATCGGGGCTTGGCGGCATAAACATAGGCGAAACGGTATGCGATGAAAATTTCCCTGACCCTATGCCGGTTATTGAAGTGGACAAACCTGTTTTGTCTATGAATTTTCTCGTAAACAATTCCCCTTTTGCCGGCAAGGAAGGCAAATTCGTCACCTCGCGCCACTTGCGTGAAAGATTGTTCAAAGAACTTGAATCAAATGTCGCGCTCCGCGTCGAAGAAACCGATTCGACCGATACTTTCAAGGTTTCGGGCAGAGGAGAACTGCATTTGTCCGTGCTTATCGAAAATATGCGCCGGCAAGGGTATGAATTTCAAGTATCACAGCCCACTGTCATAACAACAACTGACGAAAACGGAAATATACTTGAACCGTACGAACAGCTTATTATTGACGCGCCTAATGAATACACAGGCGTAGTAATCGAGCGCGTCAGCGAACGTAAAGGCGAAATGAAAAGTTTCCTCCCGTTCGGCGAGGGTTATTCGCGTATTGAATTTATAATACCTACGCGGGGGCTTATAGGTTACAGAAACGAGCTTCTCACGTCAACCAGAGGCACCGGCATTTTAAACAGCCTTTTCGACTCGTATCAACCCCAAAAGGGCAATATTTCCAGTAGAAACCGCGGATCGCTTGTCGCGTGGGAAGACGGCGAAGCTACCGCTTACGGACTTTTTAACGCGCAGGACCGCGGTGAAATGTTTATTTCCACAGGATGCAAAGTTTATGAAGGTATGATTGTAGGCGAGAACAGCCGCGGCGACGATATGGTGATAAACGTTTGCAAGAAAAAGCACTTAACCGCAATCCGTTCCACAGGTGCGGACGAAGCTCTCCGTCTTATTACGCCCCGTCAGATGACGCTTGAACGCTGCCTTGATTTTATAGCGAAAGATGAATTGCTTGAAGTTACCCCGAAGAATTTGCGTCTGCGTAAAACGATTCTTAAAAATGACCTGCGCGCCAAGTCGAATAATAAGTCGCTGTCTGTATAACGCGAATGCTTGATGTGTTTGTTCTAAACTCCTCCGATAAATCCCTACTCAATCCGCCGATTAGAGCAATATTACGCCGTTTTTATCGGCGGCGGAAATACGTTCAAACTGCTGAAAGAAATCAAAGACAGCCGGTTTGATATGAAACTGACGAATTATTTGAATAACGGCGGATTTGTATACGGAGGTTCGGCAGGAAGCATTATTTTCGGGAAAGATATAATCGGGACTACTTACGGAGATGAAAATAGCGTCGGTCTCAAAGATACAAAAGGGCTCAATTTAGTAAAAGGTTATAATATCTGCTGTCATTTCGGAAACGGCGACGAAGCTGACACGAAATACAAGCGGGACAGGATAAAGGAGTATTCTACGTCGTCAGATATTACAATCGCTTTGCCCGAAAATTGTGCCATTTACGTTGAGGAAGAAACAATAACCTTTTTTGGAAGCGGAGCATTAATGTTCTATATTAAAAAGAATAAATTTTATATAATGTCTGGAAAGGTAAATAAGATGAATTATACCAAATATACTCATATTTATAAGCACAACGATTTATATGCGCTCGGACTTGACGCATATATCCCTGTAAATCCAGTAAAAAATATGTCAGTCGTCATTTATATGCATGGCGGTGCATTGATTTGGGGCAGCCGGGAAACTGTCAGTGAAAATGAAGTAAATGCTATTATCGGTGAAAAAATGGCTTATATCTCTATTGATTACAGACTTGCACCCGAGACGAAACTCATGGATATTAAGGCTGACATTGAAGACGCAATTCGTTGGGTACAGGAGGAAGGTGTAAGGTTATATAATTTCGACGCAAATCGTGTTGCTGTGTTAGGTAAATCTGCCGGCGGATATCTCGCTTTGTTGAGCGGTATTTTTCAAAACAGACCGAATGCCATAGTATCATTCTACGGATATGGCGATATATTAGGCGATTGGTATTCGCTTCCGAGTCCGTACTACATTAAAAGTCCGCTTGTTTCACAAGACGAAGCGGAAAAATGTATAACATCGGATATACTGACACACGCCGATTATGTGAATCGTTGGTCTTTATATTTGCGCACGAGGCAGACAGGCACATGGGCATCTGTCGTCAGCGGTTACGAGCAGTCCGCAATATACAAAGAACTGACGCCGTACTGTCCGATTTTAAATATAAACGCTGAATATCCGCCGACATTTCTACTGCATGGCACAGAGGATACCGATGTACCGGTTGAGCAATCAGAAGATATGTATTCTGCGTTGATGAATATGAATGTAAAAGCGCAAATATATATACAACAAAACGGCGACCACGGTTTTGACCGGTCTTGGGGAAATACGCCGGAGGAATATGGACGAATTATTTGTTTTCTGAAAGAAAGTTTCAAGATGTAAAAATTATAAAATTTATTTTAGGAGAAATGATAAAATGGACGAATTACAGGATATTATAAATAAGAATCAAGAGCATTGGAAAAATGAAGTTGAATCAGGCGGACATTATACGATTCCCGATCTGAACTTAAATACAGATTTATTACAACAATTTGCGAAAGGCGAATTGTTATTTTGGAGCGATCCATGCGCTAAAATAAATAATCCGTTGCTGAAGAAAATCCGCCAGTATGAGTATGCCGATATAAAAGGAAAAAAGGTGCTGTGTTTGGCGTCGGGCGGCGGTCAGCAATCGGCGATGTTTTCGTTGCTTGGCGCAGATGTAACTGTGGCGGATATAACACAGGGACAACTAAACGGTGATATACAAGCGGCTAACCATTATGGCTATATCGTAAAAACCGTTCAATGCAGTATGACTGATTTATCTGTTTTCGACGACGAATCCTTTGATATTGTTCATCAGCCGATTTCCATATGTTTTGTCCCCGATGTCGCTTTGGTGTACAAAGAAGTATTCCGTGTACTCAGAAAAGGCGGGTTGTATCATGTAGACCATATAAACCCGGCAACGCACCCGACATCGTATGAAAACAGTATTGACGGATGGGACGGTATCGGGTTCAGAATCGGCTCGCCGTATATAGGCGGACCGTTACGGATTGACGAAAACGGTAATGAAAACATGACTTCCGGCGAAGTAGACGGTGAGTTTCGCCATTTGTTTATCGATATATTCTGCAAACTGACGGAAGCCGGGTTTCAAATAAAGTATATCTGGGAAGATGAGCGGAACTTGGTTACTGCGTTGAATCCGCAAAATGGAATTCCCCCATGCGACGGTTCATATGAGAGCGGTTTTTCTGTTATTCAAAGGTATATTAATGTTTTATCAAGTAAATAAATATAGATATTTATGCGCGGATATTTCGATGGGGAACCGCCCGCGGAGTTTTGGGATTTGCTTGCTTTATACTTATCGGCTACGTCGCTGACGCTTGTCACGCATAAGTTTTATTTCAATATGGAGCAAAAACTCAAAGACGAAAGAGTGCAGCTCGTGAGGAATGTCCTGAGTTGGTTCGATAACATGAAAAATCCTGTGCCGACAAAGTGTTAAAACTTTATTTGCCTGCAAGTACTGACGCCGCCATTCAGACGACGCATATTATCACATAATTACTAATATTTTATGGCTCATTAAATCATATCTCCAATTACTATAGTTATATATATTTACCCGCCGGAGTGACCAGCGGGTAAACGGCGGGTATTATGCGGCTTAAGCGTTTCTTCTTTTGGAAAAACAATCGCTGCAATAGACAGGTTTGTCGCCGCTTGGTTTAAATGGCACCTGGGTCTTTTTGCCGCATGAAGAGCAGACAGCAGGATACATTTCTCTCTCAGTCTGTCTTCTGTTGTTGTTTTTCCGGGCGGCACGGCAGTCTCTGCAGCGCGTCGGCTCGTTTGTGAAACCTTTTTCAGCGTAGAATTCCTGCTCGCTGGCAGTGAATTCAAACGTAGCTCCGCAGTCTTGGCAGGTTAGGGTTTTGTCTTTGTACATAGATTATGAATACCTCATTAAAATTATATAAAATTAAATCGTCCTATAACGGTTTGTCAGGACGTTAGGTTAAACATGCGGTAAATTCTATAAATTCGTGTGCGAATTTAGGAATTTGCCAGCGTGTTTAATCTATAATACCATAAAAAAATAAAATAGTCAAGCAAAATCGTAATATAAATAAATTTATTTTATACCCGCAAAGTAAACTTGTATCTTTTGAAGAAAATGCAGAAGATTATGAAAAAGAAGATGAATCTACCAATAAGATATTAAAGGACATAGAAATCAAAGGTATAGAAAACATCAGGAAATGTATCGTAATCGACCAAAAGCCAATCGGACGAAGCCGCACGTCATGTCCGGCAACTTACACCTGCGGC
>WQYZ01000196.1 GCA_009780985.1 Oscillospiraceae bacterium | reverse complement strand
TAAGGTGTCAGCCAAAAGATAGTTATGATTACACACCTGAAAATCATATTTGTCGGACTGGCTGTGCTCAAGGAAGCGCAAAAACCGACAGGTTTCTTTGTACGGGCAGTTGCCGTCACATCTACCAGACACACCGATTTTGCCTTTTACGTGCGCCGTCAGTCCGGTTATTTCCGCAAGATCGATTGACGAGCGTTCGTCCAAAAGTGACGTCAGATATTTGTAAATTTTTACGTCTCTCTCAAAGTGCATATACGCCCGGAGCCGCTTTTCGCAGATAAAGGTATATCTCCCCCTTTTACCAAATGCGCCGTAAAGCCCCCCGAATTTATTCGTGGGGATATAAGGCGCAATTCTCCTGAACTAACTGTGGAAGCCCCCGCTTTCTAACGAATAACTTTGTTATTTGTGTAGGCGTGGGGAGGACATCCACTATTCCTTGATTTGTTATATCAAGATAGTTTTACTCTTTATTGTAGATTTCGTGAAAAAAGAGCAGATAACCTGCTCTTTTCTTTTCTCTTATCTTATTGCTATTGAGGAATCTCTGAGGATATTAATTAACGTGAGTTCGACGAGAATAAGATTGATTTTTTATGAATTTATGGGGGATTTTTTTGTAGGGCGCGGCAACATAATGTCGCTGACAAGCGAAATTGGGGCGCCCTACAAAATGCCACCCGATATATCGCGTTAAACCGTCATTTTTCTGTCGAACTTACGTTAATTTATTTAACGACTACCTGCCGATGATTCGCACTTTTGTGCAGAACAGGTACGTATCAGATGTAGCCGGCATTATATTTTCCTCTTCTTACTTAAGGCAAATATCCCAGCCGCGCCGAGCATTAACGTCAGGCTTATAAATATATATGAATCGCCGGTTGCGGGAGCGGGCTGAGCCGGAGCCGCAGGAGCGGCGGTAGTATCGACGGCGACAACAGGAGCGGCTGTGGTTGCCACAGGAGTGACGTCGTTTGAACCCAGTACTATATAGTTGTATTTAGTTACATCCCAGCTGTCAGCCTGATTCTTTGAAGCTGCGACAACGACGCCCGCTCTGTCGCTCCCGTCCGAAAGCATGTCGTTTATCTGGAGCTGCAGCCCTATCTGCTTGCCTGCCGCAATACCGGTAACCGCCGGCGCGCCTTCTCCGTCCACAACATTGCTGAGCGGTATAGAGAATTCTACGTCAAAACCGACTGATGTTATTTTTGCCGCGTATTGGAACGGGTTCATAATCGGGGTATCGCCAGCCGTCCCGTATCCCTGAATCCAAGTGGGCTGTGCGCCCTCTGACGGATAACCGGTCGAATCGATTCTGTATTGGAATGCATAAGTTCCGTCATTGTACGGGTCTATGAAGACCTCTACGCTGTCCGTATTCCAGGGGGAGCCGTTTATCTGGTTATCGGCGGGGCTGTTGACGTCTTTCTTTGTTACCGTGGCAAAGACATGCAGATTTCCGACGCCATCCCAGAGAAGCCATGCCGTGCCTGTGGCATCAGGGACGCCGCCTATTTTATCGGTATCATAAACTGTGCCGATATCGATTTTTACGCCGCTGTCGTAAGCCGCGTCTTTGACGCCGTCAATCTGGATTCCGCTCGCTGTCGGAATTGTGCCGAAACTGTCGCCGTCGGACGCCGCTAAAACGGGCAGAAACATCATAAATACAGAAAGTGCGACAGCGATTATTACGATTTTTGCTTTTTTCATTTTCTTTTTCTCCTCATAAAAATTTTAATTTAGATTTATAATTTTTCTTTACGCGTCTTTAATTATATTGCTTTCTTCTTTTTCTCGTCGAATTCACATTATTGTATTACACATTCATAATAAAATAGGGTTGAATACTGTGAATTTTGTATTGGCATTTTCATTCAGGATTCTGTTTTTTGTCTATGGAAATGCGCCTGTCTTCAGCTTTTTCCTCATTGCGAATTCACCTCCTCTTGTCTTTTTCTTCGGTGTTTGCGTAAACTTAGAAAAATTTATGTTATTAGTATTTTCCCAGTTCAAGCCCTTTTTCTATAAAATATTTATACGTCTCATATTCGACCGTCTTGGACTATTTCGTTTGTTATAGAGGGAGAAGCAAATCCATGATTCTTTAAAGCTGAACATACAGATTGAACCGCCGCATGACAGTCTTTCTCGGCGTCTCTGATTATTGTTATGGATTTAATCATATTATAATCGGGTAAATTCGGCAAAATCTTTAAACGATTGGATAGTTCCTCGTTGCCTCCAAAATTCATAACCTGAAAGGATTCAAATAATTCGCCGTCTTTTTTTATTAAATAGTCGAGATATGCGATTATGAAATAAAGAGCATCCGGTCCTTCGCATAATATTAAGTTCGGACGTGAGATTTTTTCTTTTTCAACCATATATTATCTAACCTCCAAATCTGAGGTCAATGCAATTTCAAGCATATCGCTTGGGAACGTTTTTGCGACTACAGTATCATCTTCTATATCTAAACGGATATAAGCGAAGTTATCTTGCAACTCCACTTTTTTAACGCCTTCAAGTGCGCCGTTTATACATTCGTAGCTATGGGTTGTGGCGACGATTTGGCATTTCTCCTGCGTGGCAAGAGTAGCAATTAATGCCCAGAATTTAGAGTGCAGAGAATAATGCAAACCGTTTTCTATTTCGTCAAGTAAAAGCATACCAGACGGGTTTGCCAATATTGTCAACGCAACATTCATTATTTTTCGTATGCCGTCGCCCATTATATTTATTGGCATTTTTATATTCTGCTTATTTGTTATATAAAGCTGCGGAAATCCGTTTCCGACAATAGTCGTTATGTCCGTTATATTTTCGTCTAATATTTTCAAGCCTTCTATGAGTTTCTGCTTTTTCCCCATCAATTCCACTTTCCCAAACCACTCGGCAATGCTCATATCGTCCGGTATTACATTTGGTCCAATATATTGGATATGTGAAATCGTAAATAACGATTTCCCCCCGTTATCACTAATCAAAGTAATGTTATTTCCTATCACATAATTTCCCCTATAGATTTCATCGTATTTTTTTACTTCGCACGACAAAGCATAATTAATTGAGGGTACTCCAATAATACTTTTAAGGTCATTCGGAATATCGCTGGGCAGAGAATATTTGTCGTTTTTTTCTAATTTAATCGAAAAATTGTTATCCATTCCTATTTTTAATATTTTTCCCGAATCCATTCCGTAAAAAAGCGGCTCCCATATTGTCTGCGGCGTTGTACTTCCCTTTCGTACCCCGCGAAAGTTTAACATTTTCCAGAACACATCTGGATGTTCATAATCCATCAGTAGAAATATACTTTCAAGAATTGACGTTTTGCCTGTATTATTTTTACCGGAAATAAGCGAAATCGGCTTTAATTTCATTGAAAAGTTTTTAAATTTTCTAAAGTTTGTAAGTTTTAAAGTATTATACATTTTATCCCTTTCTTACAGTATATTCTTAAATATATTATAGCACAGATAATTTTCAACGCTAAATTTTACCAAAATATGTAAAACGCTCCTTGTTTAAAATAAACATTTCTACTGCTACTTCCCAAAACAACCCTCTATGCAATACACAGATAATTTGTGTTCACTTTCTTCGTCGGAGCATTTTGGGTTTAAGCGGCAAGGGCATAAATCATTAATCGTTTTATCAAGTGTGCCGTTCTTTTCATGAAGCGAATAAAGGTATTTCAAATATTTGCCCTCAGCTATGCGGTGATAATTATCTTTTTCAGACAAAGTCAGCCATTCATACAACCCTTTATCGCCTTTACTGCTATTGCAGTGCTTACATACCATAACTATATTATCAGTAATATCTTCTCCACCTCGCGAGCGCGGCAGTATATGTTCAATCGTCAGTTTATCCTGATTTCCACAATATATACAAATATTAGGATTTTCACGTTCCCGCAGATATTCCCGTACTGATGACGACCATACTATATCGCCTGTACATAGTTTTTTATATGTACTCATAATCATGCCGTAGTTTGATTTCCCCATTCCGGCTGATGCTGATATGATTTTTGAATATTGCCAAAATATCACTTCTTTTACTGTTTTAACTGCACTTGGTGGCATATTTAACACTCCTTTTATTCTGTAATTTTTAATGCTTGATTCTATTATCCTTAGCAATCCTCCGATTTGCACTTTTAACAGCTAAATTTTCATTATATATCTTATCAACCGATTCTATGAATTTCGTTTTATCATCTTCCCATACACTTTCGTTCAAATTTTGAAAACCTAATTTATTAATAATTATATTTTTTAAATCGTTTAATTTGCTTTTTCTTTTGTCAGTATCATCCAATTTAAAACTAATTTTTTCTTTGTCTATTGCTCCGACAACATTTTTAAAGTCCCATGGCGGAATTAAAATTGCGCCATATTCTATTTTTAATGCCCAAGTTACGCCCATTTCGTTAAGGCAGTCAGCACTATTATAAAAATCTTTGGATAACATATAAATTATATAGAGGTCATGCTCCTCAAATTCGTTAAACAAATAATCGTAAATATTTTTACTAAATGTAATACCATATCCCGAAATTGAACTGCAAAATAAATGCTCTGGTCGCAGTCCCATTTTTTTAAGCATTTCAACAAAAACCTCAATATATTTAATGTCTTTACTTGAATGGCTAATAAATATTTTGGGCTTTTTAAATTTCGATTTGCTTGGAAATGATTCTAAATCAGGTTTTATTATTTCTGATTCTACTTGGTCTCTAAATTTATATAATATTTCAAGCACAGTATTTACACTGGACATTAAGCTGCCACCTTCAGTACGGTTTCCAATATTAGTAATCTCCTCTAAATAGTAGGATGCAGAATTTGAGAAACGATTATTCATATATGTGCGTATGCTTGTAAGCCATGCCGGATATTTCTCACCTACATATGATGAGTCATTATTACTCCATATTGTTGTACTAAGAACAAAGTTCCCATCTCGTATCAATTCATTAATCTGTGAAACAAAATCATTATTTGTCATATATTTACCCCATCTTTTATTAATTTTTCATATCCCACCATCGACCCCATCATGCAACCCCCGCAATCCCTCCTGCACTTTGAGCGTCTCCGCGAGCAGACCGACGACGTTTTCTATGTGGTCGAAACTGGCAAGCGTCATTGTTTCGCCCCTGTGCGACTTGAACCACTTGTCGAGCACTTGATACCCGCCGATTCGATAATTCCACACATCTTCAGGTATTCCGTGAATACGCTTGTTTGCGTTCAGGTGCAGAACCCCGTCCTTGTACTTGATTGCTCCGATTTCCAAATCGTCGCGGGTGTTCGGCTTGATTTCGAGAGCCGCCGGGACTTTGACCTGCATGAGGTGCAATTTGCGCAGACGTTCACCCGCTGTGACATAAGCGCGGAACATATCCTCGCTGACATAGAAAGCGTTCGGATTATCGCGGTCTTCCGGCGCGTTTACGATTGGCATACGGGGATAATCGCGTTTGAGAAACTCGTTGAACCGTTCGCGGTAAATCGGGTCGTATAAAATTCCGTAGATATAATCGAACACGTCAATCGGCGACGGCTGGAAACTCATGTGCACCGTCAACCGTTCTAACGCCACTGAGTCAAGGTTGGCAGTCCATGTGCTGTCAAGTTCGCTATACAGGTAAAGTGGGGCAATCGAAGCATTACCCGCCGTTTTTGTGCGGCAGTTATTCGATTATCAATGAGCATATCGCTGACGAAAATCATCGAAAACTCATTCGGTGTAGAATCGCCTCTGGTAAAAATCATTCCAATATTTTTCCCTACTGGCGTTTCTGATTGTGATAACATATGTCCTATCGTTTTCTTTTCTCTGGGTCTATCCATCCAACCGCCCGAATTACCAGAATAAAACGTCCACCGAAAATCAAACGGACGGAAAGATATAGATGTCACAACTCCATTATCAGACAAAACATCATTTTTAATTTTCTCTGCCGTTTGACCTTGTACAAATTCACCCCATAGATTACGAATTGTCGTTTCGTCCGTAGAATTTTTAACTATGTTTATGCGGCGGTTAAGTTCTTCCCTTGTTGGAGCAATCGCAATCTCATCGTTACCAGATTTTACGCCAGATACATTGACGGGAAAAAGCTCTGCAACGCTTACACCATTTTCGTATAAATCCTTGTCATCGTTGCCAAACGGCACAAAATACGCTATTTTGGAATCGGGGTTCACTTCTACAAAATGCAAATCACCATTTTGTAAATGTTGAAATTTCTGTTCTCGTGTTCCCCATAAATCAGAATAATACACTTTTGACCAAGTAGGTTTAGTTGTTTTCTTCATGCCAATAAACAAAGATACTCCCTGCATTATATCAAAAATATTTTCGTCTTTACCGCCGTCGGGAGCGACTTCCTGTTTGACTGCGCTTCCGTGTAAATTGACGATATAAATTTTATCGAATGTTCGTAGCAGACTTGCTCTCATTCCTCTAAAAGTAGCATTGTCTAATAATCCGTTATTTGATACAAAAGCAAGTATGCCCTCGTTATTTTTATTGATTATCTGTTCGGCAAAACGGAAAAATTTAACATAATCATCACCAAGTAACTTAGAATTTCTTTCTTGCAGATTCGTTTTGCCGTCCACTTCAAATTTATATGCCGATATATCAAACGGATTAGTGGACGCGGCGAGATACGGCGGGTTGCCGATTATTACCTTTATCGGGCGCCGCGCTTTCCATGTGTCCGCCTTGTACGCCTCGTCCGTTATCGCCGCCGAAAAGTCGAACAGGCTTAACTGGTCGTTCCGTTCAAGGTTGGAATGCGGCGGCGCAAGCGTGTTCGTCAGATATATGTTCGCCGGAAGCTGTGTTTCCGGTGCGTGTCCAAGAGTTTCCTCTATCGTGCGCCTGATATGCAAATGAGCGACAACATAACTCGTCATCATTATCTCAAAGGCTATCATGCGCGACAATAAGCCGTTTTCATTCTGTATATAATCGTTGTAAAACGCCGCTCTTGCGCCTGAAAAGTATGCGGCTTTGATGTATTTGATTATCTCCGAGTGGAAAGTGCCTGTGCCGCAAGCGGGGTCGAGTATGGCGACGCGAGGCACAGAGATTTTCTTTGTATCGAGCGTCTTTCTGCCCTCCTGATACGGCTCTGACGGCACGGTTATCTGCACTGTATCGTTGTTTGATAGCCCGCCGGATATACCGAAATCCTCAACGAGCAGTTTATCTACCATTCCAACCATATAGCGCACAACCTGATGAGGCGTGTAAAACACCCCAAGCGATTTTCGGAGTACAGGGTCGTAGTACGTCAGGAAGTCCTCGTAAAAATGCACGATAGTGTCCCTGCGTTCGTCATTATCCAACAACGCTGATATGTTGCAGGTTTTGTATAACGCGCACAGCTTGTCTATTACGCCGTCGAGGGTCGGGTGCATTTTGCCTGTGCTTGTCGTTATATGATTGAAGAACCTGTTAAGAAGCGCAGATTCTTTCTGTAACCGTCCGATAGCCTCGTATCTGTCGAAAGATTCGGGCGTGGGGTCATTGTATCTGGCAATAAATAATCCATATACAATCGTCTGTGCGTACATATCCGCGAAACTGCGGGTGCTTATAGCCGGACGCAAATCCTCTTTGATTTTGCTGTATAACCCGTACAGCTCAGGAAACATTGGTAGATTTTTCTGCCGCTCGTCCACGAGCGGAAATCCCTCGCCGTCGTCTTTGAGTATACCCACTATCACGGAGCGGATTGTTTTAGCGTGTATCGCCATATATTCAGCTAATTTGTTTGACGAGCGTATCTGCGTCGGGTCTTGCAGAAGAAAGTCCTCGACAAGGCTTATGAACAACTCGATGCTCTCTTGTTTCAGTACGAGTTTGCCGTCAGCCAGTTCTATAAGTCTGACGCCGGAATACATAGTCTCCTCACCTGCGCGCCAAAATTCCCAGACGAGATTGTCTGTCAATATCGCATAGCCGTATAGAGCGGCTTCTTTTTTTATTTGGCTTCTGGCGCGAACATCAATACCGCCGACTTTCTTGACTTCAACCCCGGCGAACGGTTCTGTTTCGGTTATGTCTGTGCCGCCGCGCCACAGCTTTATATCAATATTTTCTCCGGCTTGATTGGCGCGTTCCCCAGACAAATCGCGGGCGTTGCATCCGAACTGTGTCAGCAGAGAGATTATTGGGGGATTGTATGATGATTCGATGTTTCCGAGACGGTACGCCTCACAAACCAACTGAAAGTAATCATTTATGTGTTTATCCATTTAGACCTCTTTTAAAGTAACCTTTATTCTGTCATATTATAGCATACAACGCGATTTTTTTCAAGGTTATTTTGTAAAAAACAAGGTAAACACATAAAAAATCTTTAATAATAACGATTCAACAAATAAAAATACTTGATAATATTGGCACTATCCGATATTATTAAGTATTTTGTCTATATATTATTCCTGTAAGATATAAAAATCCAAATAAAATTACTAATATCGCAGGAGGATAATATTATGTCAGCAAATGTAGAAACAATGTTTTACG
>WQYZ01000195.1 GCA_009780985.1 Oscillospiraceae bacterium | reverse complement strand
AGTAAAAACATCTTGACAAATATATATTCCGAATGGTATTATAGTAATAAGAGAGATAAAAAAAGACAGGAACGATTTCTCGTTCCTGTTGAGGTGGTTTTTTATTTCAATACAGATTGACTTTAGCTTTTTCTTTTTACCGGAACAGTCACATATATATCACCGTTAAAATAAAAATATTCTGCTTCTTCGTTTCCTTTTTGTCTGCACCCATTAAATGTATAACTATATTTGTCTCCCTCGAAAATAGTGCGTATAAGCGTAAATAACGGCGCGTTATGCCACGGACTGTCTAACCCTGTCAGCTTTTTAGTCAACGCCCATGCCGCGTTTGTGGATTTTACTTTGATAAGCATTGTGGGTTCAGATTCTATGACATGAACGTCTTTTGGCTGATTGGGATTGCTCGTTTCCTGTCCGTGAAGCATTGCATACGGTCTTTCCGCCGTTGAACGGTCAAGTGCGTAATCAATGCTTAGACATATCATGCAATCGGGTGTAATACTGTCAATGATTTTATTTTTATTGTCTTGGAACCACTGCCAGCTCGCGTCTATGTCTGGTTCGGAGTTAAGGTCCGGAGCGACAAAATAAGAGCCTGCATATATTGTTTTTGCTTTTTCAATGATAATAAAGTCAACTTCCTCAATAGTTATTGTTTCAATGATTTTTTCGTTTAGCATAAATCCTCCTGAATTATTTTTAATTTTATCAGGCGCCTAATTTTATATTTATTTTTAAAGGTTACGTAATCCTTGTTTATATCATAACATAACGAAAAATAAACGTGTTAGCTAATTTGTGAATAACTTTGTAATAATCTGGAAAACATTCAGAAATATTTTAATGAACATGAAAGGGATTATATGTCAAACATAATAATACCAAAAAACATATCCGTCGAGGAAAAACTGTCGCTCATGCGCGAAGACGCCTCCTTTGACATAGCCGACAGCGATAAAGCCGCGCAGGGTGATTACAGTATAGGTGCGCACGACAATGACTTGGTAGCAATCGGGAAAAGTATATCGAATATAAAATCGAAACCGTCGCCGCCGACTGTACCGAAAGTGTTCGTGTCAAACGACTGCTCGTTCAACTGTGCCTACTGCGGCTGCCGCTGCTCCAAAGATAAACGAAGATATACCCATAATTCCGAAGAAATCGCAGATATGGCTCTTGTCACGGCAAACCAATGCGGTCACGGCGTTTTCATAACGTCTGCTGTATGCAAAAACGCCGACTACACCGAAGAACTGATAATCGACACGCTGAAAGTCTTGCGGCATAAGCGCGGCTACAACGGATATATCCACGCAAAGATAATGCCCGGAGCAGACCCTCTGCTCATCAGACAGCTGGGGTTTCTGGCAGACAGAGTGAGTGTCAACATCGAACTGCCGCACAGCGACGGGTATAAAATCTTAGCGAAACAGAAGACGAGAAATAATATAATATCGCCGATGTCGGCTGTGAATGATTTTATCGCCGAACTGAGTCCGAGCAAGGGCATAAAAGCGCGTTCGGACACAGGCAGGTCATTTGCTCCAGCCGGACAGACTACTCAGATGATGGTCGGCGCAATGGGCGAAACCGACAGGACAATTACGGTTCTGGCAGATTCGCTGTACAAAAAGTTTGATTTGCGCAGGGTATATTATTCGCCGTTCGACGCGGCTGATATGGGCGGTTACAAAACACCGAAATGGCGCGGAAGGCGGTTATATCAGGCAGACAGGCTCGTTAAATTATATGGTATGAGCCCTGACGAAATACTGCCTGAAAATTCGCCGAACCTTGACTTTGATGTTGACCCGAAAGCAGGGTATGCGCTGCGGAACATCGCTATGTTCCCGGTTGAGATAAATACTGCGGATTATGAGACGCTGCTGCGAATCCCCGGCATCGGAATCACCAGCGCGAAAAAGATAATCGCGGCGCGGAAATTTGCGCGTCTGACATACGATAACCTTAAGTATATGCACGTTTCCTTATCAAAAAGCAAATATTTTATCACTTGTAACGGAAAGTATTACGGCGACAATATGCTTGACAGCCCGCACTTGCGGACAAAACTATGGTCTGACGAATTCGTGTTCATGCAGAATATGGAGCAGGTGACATTATTTACTGAATATACGGATATGTTGCCGATTGATTATGATGTCAGCACATGAACTGTGTATTTTGAGAAATAAAAGAATAATTTAATAAACCGTCATAATTTACTTTACTGTCTGTAAATTTTATAGTATAATATGGTATCATCATACAAATAAGGAATTATAATCATGAGCAATGAAATCGTTACGCAATATATCGACGGACTCCCGTGCAGGACAAGCGAACCATTCGACTTTTCGTTTCTGAAAGAATATGGGAGAGTGTTCAAAGTATTCGATAATCAAGATTCCGGCTGTATCTGCTACGGCGTATCAGACGGCGAACATAGATATTTTATAAAGTTTGCAGGTGTAAAGACAATGAGACATCATCAGCACTCACATATCCCGGACGCCGTCGACAGAATTAAAGCCGCCGTTCCGAAATATATTGATATGGCGCACCCTTTATTGATTCGCCTTATTGAGGCGAAAGAAGTCGGCGGAGGATATATTTCGGTGTTCGACTGGTTTGACGGCGAAAGTTTCAGCGTTGAAATCCCGCAGCTCCATGAAAAATATTCAGCTCTGCCGAAAGATAAAAAAGTCTCGATATATGAAAGAATCTTACAGTTTCATGAGTATGCGGCGAAATGCGGTTATGTAGCGGTGGACTTCAACGATTACAGCACTCTGTATAATTTCGATACCGGAGAAGTCAAAATCTGCGATATAGATTTTTACGCCAAGCAGCCATATATCAACGGTCTCGGTAAATCGTTGGGCGATTGGATGCTTATGTCGCCGGAGGAGCAGCGAATTGCCGGAGTATTGGACGAAGCTACGAATGTGTACAGAATGGGAGCGACAGCTTTCATGTTATTTTCAAATTATGACCGTTCGCCGGAGGCATGGCAATTAAGTCCTGAATCATATACAGTAGTCACAAAAGCCGTGAGCGACGCAAAATCTGACCGTCAGCAGTCGATTACACAGTTGATAGAGGAATGGGAAAAATTTTTACAAATTAGACATTGACTTTGACGCTGCGTAAGAGTGTATACTCTAAAATAAACAACGGCTATAACAATAAAAATCAGATAGGAATAATTTATGTTTGAAAAATATTATGAAAGCCCCACATACGGGGAATGGTGCAGGCGTGTTTACGGCAAAGACTTAAAACAGCTTGGCTGCGTTACAATGGAAGAACTGGAAATATTAGACGTGTCCTACAACCGTAATTCATAGTTGTAAATACCACAATTAGCATAAAACGAATCAAATGCCTGCGTTGCTTGTTGCGGTAACGCTGCTGGAAAATCTTGAAACACTTGATGCGGCGATTTACGTGTTCAATGCGGATTCTATACTGGGCTAAACTGCGGTTGAACTCTTTCTGTTCTTCAGTGAGTTGCCCGCCTTTGGGCTTCTTGAACGGCGTTACGCTGAATAAGTGTATATCACCTATACCTTGAAAACCGCTGTCACCAACAAACAAAATGTCATCATGCAGACGAAGACCACTCAGTTTGTACATTTCGAAATCATGCACTGCGCTTTGGCTTCGCTGACGAAAACTATCTCGCCATTCTGTCCATTCATCACTATTAAATCTTTGATTGTGTGGCATTTCTGCTTGCCTGAGTAGGATTCCGACTGTTTTTTTTAGGGCGTTCTGTCTCGCACTCCGTCACGTCTGCCACCGCTATGGTTACTTCTGTGTCTGCCTCTTTCAGTTCGCGCTTCGGCGGCAGGGCAAATGTACCATCTAAAATCAGCGTTTCTTCAACCCATATCACAGCTTCACTTATCCGCTGCTTATGAACTCCGTAATCAAACGCTATGTTTTCCATGGTACGGTAGTCGTGATAGTACCCTAACATTATTATCAGCATATCCAGTACGCTCAGTTGACGCTCTTTCCCGCCTTTTTTGCGCATTTCCTTATATGCGCGTTCCAGTATCGCGAGCATTGCTTCAAATGTTGCTTTCCGTATACCAAATAACACCTGATATTTTTCTTCTTTTAAGTTTTTTATTCGTTTTATATTATCCATACTGGCATTTTACCATATTTCTTTCCCTTTTGCAACTTGTAGGACACGTCTATTATACCGCGAGGTGGATTTGCCTCACGATTCGCATATTTTAGATATGGGCTGTGGGGCGGGTTATATAGGAGCCGAAATTGCTGAGCATTATAACGCCCGGCTTACGGCTGTCGATTTTGACGAAGGTTCAATCGCCCATGCAAAAAAGACTTTCTCAAGTAATTCTGTGTTTAATTTTATTTGCGGCGACGGCTGCGCAGTTTCGTTTGAAACGGCGGCGTTTGATTTGATATGTTTCTGCGATTCGCTGCATTTTACCCGAACCGATGACAAATTATATGCGCTTTTGGATAAATGCTGGACTGTTCTTAAACCCGGCGGTAAATTGGCTATCTTTCGCGGGAAAGACAGCAATCAAGTGATTATATGGGGACAAAACAATAATATTTCTTTAAAAACGGTCGATTTAACTGAAACTAATAAAAATCTTTTTCGCGGAGTTTTTGTAGAACTTATAACGATGGCGCCTGAACTCCAAAAAGAAGTTCCCGAAACGTATGAAAGAATAAAAAACGAATGTATAGAATACCACCTGCAACATATTGGCTGGGATTCCCGGCAACTATATATTTTTAATAAGTAAATGGAGAAAAAATTATGTATTTTGCTATGAAAAGTATAGGAAACGAAAATGAGGAAAAAATTAAAAGCATCGCTCATGAATCCGACAGGTGGAAATTTTTATATGACATCGCTAAAGCCTATGGTTTTGAAGGTATTCAAATTGGTTCAAACATCGGCACTGATTTATATGTTGAAGAATTTAAACTTGACTTAAACAATATTCCTGATTATTTCGGGGATTTAAAATTCACTTTACATTTGGGCGGACATAATGGATTTACCAATGAAAAAGATTGCGAAGCTTTTGATAAAAAATTAGAAAGCGCGTTTAAGATCGCCGCTAAACATAATTTTCACGATATTTCAATCCACCCTCCCGTGGACGCGGAAGGATTTACTCCCGATAAAAGGAAAATAAGCGAGGAATACTTTGATAAAACAATAATGCCATGGGAAAAAGAAGCGTTGCGTTCAAATATATCATTATCAATGGAATCACATGACTACGGCGTATATTTTTTATTTGACGGGTTGCACGAATATGAAAGGTTCATTGATAAACACCCGGATTTAGGCGTGCTTATTGATATTTCGCACAATTATTATGATAACTATTCGGAAGATGAAATAATCAATATTTTAGGCGATAAAAATGTAAAAGGTTTGCATATAAGCGACGCGCTACGAAACGTAGACGTCAGAAAAGGTACGCATTTGGCAATAGGAGATGGCACAGTAGATTTTTCAAAATTGTTAAACCACTTTAAAGACGTTCTGAATTTATACGGCGCATTAGAAATAGTAACGAATAATGACGGAATCAGCAGTAATTTGAGAGCTTTAAGAAATATTGTAACGTAGGGTTAGGTGTGAATAACTTTGTAATTATTCTTACGAATATTGGAAAGAGAAAGTTTATTTCAAAAAACATCCGTTTTAGAGGAGTTTTTTGTGTTATGATTAATCTTTACTTTCCACAGCTTCTTTTATATTATTCGAAAATTCAAAAGAAACCTGCTTCGCGCCGTCTTTTTCAGTGATAACCAGCATTGCTTCAAACGGCTTGCCCGCTTTGCTTCTGAATCCTTTTAACGCCCTGCTTCTGCCTTTTGCCAGCAATACTTTCGCCAGCGGCAAACTGATTGTTTTTCCCGCTATTTTCTTCCATATCACGAACCCGCAGCCGTTTTTGCCGCTTTCGCACGAATAGCATTTTACCTGTTCTAAAACGTTTTTGCCGCAACTCGGACACACGCCCGCTATCTCTTTTGTGAACTTGAATACCGGCTCGCTGTTTTCACTTGCCGGCTTGTTTTTCGTTTCTCCGATTATTTCTTTCAGAAAACAGGCTATGCCGTTCATAAATATTTCGCCTGATAATTTGCCCTTTTGTATATCGGCTAATTGTTTTTCCCATTCCGCCGTCATTTCTGGCTCTTTTACTTTGTCGATTACTAACGAGATATATGTTTTACCAGCCTGCGTCGGAATAAGATTTTTGTATTCACGGCTCATATATCCGCACTTGATGATATGCTCTATGATTGACGCTCTCGTCGCAGGAGTACCTAACCCGCTGTCTTTCATCGCTTCGCGCAGTTCGGCGTCGTCTATCGTTTTGCCAGCCGTTTCCATCGCCGCTAATAATGTATCTTCTGTATATGGACGCGGCGGTTGCGTTTGTTTCTCCTCAAATGTCATATCCTGCACGGGAAAAACGTCTCCTTCTTTCATTTCGGGCAATATAACATCAACCAGCGAATCTGTGCGTTTTGCCTTGTCTGTACCGTCTTTCAATGCCGATTTCATCTTTTCTTCAACCGTCCTGTAACCATAATCTAATATCTCCTTGCCCGTAGCCGTAAATTCTACGCCAACTATATCAAGCACGGCTTTCGTCGCCATATAGATATGCGTGGTATATACAGAGATAATAAGCCTGTATATGATAAGCGTCAGTATTTTCTTTTCGACTGGAGATAAGCTATTATATGCCGCCGCCGTCACTTTCGCAGTCGGCAGTATGGCGTGGTGGTCTGTGACTTTTTTATCGTTCACGATTTGTTTGACGGTTATCTTCTCTTTGTTATATCGTTCAGATGTTATGTTATCATACACGCCCGCACCGAGCAGATTTTCTATCAGAGATTTCGTTGACGTTTCCATATCTGACGTGATATAGCGCGAATCCGTCCGGGGGTATGTCACAAGCTGGCGTTCGTACATATTCTGCATAGTGTCGAGCGTCTGCTGCGCGGACACGCCGAAATAACGGTTCGCGTCGCGCTGTAACGCCGTCAGATCATACAACGGCGGCGGATTTTCGCGTTTTTTCTGTTTCTCCACGCTCTTTACTACGGCGTTTGTGCCTTTGCTCCGCTCGGCTATATCCTCCGCTTCTTTTTTGCTGTTCACTTTTGTGTACGCCAAAAAGCTGCCGAGATTGGCGGTGAGGCTGTAATACAGCTCCGGCTTGAAGTTTTCTATCTCTGCCTGACGTTTCACTATCAGTGCGAGCGTCGGCGTTTGCACCCTGCCTGTATTCAACGTCCGTCCGTGCAGTACGCTGTACATACGGGTTAAATTGATTCCGACTAACCAGTCCGCACGCTGACGGCAATCCGCCGCATAGTACAGATTGTCATAATCGCTCCAGTCCTTCATCAAGGCAAGCCCTTGTTTTATTGCCTTTTCCTCCATGCTTGAAATCCACAGGCGTTTCACGGGCTTGCGGCAGTTTGCTTTTTCATATATCCGGCGGAATATGAGTTCCCCCTCGCGCCCTGCGTCCGTAGCGCATATTATTTCCGTTACTTCGCCGCCGTTCATCAAATCTTTTATTATCTTGTACTGCTGCGATGTGCTTTTCGATACCACAGTCTTGAATCTGTCAGGTATCACCGGCAATGTTTCGAGTTTCCACGCCTTGAATTTTTCATCATATTCTTCCGGTGCCGCAAGTTCGGTCAGATGACCTATCGCCCATGTGACGATATATCCGTTGCCCGAAATATATCCGTCTTTACGTTCTTTCGCGCCAACTACGCCGGCCAGTTCGCGTCCGACTGACGGCTTTTCTGCTATAATAAGTCGCATTTTTACTCCCCGTTTTGTAAATTATATTATAATTATACAGCCTAAATATTAATTTTACAACAGATTATCTTGACAAAACAATATAACAGTTAAAGGATTTACGTCCATGCCGGGCGGTCCATTTGAAAACGAAGAGGCATGGACGCCGAAAAACTTTAAAATCGGGTCAGGCAGGACAATAATCACAGCCGTTGATTTCGACCCCGACAGTTACGAAGAACACGGGGCGGAATACGCACGCTATATAGTCAGACCCGAAATGGAAGAGAAGAGGGGACCTCAAACCGAAGTCGGCTCGAGCGGATTCGGCGACGATATTTGCTGTATAGACGCTGGCGAATGGGTGCAGTATACTGTCGAGGCGATGGAGGCAGGGACATACAGTTTTGCCGCATGGCTGGCATCTGACGCGGGCAATTCGGGCAATATCGAAATTTATATTGACGATGTGTTTGTGGGAGCGTCTGCCGATTCTACAGGCGGGGTATATGATTTATACCCGGTAGGCAGCATTGATTTAACATTCGGCACACACATAATCAAAACAGTATTCCCGAAAGGCGGCGTGCTATTTAGCGCGCTTGAAGTTAATTCATCAGGTACGCTTGAATCTGCCCTTGAAAAAAATACGAGTGTCAATATAATAGCTCCAGCTACGGGAGATGCAGGAATAATTATTTTTATGCTTTTAATATTATCGTCAGGTATCGTATTTGCATCAATAAAATCTTTCAATAAAAGAAACAGATAAATAAAATACACATCTTCTTTACTTCATATTATCCATAAAACAAATATT
>WQYZ01000194.1 GCA_009780985.1 Oscillospiraceae bacterium | reverse complement strand
TAACATTGGAAATAAAACCGGTTGAAACAACCCAAACGGCTGATGAAGAAGCTATACCGACTGGAAAGCCGTTCACGCCAGCAGGAAGCGGCACAGTCATGGATAACGTCACGGACGGCGACGGTAAGGAGTTTTTTTCAATCACAACTGACGACGGCAATGTTTTCTATCTGATTATTGACAGACAGCGTAATTCCGACAATGTATATCTTCTGAACGCCGTTTCAGAGGACGATTTGATTGCGCTTGCACAAAAGAACGGTAAAACGATAGGAAATACGAAGACAGAACAAATCACTACGATAACGCAGACAAATCCGGCGACTACTGCCGCTTCCGACACCAAAGAGAAAACTGGCGGTATGAATTCCGGAACAGTTATATTTATCATAATTGCGGTTTTGGGCGTCGGCGGTGCGGGATATTATTTTAAAATTTATAAAAACAAAAAGAAAACCTCCGACAGCGACGAAGATTACGATGATAATCCTGATGAAACCGCCGAATCTGACGACGATTTAGGTTTTGAAAACGGCGAGGACGGTGATAGTGATGAGTAAAAAAATACTTTTATTTATAATAATTTTTATATCATTTATAATTCCAGTTAGCGCGAACGACGCAGTAATCACGGTAGTTATACCAAATTCGACTACAGAAACAACGACGGAAGTGCCGACTACTACGGCAAAATCTATAGTTTCTGCACCAAAACTTTATCCGGTCAGCGTGACGGAAAATGTCATTGGGGGTCAGCATGAGATTATAAAAACATATGAATTATCGCAATATGAAAAGCCAGCCGACATCTCCCGCGATAACTTTGAGCGCGGTGGTTATCTATATGAACTTTCCGATATTACAAAAAAAGATAACATTAAAACAGAGCAGCAAAATCATACAGAGACTATCAGCGTTGATTCGCAGACAAAAGATTTTGATGCGATTCTGAAATTATTACCACTAACGAAAGAATACAATAGCGACGGTTTTACCGGGGCTTTGACGCTTGATGTAAATAGTATCACAGTTGAGCAATCAGGTATAAGGAGTGTAGCTTATACAATTTCCGAAACCCGCGAATATCCATGCCTTTCGTCAAATGATTCATCATATATTCCAAAATCAATCGTTGATAAATACGGCAGAACCTTGACTTTATCAAATGTTTCATGGCGGGTGCAGTCAAGTGTTGCGATTGATTATGACGCAATCCCAGACAGTTACATTGCAACGGCGACATATACCGGTACGGCTTATAAATCTGTAGTCACTGGATATGCGGTAACAGCAGAATATAACGGAATCGTGAGTAAAACAGTCACGGGTAAAACAACATATACTGCTACTTTTATCGGTACAAAAATTATTCCGCCTACGGTCGAGGAAACAACGACATCTGAAATCGTCACCGAGCCTACGACAACAACGGAAATACCAACAGAAACGACACTTACAACGACAATCGAAGCCACAACCGGAATTGAGACAACTACGGAAATGCTGACGGTTTTACCAGAAGTGAAAACAACAAAACCGTTTAATCCGACTGCTATCATTATAATAATTATCATTTTGATAGTCGGAATTATCAGCTGTTATTTTTACTATAAGAACAAAGTTAAAAAGAATGATGACACACAATGATAAAATAATTAAAAATTTCGCGATAATCATTTTATTTACGCAATTATTTGTATATGATATACAGCCATAACATTTAAAGCATATAGCAAACTACGATGGTAGCGAGTATCAGTTTGATGTGAGCTTTTAATGTGATTCGTAATTTAACATCGGTTCTGCTTATTATCTTCATTACATTATCCTACAAACATTGTAATTATAAAGTCGTAAAATGAATGCGCCAATATGGGACTCCATATGGATTGGTCTTTTTTCAGTAAATTACAACCAATAATGCCCCATATAATAGCAACTCCGCTCTGAGATAATATGCCTGACCAGCTAAACGACCCCGTTAAGATCAAGCCGATAAAATAGGCGGGCCAATGAAGTATGACGAATAAGCCGGTAGAAATTGCAATCGCTTTTTTACTGGATGTCAAAGACGCAAGGGCGTTGTATCCCCAACCACGATATACAGTTTCCTCAACGATACCTACTGTCAGCATTTTAACAAGGAGCCATATTATAGATTCTTTTGCATTGAACCAAAATCCGCCGTGTACGATAAACATAGAAGTAGCGCAATATACGGCTGATAAACAAATGATGATGTAGAACAGTTTGCTGTGCGATAGATTCGTCAGCAACTTTTTTGGGGCAATAGACAGACTATTTGAAAACAACACGAGCAGAATAATTGCGGGAATAACCCATATAGCACGGCTTATAATCGCGTAGATATATGCGCCCAATGATGGATTATGGGGGAAAAAATATGTAGAATAGTGCCATGCGTCGGTCACAATGGTCCACAGGAAGATAAAACACAATAGTGAAATAATAACATATGTTTGCGAAAGTCTTTTTGTTTTCAAGTGGTTCGCCTCGCCAAAATACAAATTCTCAAATTTCTGCGACAATATTGAAACTGATGAAGAAACTTTTATTTATATTATTTATTGTACTTTATATTTTAATCTTTTTATATATTTTTTTGTAAAATTTCAAGAAAGGAACTCAAATTTATGAAAAAAATCATAAGAATCATCGCAACATTCATCTTACTATCGCAGTTGTCAATCTCAACATTCGCATATAATTACACTTTTTCGAGCGGACCAGACAGCAAAACAAAATTCGATAAGTCCACTCAAAGCGACGAAATCACCGCAACAAACCAAAATGAGAATGTCCGCAGTAATAAAGATGTCGCATACTCTCCGCCGCCGTATGGCATTTTCAGCGGCGATATTCCGACAGACTTGTCGAGTCTGTACCACACACCAGATAAATCGTCAACGGCTACGACATCAAACGTGACTTACAGCAGTTACACATCGTCGGCGAATGACAGTACAACGGCAAATTTACCCGACACACCCACAATTTCAAACGAGGAAACGTCAGCGTCAACATCGGTTTACAGTGATACTCCCGTGCAAATTCTTCCTATATATTATAGTGACGGCTCAATCGGCACATTAGAATTCCCCCGATTCGGCAAAACAATAAAAGTGTACGAGGGCGAGACGCTCGAAAATATGCTGCTCGGAGCGGGGCATTTCAGCAGCACATCGACCTGGGACGGAAACTGCGCCATCGCCGCGCACAATAGAGGCGTTGAAAACAATTTTGGATTCCTTGCCGACATAAATATAGGGGATAAGGTCGTCTATACCACAAAATATGGCGTAAGAACGTATAAAGTTACGGAAAAAACGCAAATCGCAGAAACTGATACATCGGGTTTGGCATGGTCAGAAAAAAACATCTTATCACTTTATACCTGCGTCCAAAACGTCGCAGGTATGCGAATTTATGTACGTTGTGAGGAGGTTGTGTAGTCTATGTGTAAAAAAAATATTATAAAAATCATCTCAACGGCGGCGGCAATTCTGATATTGCTTCCGCTGTTCAATTTTGTTTCATTCGCGTTTGATGCTGACGACTTGGATGCGTATAATACATTCACGATTTACAGCAATGATTGCGACGTCGCTCCGTTCGTGCAAAACGGGCATATCATGCTCCCGTTCAGGGATTTTTTTGAGACATTCGGAGCGAAAATCGAGTGGGACGACGAATCCAAAACCGCGACAGCAATCTATAAATCTAACGCTTGTAACCTTGAAATCGACGTATTTATGGGGAAGAAGCCGCTCGCAGGGCAGTTCTGGAACAGACTGCTATCGGACATGAACATAACCGTGAACGGCGCGTATTTCCCCGTGTTCTTCACTGTCCCCGCAACAATCGTAAACAATCGGCTATTTATTCCCGCAGATTTTATCGAGACCACTCTCGGAGCAAAAATAAGTATCGACAAAAACTCAGATATTACGGCGGTTTTGAGCGATGATAATTTCATCGAAGCGGCACGGTGCGAATCTGAAAAGACCGAAGTTATCAGGCTTGTGAACGAAGTGAGGGTAGCAAACGGCTTGAAAGAATTGAAACGGAATATAGTTTTGGACGAGGTGTGCCGCTTGAAAGCGATAGACAAGGCAACATATAAATACGCAGGACACACGTCGGAAAAATACGGCACACCGTCGGAGATGTTAGAAAAATTCACGACAAAGCTGAAATGGTCGGGTGAGTGCCTGGCGGCTGGGCAGAAAACGTCCGCCGCAGTAGTCGAAGCATGGCTGAATTCGCCCGGTCATAATGCAATCATAGTCGCTGATTATCCGCAATTCATCGGTGTCGGCACGGTAACCGGGGAGAACGGTGTTATATATTGGTCGCTCATGACTGCGAGAACGTAAAATATATATTTAAAAAAGTTGGAGAAATGTTATGTACGATACATCATAAACTCAAAACGGCGATTTTACGCCGTTTTTTGTATTTATAAAACAAAAATAATTTATCGAGGTAAAAAATAATATGAGTAATTTATTGAAAAAAATAAGTAACAGCAAAATAATATTCTTTTTGTTGGCAATCATCATAATACTGCCGTTATTACCGTTGATGAGCGTATCTGCGGCGGTGAGCGGTATGATGTACTATGAACACAATTTCGAGTTGCCGCTCTATGGTTCAACAGGGTGTTTAGTCAAAGATGTCGGCAGTATATCGGCAGGCACAGCATTTACAATCCTTGAAGAACAAGGCACGAATTTAAAAGTAAAATTACAGAATGGCACGGAGACAACCGTAAATAAAACATTCTGTATAATAAATCTGCCAGATGTTGTGCCGTCTATCAAATATGACATCACAAATTCCTATGGGTCGCTATTCAAGATAAGAGGTGCGAATATCGCCGGAATCACCGGACAATCGCTGTATCAGTACGGAACATCTAAGAAGAGCAATCCGAGACTTGGCAAAAGCGAGTTCCTCGTACCGGTTTTATTCGACACGGCGATAAAAATCGCGGCGGCGCAAAAAGCGGCGTTGGCGGATGATTATACGCTTGTTATCTATGAAGCATACAGACCGACATATGCGCAGAATAAAATATATACCGCATACAGCCCACTTGTTACCGCCGATATTCGAGGCGATTACCCGACGAGTTGGTTCATTGCTCCCGGTAAGTCGAATCACCAAGAAGGATACGCGGTCGATTTGAGTTTGGCAAAAGTGAACTCGATTTCGTTCATCACTTTGTCGAATCCTGCATATAAAATAGCAGATCTAAATGTTATGAATTGCTCTATGATAACGCCGATACATGATTTGACTGTAGATTCTGCCATATATAAATACCAGAGCGGAATGGTGATATACGACAAAACAGCGTGGCAGTCATATACGAAAACTGACGCATTTGCGGGCAACGCAGATTGTCAGCGGCTGCAAAAATATATGACAGACACAGGATTGACGCCGTTTGCTGCGGAATGGTGGCATTTCAACGACGTTGATGCTCGCAATGCGTTGGGCGATATGACAAGCATCACTGGTAACTGGGAACTGACAACGAATGCGAGTATTCTGGAAGCGTCAGCAGTAAGTATCAGTCCCACTTCTGAAAGTATTAGCACTACAGGAACATTAACAATTTTAAGTCACGACGAAGCAGGAAATCATATTCCGATAGCACACAACGGGTTGCCGATTCCGACGACGGACGCATATTATGTCGGCGACGATGGCAACGAGTACCCCGCTTACTGCGTTGACCCTGACCTGCCAGGAGTCGCCGAAAAAGGCGGCACTTACGACGTAACTATGTCTAACACTACAATCGACAGCAAGATACTCGGCATGGTACTCGCCGGATACCCGTATAAATCCTTGTCCGAACTCGGTGTAAGCAACGATTGGGAAGCAAATCTCGCCACGAAAATCGCCATAAAAGCATATCTCAAAGGATGGGCTATGAACGATCTGACATTTACGGACGACAGCGGAGCGAGAGCGTTGGCGGCGGCAAAAGTGATATACGCCGCAGGAATGGCGTACACTGGTACGCAAGCACCTGCACCGACTGTAACAGTCACAGCAACTGGCGGCAATACGATGACGGAAGATGGAGATAATCTCGTTAAGGAATATACTGTTACGTCAAACGTCACAATCAAAGGATATAGCGTATCTTTCAAAGGTACTGCGCCAACGGGAGCACAAATTGTTGATATAAACGGCAATCCGAAAACAACATTTGCTTCAGGCGATAAATTTAAAGTAATAATCCCGAAAAGTAGTATAACATCGTCCGGTTCGGTAACGCTTGATATAAAAGGTGAAGTCGAAAACAATGTAATAATGTACGGTGCAACAACCGTGCCGGGTACGCAGAATTATGTACTGACTGCCGCGCCGTTCGTATTTGAAAACACGGAAGCAACTGCTACATATAGCACTACGCCTACTGAAACGACGGAAACACCGACAGAACCTACTACCCAGCCCGAAACAACCCAACCGACAACTCCGGAAGCGCCGACAACAGGCTCGCTGAAAATCGGCAAAATCAACGGTATGACCGGAGAACCAGTGCCGGGTACAAAATTTTTGATAGAGCAAATCGACGGAACATATACCACTACTGTAACGGTCGGCAGCGACGGATATTATACAATTACCGACATTCCGAAAGGCTCATATAAAATAACGGAAGTATATGTGTCTGAGCCGTTAATCCTCGATACTGCACCGAAATCGGTCTATATCGACCCAGAAACGGCTACGGAAGATAATCCGATAGTTGTCGAATTTGTGAACAACCAGATGACCTGCGTTCACGTGTACAAATACGACAGCAAAACAAACGAGCCGTTAAACGGCGCACAGTTCAAATTGAGCAGAAAAGACGAGACTTCTGCTATATACACAGGCATTACCGGCGAATCACAATGTTCTTCAGATTGCGGACTATGCAAAACTCCGTGTAACGCCGATGGTATGATTTGCTTCGGACCGTTATCTCCAGGCTGGTACACGGTTTCGGAAGTCAATCCGGCTCCCGGCTATATAATCGACCCTGCGACGCCTGCTAATCAAACTTTCGAGGTCACGGGCAAAGAAACGCAGGAAATCCAACTTAAATTCGACAACAAACGCAGACCCGAACTAAAAATAATCAAAAAAGACCCCGACGGCAACCATTTAGCCAATGTAGAATTTGAAATCTGGAAATCTGGCACACAGGAAAAATTTTCGGCGAAAACTGACAGCAATGGCGAAATCAACATTGCTTGGGATAACACTAATTACCCGCTTAACGAGGGATCATATTCTATTAAGGAAATCAACGTACCTGCAGGATATGTTTTGTCCGATGAAGTCAAGGAAGTCATGCTTGTCGGTAATACCCTGTCCGAAGTCGTTTTCGTTGACCCTAAGAAACCGGGATTAACAATAACTAAAACAGATAACGACGGCAATCCGCTTGACGGCGTAACATTTGAAATATGGAAATCCGGCACTGAAACAAAACATTCGGCGACGACTGTAGGCGGCAAAATCGTTCTCGAATGGGATAACGCCGATTTTCCCTTAGAAGCAGGTACGTACTCTATTCGCGAAGTTGCCGTACCTCGCGGGTATCTGCTTGATACAACAATCAAAGAGGCGTTGCTTGAAAACGGCAAAATGGTAACTGTACCGTTCACGAACGATAAACGCCCCGAATTGGAAATTGTAAAAACAGACAGCGCAGGCAAACCGCTATCAGGTGCAGTATTCACGATAAAACGTGCGGGAACGACGACCGAATATGAATTAACGACGGATTCATCGGGCAAAATCGTCATTCCGTATGACAGTCCATTATATCCGCTTGAGCCCGACAGATACATTGTCACGGAAAAAAATGCTCCCGAACACTATCTTTTATCTGATAATAATTCGCAAGAAGTCATTTTGGAGCCGAATACCCGCAAAACTGTCACATTTGTCGATGCCGAAAAACCGAAACTGACTATAGAAAAGTACGACCGACGCGGCGATGGTAACGGTAATGCACTGCCATTATCGGCTGTAACTTTCCGCATATGGAAAACAGACGGCAGTTACGACCAAACGCTTACTACTGGTTCAGATGGTAAAATTAGAATCACCGATTTACTACCGGGCGAATATCACATACAAGAAACTGCTACAAAAGACGGATATGTCTTGAACACCGAAGTCAGAACAGTTATTTTAAAAGGCGACGACGACGTAACCGAGACTTTCTATAATCTGAAACGTCCCGAATTGCTGATAGTAAAGCTCGACAGCAAAACTGGGAAACCTTTAGCAAATGCTCACTTTCAGATTAGCAAAAGCGACGAAATTTTGTTTCAGGATTTGGTCACAGACGTGAACGGACAAATATTAATCCCGTATAATGACCCGTCGCGGCTACTCGAAGAAGGCACATACAAAGTAAAGGAAATCGCACCGCCTCCGGGATATGACCTTGTACTGCCTGCTTCACAGAACGTTGTCTTACGAAATGGTGAACGTACAAGAGTAGAATTTTCCGACATCAGAAAGCCGACCTTAATCATAACGAAATTGAACGCGCTGACGAAAAAACCTGTGCCGAATACGTTATATAATATAAAGTGGGAAGACTCCACAGGCGGCGTTCACGATTTGGGTAACTGGTACACCGATAAAAACGG
>WQYZ01000193.1 GCA_009780985.1 Oscillospiraceae bacterium | reverse complement strand
TCTTTGCTTTTTTTAAATATCGCGCTGAGTTTTGTCAGAACAGTATCTGCGTTTACGTACTTTACCGCTCTGAAACTTTGAAGGGCAAATAAAATTTCGTTTTGTTCCTGATCGGAAAAAACGGATTTGTTGAGGAGGAAATTGTCCAAAATACTTATTCCCCCGCCTTTGCCTTTATTTGTATAAACCGGTATCCCGGCTTCGTTCAATATATCTATATCTCTGTAGATTGTCCTTTGCGAGACCTCAAAATGATCCGACAGTTCTTTTGCCGTCGCAGCTTTTTTATTCATAAGCATATAAACTATTTCAAAAAGCCTGTTTATCTGCATATTTTGTTACCTCTTTTATAATTGTGAACAAAAATTTATAATAAATTTTCGGAATATATAATATAATTATATACCAACAATATTAATATTTTGTGAATTGCAATATAAAAATATAGAAAAATTGTTGTTAAAAAACGACAGGTATGATATAATAAATTTATAAGAATAAGCGGAGGGGATTAATAAAATGACGACGTCAGAAGAATATATGAAAAATAACAATATTGAGAAGATAAAAAATCTAACGGAACAAGAGATACAAAATATGCTCGGATTTGATTTGGCGCATATTGGGATAAACTCCGATAACGAAGAACGGGCGGACAATGATTCAAGTAAGATAGAATATTTATTCGGATTAAATAAATCGGACGGCGGAACATATATATCAAATGCCAATATTCTGCATTTTATGAAAGAAAAGAGTTACGGAAAAAACGGGCATATAGCAATATCAACAAATTTTATTGAATACGCGGTTTTTTATCTTAAATCAAAGCAAATCGAATTTATAGAAGAAAGCGCGAGATTTAACGAAAAGGGCGAGCTTGTGTCTATTTATCTTGACATTATGGTAGGAGGCTTCGCATTAAGATTGGTTCAGAAAAATAAATAATTATTATAGAAAGTTTATATTAAAAAGGAGCGGATTACATGGATAAAAAAATAAAGTCCGGCATAGCGGACGCGTATAAAAATTATTTTAATATAGGAGCGGCAATAAATCCCGAATTATTATCTTTCGGAAGCGAATTAATAAGAACTGAGTTTAACAGCATCACATGCGAAAATGAGATGAAATTTTCATCTGTTCATCCAACCCCCGGCAAATATACGTTTGATCGTGCGGATACGGTTTTTAATTTTGCACTGTCAAACAATATGAAAATGCGCGGGCATACGCTTGTATGGCACAATCAGACTGGCTCGTGGCTGTTTGAAAACGATAATGGCGAAAAATTGGGTAAAACAGATAAAGAAATTCTATACTCACGCATGAAAGAGCATATCCACATGGTAGTTAAACGGTATGCGGGCAAAGTTTACTGCTGGGACGTGGTAAACGAAGCAATATCAGATTCTGATTCCGAAAACGAATATCTGCGCACAGATTCGCCGTATTATCAGATTTCAGAAAGCGAGGAATATATCGAAAAAGCGTTTGCATACGCTCACGAAGCCGACTCCGACGCTCTTCTTTTCTATAACGATTACAGCACCGAAGTCCCTGCAAAACGCGAGAAGATATACAGACTGCTGAAATCGCTCATAAACAAAGGCGTTCCGGTACATGGCATCGGACTTCAGGCGCATTACAACATCTGCTGCGACGTAAACGAATTGAGAAAGTCAATAGATTTGTTTTCGTCTTTAGGGTTGACTGTTCAGATTACCGAACTTGATATTTCCGTATATAAACCGGATGAGCGCGGCATGAGTTTTTCAGAACCTCCAGCAGACAGAATTAATTCGCAGACGGAACTGTACGGCGAAATTTTCGCTTTACTGCGCGAAAAAAAAGACAAAATAAGCGGCGTAACATTCTGGGGGCTTACCGACAATACTTCATGGCTGAACACTTTTCCGGAAAAAAGAAACGATTACCCCCTGCTTTTCGACGCCAATCAAAAACCCAAAGAAGCATATGGCAAAGTCGTTGATTTTGCGGGGAAATAAAATAAAAATGCGCAAATAAACTGTAGGGACACGGCGATACTGAGCTTTGCTCAGTCGGTGTCCCTACAAACAAAAATAAAAATTTATTATTTTACGCCGCTGTAAACTTCGCTGAAATAATCGCCTGAAACGGGTTTATCGAATCCTTCTTCTTCAAGCTCTGTAATAAGTTCGCGCACTGTCGCAAGCTGCCATGCTACGCGCTCGTATTCGTGTTTTGACGTGTGATGTTCTATGCTGAATGTGCCTTTATAGCCGACATTTACCAACCGTCTTATATATTCTTTGGCAAAAGTTATGGAATCTGCCGGAATGTGGGTGTGCATTGCCATTTTCAGCACGGTTTCAAGACCGGCTTCTTTTTGCCCGTCTATAAAATTGCCGAAGTGGAACAGGTGTCCGTATGCGTCGCTGTTCACGCCTTTATAAATGTTTTCGAGGACTTGCGGGTCTCTTGAAGCTCCCCAGTGATTTTCCGGTCCCACGCGCATATTATTATCTTTTGCGATTGCGGCGAGCTCGCCGTAAACTTTAATAACATAGTCTAATTGTTCGTCGGTGATTGTATCCTGATGTACTCCGACGTCAATTCTGACAGTTTTTGCGCCGAGAATAATTCCGGCTTTAAGATAGTTGTGTGCGCCTTTATAATGTTTGTCCCTTTCGTCTTTATTATCAGTCCAGATATGCGGACCATCGACGCACAGATTTGCGAGTGTTATGCCTTTTTCGTCCATAGAACATTTGATTTTTTTAAGTAAATCCTCGTCGATATTTTCGTTGAAATCTGGTAAAAAGCCGCTCCAGATATCCGCGTATTCCACGTTATATCTGTATTTCAATGCTTCGAGATATGCGAATATGTTGGTTCTGCCTGCCCCGAAAAGTCCGTGAAAAGAGTATGATGCGATAGATATCGGGTATTTTTTTGCGTTCATAATTAAATTTCTCCTTTTATATTTTTTTATTTTGTTTGTATTATAAATATATATGATAAAAATTTTTAGCGAATACGATTTCTGCTGAAGAAAATGCTTATGCTGTGCTAACACTTTTGATTTCATATTTTTAATTTTATATCTTTCAGGTCATACAATTTTTGAAGTATATTTATTAATTCGTTTTTTTCTCCGTCTGATTTTGCAACCATATAACAACTTGGAAAAGCATGAGCATATCTAAGTATTATCATTTCCCATATATAAAAATTTTCAATCGGTGGAACATTTAGATATTGCAAAACTCCTTTGAAATATGCCGGAATAAGTTTACGATAACATTCATCAATATATTGTATATTTGTATGGCCGGTATATGGTCTGCACCAACTCGGCAGTATAAGTTGTGTAATATCCTCGCCCATAGCCCCCCATCCTGCACAATCCCAATCAATAGATATTATTTTGCCGTCAAAATAAAACATATTTTTTGCCGAGAGGTCACGATGGCATAACACTACGGGGAGTTTTTTCCTATTTGCAAATATTATTTCTGAATTTCCGTAAACATCAATTAGCATTTGTCGCAAATGGTTCGGTATTGGACAATCTTCAGAATAAATATAATCATATACAGAGTCGTTTACAGTATATAATATATAAAGGTTTTTCACAAAACTAAAATCTGAAAAGCAAGATATATTTTGTAACATCGGGGGATTTTGTGCACAAATTCTGCCTTGAAATCGTCCAAGTTCTTCCGCCGCTTTTTCGAGCATTTCGATTGTTAGGTTTCTGTCTGTTACACCGTTTATATATTCTATCCATAATTGTGTCTGCGTTTCGTCGTTGTTTATCTCTGCATGATAACATTTTGCCCAACGGAATGATTCATCGAACATACTATCTAAATTTGATACATAAAGGTCATATTCTCTCCGCCATGAATTAGGGTCATCAATACGTTCCCAGCGTTCTTGCACTTTTAAAACAACTTTATATGGTAATTTTTCATTACTGTCAGTTTCGGCTGTTCCTGTAATAAGACTCACATCGCCTACATAACCGCCTTTTAACTGTTCAGTTTGATAATCAGCATTAATTATATTTTTACAAAACATTTTATTTAAAACAAGTATCAATGTTTCTATATTCATATTTTATCTTTCTTTTCATAATATTAAATGGCTAAATACTGAAAATCAGATTTCAATATTCAACACAACATGGAAAATATATCTACCAAATCCAAGATACATCATACTTATGAATATTTTCGTCTATCGTCATAATTGTTAAATCCTCAGCGAGTGCTGTTGAAATAATCAAACGGTCAAAAGGGTCTTTGTGGATATAAGGCAACGAAGACAGACCTTTTAAATAAGCGTCTTCGATTTGCAAAATATCAAAGTCCCTATTTTTAATAATCTCCAATAGATCTGTCCGGAAACTGTAGGGGACGATGGTAATCGTCCCGTAAAATCACAGGCGGATTACCATCCGCCCCTACGTAAATCGGGGTTTCCGGACACATCTAATAATTCGCCAAGCGGTAATGTTAAGTCCAACTTACCTAAATTCATTTTTATAGCTATCTCCCATAAAGACGCCGAACAAATATTATATATTTATTTCAGGATTATCAATTAGCTCCTCTATCTTTTTTTACAGGTTCTATGAATGTTATAACTACTTTATAGTTTTCTTTTACGAATATGGGCGGCATTGGTTTGAAATTAGTTCCGTCATATATAGCTTCTATAGTGTGCATAAAATTTTCCTCCTGCTTAAAATATAAATTGCGCGTAATTATTCATAACTTCCGACTTCTTTGACGACGGATATAATATGCCTGAAATTCTCTAAACTTACAGAATCCGGTATAGAATGGTCGGAGGCGAATATATATCCCCCATTTTCTTTCATAACCGGAAGAACCCTTTTTATTTCCGCTGTTATCGCGTCTTTATCGTCCCATAAAACCGCGTTTATACCGCCGTGAAAAGTCATTTTATCTCCGAATTTCTTCTTTAATTCAACAGGATTTACTCCGGCTTTGACTTCCAAAGGATTGAGAGCGTCCATGCCGATTTCGTAAAAATGCGGAACTAACTGGGTTATATCCCCGCACGAGTGCATTCTGACATATACGCCTTTTTCGTGCGCCCAGTCTATGACTTTTTTATGCAGCGGTTTCAGGAGTTCAACATATTTATTTATTGAGAAAAACAAATTGTGTTTATATCCCAAATCTTCGGGCCAAGTCACTTCGTCAAAATGATACCCTTCATCCCATACCATGTCGAGGGCGGCGAGAGATACGTCAAGCTCGCGGTTAAACATATCAAGACACCATTCAGGGTCTTCAATTATAGCCATCAAAACTCTTTCCGTCCCGATAAACCACGAGTGTGTTACATCAAATCCGAACCACAGATTGCCCATAATCCACGCCCCGAGTTCTTCTCTGCTCCGTTTATAATTGTTCTTAAGGTAATCCCAGTTGACTCTGTCTCTTGATGGGGTCATTCTTTCTTTTGCGTCTTTCCACGATTCGGCATCAGTGATTTTAAAATCCAGAAATTCCGGAGTAGATTCCGTATTTTTCCAATGTTTCATAGTCACGCCCCAAGACGAAACATCAATATAATAATCCTCTTTATCTTCAAGAATTTTTGCCTCGTAACGCGGGGAATTATCCGAATGTATCCCGAAAGTATGATCGAGCCCGAAATAATCAATCCAGCTTATATTATTCGGCATCCTCTCTCTTATCCAGCGTTTTATGGTAGCTCCCCACGGACCGTCCAGTATAGGGACTCTGTCCGCCTCTTTATGTTGGTATATGCGGGCAAATCTCTCTCGTGACGTAAGTTTTTCTTTGAATTCTTTCATAAAATAAATTACCGCCTCTTATCATAAATTTATATAAATTAAATTTGTTTAAATGGAAATTAAAGTAATCTGTTGGATAATATTATAACATAAGGGGGGCGAAAAGTCAAGAAAAATCTGGCTTTCAGTTCGGCATAATCATTTAACCGGATATAAGTTCTTTTAACGTCTGTTCAAATGCTTTATCCTGTTCCTGCGTGCGTTTTGCCGGACCTTTTGTCCTCCCGCCGCTCATACGGATTTTCTTTGACGTATATCTCTGCATAAGCAGAGAATCAATATTGCCGTCGCTGTATATCATTCCGTTCTGATTGACACAAACGGCTCCCCGAGCCAAGCACATTGCCGCAAGACCGTAATCCTGCGTTACGACAATATCGCCTTTCTGCGCCATATTAACCAGCGCAAAATCTACGCTGTCGTTTCCTTTTGACACGATAACGGTCTTAATCCCGGGCTTCTCAAATATGTGCGAAGTGTCGCATATTATCACACATTCTATGCCGGCTTGATTTGCTGTTTTGACAGTTATATCGACCACGGGACAGCCGTCCGCATCTATCAGCACCGTCATATTTTTTCCGCCTCTGTTATGAGTTCCGACGTCAGCTCCGCTTCTGTATTTCCGTCCATATAACGGACGATTTCGTCCATAGAATTTTTTGTGTGACCGATGTCGCCGGATACGACGGCGATTCCGATTGTCAAAGTCTTATGTGAATCCTGCGTGTCAACCTCGGCTATTGTGACATTGAACTTCTGCCGCGTTTTGTCGATAAGACTGCGGCACACCTGTCGCTTGTCCTTTAACGAGGTTGAGTGAGGAATATGAAAAGTCAATTTAGCGGATATTGTGTACATAATATTTATACCTTGGAATTATATTTTGTTTTTATCATATGTGTTTGTAAATAACAATGTTTTCAATTCTCTATGGATAATATGAATGTCATTGAAATAATATATCATTTTTTTATTAATGGAATAAGATCAAATGAATTTATTTGGCTATTCTTCCCTTTCATTGCTCCAACAATATTTATTGGTTTATTTGTTTTTTGTGTTATCTTGACTTGTACAGGACATGAAGGGGTGGTTGTTCTATCTAATCCAATATAAAGAAAATTCATCTTCTTATTATTTAATTCAATCATATTCTCATTCATACTTGAATCAAACGCAGATTCTGATAATACTTCCCAAGAGATTTCATTTTCCTTATTATCTAAAATAATTGCATATTTTGAAATTGGCTCCATATAGAATTGAGGTATAAATTCTATTATAACATAATCACTCCCTACTTCTATATATGATTTAACATTTTGGAATTTATCATTTGGACGAAAAGTATTATTTCCATTAATCACATCTATCATTTGTCTAATTCCAATATCTATACCTTGTTCATATATATCAATGTATAGTATTTGCATAAAAATTATAGGAAATGAACAATCATCTATTCGCACGGGGATAAATTTTGCATTTCCTTTTGTTGCTTTAAGCAACGCTGCCTGCCATTCTAATTTGACCATATTACTTTGCAAGCTATTTTTAGAAACAAAGAAAAAGAAAAATCTGCAATTATCAAGACCCGTATTCATTTTGTCTATAATTCCATCTCCGGGTTGAATAGACCATTTATCATAAAAGACATTATTTTGTCCATAAATAGACGATAATTTCTGGGCAATTTCTTCTATCAATTCTTTATCTAAATAGTTGTGGCTAATAAAAATCATTAATAATATCTCCTCTTTTTTACTCATTTTATATGAAAGTTCATTCTTAAAATTTTGCTTCATATTATAGCCATAATCATCAGCATTTCCTCTAATACCTCCCGTATTTATCAACAGCATCATACATTGCCTCAAAATTCTCGAACTTCGCGTCGTCGATTAATGCGCCGGTGTCAAACATAAACCCGCCGCCGTCCATACACTCGCCGAACAGCTTTCTAATATACTCGTCAATCTGCTCTTTTGTGCCGTACGACAACAGATAATTCGGCATATTGCCAGCGATACACGCGACGTCTTTCAACTCTTTCTTCGCTCTGAGCATGTCAATTCCCTCGAAATCGTAAATTACTTTGCCTTTGGGGACGTCTTTCAGATAATCGAATCGTGTGTTATATTCACCTTCGCAATATATGACCGGAACAAGATTGTTTTCAGTCAATGCGACTATATATCTCTGAAGCGTGGGCCAATAGAACTTTTTATACATTTCGTCGGACATAAAACTGTCCACGCCTTTGTGAAGCCAGAACCAGATATACGGATTGTCCGCGCCCTGCGCGCCTTTTATTGTGTCCTCAATCGCGTAGTCCGTGATTTTCTCGACGAGAGCCGCGACGTTATCCGGCTGGTCGTATAAATCCGTGAGTATGCCTGTCGTGCCTCTGAGAGAATCGCCGAGCATGTCAAACGGCGCGTATGCAAAACCGGCATATGCGAGCGGCACGCCGAATTTACTGCGCATTTTTGCCCTGTAATCGCCGAGATAGCCGAACCATTTGTTTATTATTTTCGCCGCGTCCGCCGCAGACTGCATGGAGCTTATAACTTCGTCGTCAAATGCTGAGAATGTGCCAAGAAATCCGAACCACATGGCGTTTCTCGTGTATAACTTTTTAAATCCCTGCATTGCGGCAAACGAGCGGGGAATCCATTTTGTGTTCATGAAATTCGACATGTCGCGTATAGCCTCGAGATATTCGTCGGATTTCATGTATTCGTCCTCAATATACTGATACATAACGTTGTCGTCGTCAACTCCGTGCCCGGGCCACCGAAACCAGTTTATGCCAATTTTTTCGAGCGCCTGCGCGGGAAAAATCATAATCGGGTCCCAGCCTAAATCCGGCTTGAAATCTGTGAAAAATTTGTCGAAACAACT
>WQYZ01000192.1 GCA_009780985.1 Oscillospiraceae bacterium | reverse complement strand
TTCGAGTAGCCACATAATCTAAAAAATTCTTCGTCGCTCTTTAACTGAGCTTTTTCTAATCTTTTCATATTTACTATTTCGGCTATCTTTCATAATAATTTATTTTCCGAAGAAGTCTAGTGAGTATTTCGGTATATTCAGGATGCTCTTGTGATTTTCGCCTATATCTGTATAGCTTGATACTCCGCCAAGTTTCAATGATGATATTTCTTTCGGATTATAGGGATCTGATATGTCAAACAGTGCCGCTTTTATTCCGTCTGTATAATATTGAGAATATTCCATGTCGAGCAAAATCCCATTCCCTAAAGGTTGCAGATATGTCGAATAATCCGGAATTTTTAATCCTGATATGATTTTCGGAGACTTTGAATCGGACAAATCAAGGACATACAATAGGTCTGTATTCATATAAGTAACTATGTAGCCAATGTCACCGTCGAAATATACGGATTGAATATTATCTATTTCTGACATATTTCTGACAGAAGATATGAGGTTCAGACTGCTGTCTAATATGAAAAGATGATTCCAGTTATTATCCTCGTTTGTCGCTATACGGAAATTTCCTTTGTACTCGTCCGCTGAAAATTGATTGCGCATGTTTCCCGGTACTTTTTTTGAAGCCACATACTTAACGTCTGTTTTGTCAACGCTCAATTTCAGAATATTGGTATATTCAAGTCCTTTTCCCAGTATATTCTGCATCAAATATATGTTGTTTTCCGCGCTCATATACAGTTGAGGGAAGGGATAATTTACGGCATATGTATATGATGAAACCTCTGCCGGAGTATTATCGTTAAAATTTATGGCGGCGATGTTGATTGTTGAAACTCTGCCGCTGTAATTTTCTTTATCTTTGGGAAGAAGTGTAGCAGATGGTCAGCGGAGACATATTGTTTCCTGCCATCATCGTAAGCTGTATCGTAGTAACATGGTATATACCTCTCTTGGTCAGTCATTTCCGGCGGCTGAATATCGTAAATATCGTTATAATTGTCAATAACATAGCCATCATAATTTTCATTATAATAACCAACATAATAATTATTATAATTGCACCAAATCTCTTTTGCGGAAAAAAGGTACAGTATGCCGTCCTGCTCGCGCGAGTTGATTAAATATCCGTCAAGTTCAAAAGTGCGTTTATAAACCGGATTACTTTTGTCAGTTATATCATATATATCAGCCCACGTAACAGCAGAATAATAATTATCGTAATCTTGCTCTGTTGACAGCACTATAAGATTTTGCCCGCTTATGTATATATTGCTGTATTTTCTGTAAGTTTCTCCTGTTTTTCCCGATACAAGCGGTATTTCAGAAACCACATTCATTTCACTGGGAGGATACGCATCTACGATTGTAACTGTACCCTCTAATGGAGTATATGGATAATTATTCAAAGCTATGGATGGATGTTCAGAAATAATATATAAATATTTACTGTCGTTTTTGATTACGTCGCCCTCGTTTACTCCGTCAACTTGAATATTCGTATTTCCGTGATCTAAAATAATACTGCGTATGTAGAAATCATCTCTGTAATATGATGACAAATTCTGAAAACTTTGCCATAGTTGCGTCCAAAACATTTGCTTTTGATATTGAGCTTCGTATTTTTTCTCATATTTTTGTATAGAATTAATATAATCATCATAGGATTTATATGAGGCAGGGGGCATTGATGAATAATTATAAACTGCTAAGTACGGGAAACAATATTTTATGGCAAAAACAACCCATGCAAGGAATATTAATATAAATAGTATGCGATATAATTTTAAAACTACAGGGCTTCTTTTTTTGATTTTACCAGCCATAATACTATCTCCATACACATATAAATTTCATCGTTAGAATATAAATATTGGATTTAAGCTAATTATACCATAAAAAACGCAGAAAAACAATAATGCCCGTGAAAATCATGTAATTTTTTCGCAGGCACTTTTTGCGGGCTGATTTTTGCGAGTGTTTCTGAATGTTATTCGCCAACATATTCTGACTTTAGAATTGAATACATCTCCAAATCGACTATGCCTACCCCCGTCCAGTATTTCGCCTGCCTCAGAGTACCCTCGTGCGTGAACCCGCACCGTTCGAGCACGTTTCTCGACTTCACATTTACCGGCATCGGCGTAGCCTGTACGCTGTTCACATCTATGTCGTCGAACAAAAACCTCAGCATCATTTTGACGGCGGTCGTTGCGATGCCCATGCCCCAATAGCTCTTATTCAGCGTGTACCCGATTTCGCCCCGGCTCACTCTCTCGTCAAACTCGAATATCTCCGCAATTCCCACAAGTTTATCGTCCGCCTTTTTGTAGTATATACCTAAGAAAATCGTTTTATGCTTTTTGAAATCCCTTTCGTAATGACCCACAACATTCCTGACCGCGTCAAAAGTTTTCCACGGATTGCCTGGTCTGTACCTGAACACTTCCGCGTCCGACAGTATTGCAAACAAATCATTCGCATCTTCCGATTCTACTTTCTTCAGTACGAGCATATCGGATTCTAGATACGGAAATTTTTCAAACAGTAATTCTTTATTCATTTTTTAATCTTTTCAATTTTTAGCTTATTTTATTATATTGTGCGTCTTAAAAGTCATTTTATTTCCAGTTCTTTATTCTATCAACGACTTTATCCGCATGTTCTCTGCCTGTTATGCCTCTTATCCACGCGAACCATACGCCGTCCGGTTTGAGATAAGCAAAAATATCGTCCAACTCATTCACATCGCAATCCAAAAATACGCCTTTGCGCGCTTTCTGAATCTTTTGATATACCGGAATCCACCGTGTGAATCCCTCGTTTCCCGCGCCGTAAAGCCATTGAATCGCATCGAGTTTTTTTATTTCGAGAAGCATATCCAAATGCTTGACTGCGTCCGGTCCGTCAAGATGATATATAGAATGGTCAAGCCTATTGCACTCATCGATTATTCCATCTAAGAAAAATTCCTCGAACATTTTTGTGCTTATCATACAGGAAAAATCGTTTTGAAGAATATTATATCTTCCGTTCACGACAAGACCGATCCAACCTGTTGTCGGTTCCCCCTCAAGGGTTATCATGTTGTAAAAATACTCGTATAATTTAAAATAATCGGCATACGACGATTTGAGTTTCGCCTTGACGAATTCGGGATAATCAATTAAGTCCGTACATAAATTCTGTGGATTTCGGAGGGCGGCTAAATGGTCTCCTCCGGCATGGAAATCCGGAAATCCGACAGCGAATTTATCTTTTGAGTATTTCAGAAGTTCGCGGATAAATTTATCCATTGCGATAAAATATTCGTTATAACGGCTCATAATGGTTTTGTTTATATCCGTTTCCCAGTCGTTGATAATCGGGAAAGACCACGCAGTGTCGGCTGCGAATGAATAATCGCAGCCGCATATTGCGCTGAATATTTCAGGACCGAGACTGGGGAAATATGTCGGCATGGCGTCGGCGTAATATTCCGTGCTGTCGATATTCCAGCTCGCTTCTTTTGCCCGCTGTTCTACGTCCATCCAGCGTTCTCTGTGTGCGGCGTATGTTTTTTCTTCCGGTTTATTTGTTGCAGATTCTTTCCGGAAAGTTATGCTGACCGGCGGTCTGTCGTAAACCTCGCCTTTAAAAAACGCGTCGTATCTGCGCATTGAGAGTTCAAAACTCTCGTCGGAAATTTTTTTCGAAAATGGATTTTTCATACTGTTATACTGTTACATACTCCTTTAATCGTAATGCCAAATACGGCTTGCGCGGCAGATTTATACGCGAACCACTTTTATAAACGCCTGCGTCTGTTATCGTCATATTCCAAGCATCTATTATTTCTGCTCGATATGACGTTTCTTTATCTGATTGAAAATCATAAAAACCAGACTGGCTGACGCCGAAATAGACGATAAAATATCCGGGGTTAGCATATGCGTCCTCCGGCTCTGCCATGACATAGCCATCCTCGCTGTATGCCAATTTTAAACCATGACCGGGCGTTTCAGTCATTATTTCATATAAAAATTTGATTCTCTGCGGACTTTCGCCGAGCAGCTCTCCGCCGTGGCTCCACCAGAGTTTCCCGTTAGACTGCACAAGGGTTTCGCTGTGACCAGGATAACCGCCCCTGCACATAACTTCCCAGAAACGGCGCACTAACTCCCGACCGTCGAGATTGCCCCAGCCATACGGGATATTCCCCTCGTAACGCATTTCGTCCAGAACTACGGGCTTACCGTACTTTTCTCTCAGCTCATTCGTGTACTCGACGTCTCCGCAGGGACTGACTTGGTAACTGATATGAGTAATCCATGGTCTTGAGTGGTCGTACATCGCATTGCAGTTGTGTATAGAACACAGGTGATTATACGGGTCTTTTCGGCAGAGAATACTCGCGTATCTTTCCCAGTCATCGGTAGTCTTTTCCGTCATTACATCGTATTCATTCGCAAGCGACCACCATACGTTCCGATAGGCGGACAAGCGGCTGACGACATAGTTCCAGTACAAATCGTCGTCTTTTTTGCTCATATTTCTGAATCCCCATCTGTCATAAGGGTGCATGACAATGACATCAGCCTCTATGCCCATTTTCATCAGCTCGGCAACATAACTCTCGAATCGCCTAAAATGTTCCGGGTTGAACTTTGTGAAGTCCCAGTCGTTCCCTTTCCATACGGAACTGTCGTTGAAGTTTTCTTCGGTGAGAACAGACGAATCGCACGGTGTACCCTCATATGGGTAAGTTTCCGGTTCGTTGAAATTATAAAGATGATGCTTTGGCAATATGCAGAATCTGATTTTATTGAATACATTATTTTTTAGTGTTTCCAATGTTTTATCGCGCATTTCTTCAGATTGGTGCGTCCACGCGTAACAGGTAGTGCCTATTGGATAATACGGCGTACTGTCTTTATACGCAAAGTGATATTTCGAAGCAACCCTCACAGGACCGTGATTTCTCTCGCCTGCGGGAGTTACCGTAAATGTCCCTGTCAGAGTCTTTTCGTCAGAAAAAGTTCCGGACACATCAAAAGTATATTCACCCTCAAACGAGGGCATAAACCGGACTTTATAAACGCCGTCTCCGTCATAGAAGCCGTCTGTTTCCACAATCTCATTTTTATGACGGAAAACGCCGCGAATTGTATAATCCGTAAATGGATTTCCCTCAGCTTTCCCAAGCGTAGAAATTTCAAACATTCCCCAACGTTCTACAGATGCCGCCATAATATTAATCCCCTTATAAATCTATATAACATAAAGTTAATTGCCGATGTTCTCCAAAAATAATACGAACGGTTTCCCGTCAACAGCATTTGTTTTTACAGGCAGCCACGGCTTTGAGACGAAATCGGGCAGACCGTTGCCGGTAACATCGCCCATCACAGCGTCGTGACCGCCTAAGTTGCAGTCTGCGATGACGTGTTCTTTCCATTCGCCGCCCTTACCGTCCACATTCTCGATGATATAGTATTTCGGCGGCTCGTCTCCCGGGAAATCCTCCATTTCGCAGGTCATAATATCAAAATCCCCGTCGCCGTCCATATCCGCTACTATCAGCGTATGACAAGCTCCGCGCATCGGCTCTCCGGGCAGGTCGGGCACATAAATATCGTGACGCATCCACTCCGACCCATCCCCATTCACATTCTCCAACCAGAACAGTTTGCCTCCGGGCATTTCGTTCTCGATCATTACAATATCGTTTTTCCCGTCTTTGTTCATATCGCACACGACCGCATATGTGGCGTTCACCATAAACGTCTTTGTCAGACGTTCTTTGTTCTGCGGCGGAAAAGGCAACGGATGTTCATGCCAAGCCGAGCCGTCGCCGGTTACGTTTTCAAACCATGCGTTAGTGCGTACCACATCCGTGCTGCCGTTTCCGGTGAGGTCACCCACCGCGAGACCCGCATGCACGGGCGGACCGATGACAGTATATTTCCATAACTGCGCAGGGTCTTCAGGAATCTTATACCAGCGAATGTCCAGTGCGTCGGACATCGTGACAACTTCGGGCTTGCCGTCGCCGTCCATATCGGCAATCAGCACGTCGTGTACATCATGTAAATCAGTGTCAAAGACAATTTTTTCGAACGGTACGCCGTCTTTACGGGAATTCTTATACCATGCCCCGCCCGTAACTAAATCAAGCCAGCCGTCTCCGTCCACGTCCAATACTGCAACCCCCACGTCAGACGGCGAATCCTCTCCTAACAAATATTTATCCCAGTTATCGGGCGTGTTGTACTTGTAGTAATAAACGTCCCCGCGCTGAAGTCCCATGATAAATTCCGGTTTGCCGTCATTGTTGATGTCCGCCAGCGCAGTCTGCCCGTAATTTCCCATAACTAAATCCGTATCGATTACATGCGGCTTAAATTTGAACGTACTGTTCCCGTTTTTGCTCTTGGTTTCCATTTATTGAATCCTCCTTAATTTTTATTTATTAAATAATTTTTCTGTCAGCTAATTCCCTTAAATTGATCGATAGCTTTTTCTATCGCTGTGTTAATCTTCGGTTCTGCTTTATCATATGCGGAAGTAATATTCCTGTCTGATTTCTGCGCGAGATTCAATGCAAGCTGATCGATATTGCCCCAATTATATACATACCCCAAATCATAGTGGACCGTGTTAAATATCAGGTCAATCATGGCTTCGGACTCGTCGTCGCGCGCGCCTTTCTGTTTAAGGGTCTTTTCGTAATATGCAGGGGTCAGCACCTGTTTTGAATAATATCCGAGCGCGTCAAGCACATTCGCAGTACGTTCAGGGTTTGTAATATCCGCCGGAACAGTCACCATAGCCGCGACATATGGGTTAATGGTATGGTGGTAGCTGTCCTGGGTTTCGTCGAGGAGCGGCATAGGCAGTATGCCGAAATCTGTATCCATCTGGCGCATAGTCTCAACCGTCTGGAATTCGGCGTTGTCGAGCATAGACTGTCCCGCCATAAATAATGCGTCGTTATCTGTGATTTTTGAAGTCTGCCAGTTATTTGCGACAGCGGGGTCATACATTATGTCTGCGATTTTATTAAATGCGGTAACGGTTCTGTCATTGAAGAAAGTGAGTTCAGGATATCCGTCCTCGCCTCTTGATATAAACGTCACACCTGAGCCTATAAGCATTGCGCCCATTGTATCGTTGAAGCACAAAAATCCGAAACGGTCATCGGCGTCAACTTTGCCATTACCGTTCAAGTCCTGGGCTGTCGCTTTCACCATATCATATACGCGGTCAAGCGTCCATTTATTTTCCGCCACCAATTTATACGGGTCGTCCAAACTATATTGCTGTAACAGCTGTTTATTGAACAATAATATTTCTATGGATTTCTTGTACATAACTGATATGTCGCCGGTAATCATCTGTAGTTTGTTGTTTATCGTCAAATCGTCCACGGCGTTTTTATCCCACCACGGCGCGGTTATATCAAAACCGGGAAGCGAATATAAATCTGCGAGATAGTCCCCCAATACGAGAACGGACGCGCTCCTTGCATTCAGCATTGCCGCGTCGTATTGTCCGGTTCCCGCTTTGATGCTTGTAATCAGTTTAGTATCCGTCCCATAATAATTTCCGATAGGGGCGGCTTTAATATTTACGTTAAGTATTGCTTCGGTTTGCTGCATACGTCTGAGCGCGGCGTCGTTGATTATCTCGCCTGTTTCTTCCATCGCCGAAAAATCCATATCATACCACACGGAGTTGGAGTTGTCATATACATAGAACGTAAAATCAGCTCCGCCGTAATCGGTGCCTTCCGGTATGGAAAGAGTATATCCGGGTACGGTGGTTTCCTGTATAGTGTCAGAACTTGCGGTATCTGTTGCGTTCTGGGATGTATCTGTACCGTCAGTAGTATTATTATTTGTATCGTTTGTCTTGCACGATGTCAGCTGAAAAAATATAAACAGTGCTGTAACGGCAATTAAAATAAATCGAATCAATTTGTTTCTCATAAAATTTTACTCCTATAATCAATATCATTTATTATAAATTATATCATTTCATAAATAGCCTGTCAAGCACCTGGAAAATTAATCTTATTTTAAATTGTAAATATAAGAGGTTCTTACTTGACAGTGGGTATTAGAGAAAAAATAAAACCTAAACTGAGAACATCTGAAAATACCTCTGTATATGTATGCCTATTTGTGGCTTCATTTACTTTTTAACATGCCGATTATGCCAATCAGCATACAAACTATCCCAATCAATCGCAAGCATAATTTCTACACCGCAATCCGACAGTTGCGGAAACATTCTGGTACGCGGAGTAAACTTCATATTATAATACAGCGCATCACTAACCAAAATGATAAGTCCTACTTATAAATAAGTACATGGGCTTTCTTTTGTTTTTCATAACTTTTCCCAAATATAAACATTAACGGATTTCCCGCTGAAACAGCTTCGGAATTTTATTTTCGCTCTATATAAATGGTCGATTATATGTTGTATATAGCATTATAATATACGACGGCAAAAAAATCAAGCAATATTAATGTTATAATTATAATAAAAATCATCGGATTAATCTGCTTCTTGTCCGCTATTTACTGCATCCCACACAAAATTCCGTACTGCCACCCCTCATAGAAAACTAAACTCGATTCAATAATAGAGTAATGATCTAAATTACCAGTAAAACATTGCCAATAAAGCAAAGTTTGCCCAGATAAAAGAGAGTAAGCCCTGTTCGGAACGAGCAACATGAACGTCCTGCATATCTGTAAGTCTTGAGATTTGGCTGA
>WQYZ01000191.1 GCA_009780985.1 Oscillospiraceae bacterium | reverse complement strand
GACGGCAAACCCGATTTTGAGACAATAGACGGGCTTGATATCGACTTGATAATCAAATGTCTGAACGAAGCGGTTGAGTATAACAAAACCAGACTGCCGAAGTTTGATTTTAAAATCGGCGAGAGAAAACCGGAGTTTACAGACTTTGAACTCCATGACAACGAAATGATAATTATGGAGGGAATACACGGATTAAACCCCAAGATTATAGACAATCTGCCGCATGAAAATATAAAAAGCATATACACAACAATCGGCGAAAAAGTTTATCTGCCGAACGACATTGTATTTTCAAAGCGGGACATAAGACTGTTAAGACGGCTTATACGAGATTATAAATACAGGGCTGCTGCGCCGGAATTTACGTTTATGCTGTGGGATAATGTGAGAGAAAGCGAGAGTTTATATATTTACCCGTATGAAAACAATGCGCATATAAAAATAAACTCATTTTACAAATACGAGCTGAACGTAATAAAAAATCAGGCGGTAAAATTATTGTCGGAAATAAAAAACGGCAGCCAGTATTACGAAAAATCACTTGAACTGGTTAATAAACTTTCATATGTTATCGCCATAGACGACGAACTCGTGCCGAGCCGTTCCCTGATACGCGAGTTTATCGGGGGAAACAGTCTGTATTATGGGTAAAAAATAAAAAAATTCAGAAAGGGATTGATAACCATGAGCGTCAAATACAAATACGAAGACTATATGAAGAGCGCGGATTATATAAAAGAAAGATTGCCGGAACTGCCGGATACCGCTATAATACTTGGCTCTGGTCTCGGAGGTTATGCCGACAGCCTTGTAAATCCGGTAGTGATAAAATATGAGGATATTCCCAATTTCCCGAAGTCAACCGTGTCAAACCACAAAGGCGAATTGGTTTTCGGCGGGGTAATCAACAACGACGGCGAAAACGACGATTTTAAATCGGTACTTGTGATGAACGGGCGGTTTCACTTTTACGAGGGCTATGAAATGGAAGATACTGCGTATCCAATCGGCGTGTTTTATCTTCTCGGCATAAGAAAAATTATAATAACAAACGCCGTCGGAGGAATAAACCTCACGTTTCATCCCGGCGATTTGGTTTGCGTTTACGACCATATAAAACTCGCGCCGGAAAGTCCCGTGAGAGGCGCGAACATATCCGAATTCGGAGCGCGTTTTTTCGATATGCAGAGCGTGTACTCGAAAGATTTGATTGAAAAAGCTAAAGAATGTGCGCTAAGTCTGGGATTTTCACTCAAAGATGGAGTGTATGCGTATATGTCCGGTCCGCAGTATGAAACTCCGGCAGAAATCAGAATGTTACGGACAGTCGGAGCGGATTTGGTGGGAATGTCAACTGTTGCCGAAGTTATACAGGCTGCGCAGTGCGGGATAAAAGTATTATGCCTTTCGTGCGTGACAAATTATGCCGCTGGAGTCACGAGCGAGCCGTTGTCGCACGGAGAAGTAGTCAGAGTAGGGGAAGAAATTTCATGGAAATTCAAGAAGTTAGTAGATAAGATAGTGATTAAAATATAAAAAAATTTATTTTGAGGAATGTAAACATGAAAACAGGTTACCACGCGGTTTATTCAAATAGTTTTTTTGACGGCATAGACGACGCTTATAAATATGGATTTGATTTTGTTCAGTTTGAGTTAGGCGTGTCTAAATTTTTTCTCGAAAATCTTACAACATCAGATTTAAAGAAAATTAAAATGTACGCAAAAGATAAAAATATCGAAATTACTTTTCATTCGCCCGGAGACAATGTTAGTTTGTTTTGCGACCCTCCCTTGATAAGAAAAGGGATACTCGACGAATGTAAACTGATTTTAGAAAAGGCAAATATTTTAAATGCACGACATATAACATTTCACGCAGGAATATATTCCCAATTCAAGAAGAGCGGCGATAAACAGGACTATTCAAATTTATCTTATTATGAGGATATTCTTTATGAAAACATAAAGTTTTTACTCAGTAATTGCGGAGATATATTAATTTGCGTAGAAAATTATCTTTTAAATCAAACTATAAGAAATGTTGTAAAGAAATTAATAGATGAGAAAACACCGTTATTCTTGACTTTAGATGTTGCAAAAATGTATAACGGAATTGATATAATTCAAGACGATTATAATCTTTTTGTTGAATATAAAGATTACATAAGAGAAATGCACATACACGACCGAAACAAAGAATACGGCTCTCATCAGACCGTCGGAACGGGAACAGTTGATTTTAAATTATTTCAAAAGTTTTATAATGAAAAAGTATATGTCAATTTTGAAGTCAGACCGGTTGAGTTAGCCAGTCTTTCAAAAGATAACCTGATTAAAATTTGGGAGCGTGATGATTTATGAAAATAGTGATTAAAATATAGGAAATGATAAAAAATTGATATAATTCGGGGATATAGTGTATGAAGTACAATAACATGGAAAAAGGATTTCAATATGCGTTTTCATCTGCGTTGAAAGCGTATCGGCGAGGGAGTACGGCAATTGGGTGTGCGATTATGAATGAACACAATGAATGTATTTCTACAGGTGAAAACAGTATTTATGCTAATGACAGCATAGAGAAAATTAATCGCCATAATTTAGCGCACGCAGAAATAAACGCTATTTTAAAAGCGGGAAGCGGACGTACTACAGATGTTTCAAACTATACTATTTATACAACAATGGAGCCTTGCATTATGTGTTTTGGCGCAATCGTTATGTGTTATTATAAAAAAGTCAAATTTGCGGCTCTTGATCCGTATGGCGGAGCAACAGGATTAAACTCACAGGATACGTACAATTTGCAAATTGAAGGTCCGTTCGAAGGTTTGCAGAATATCCAAGTCGCTTTGACGGTATACAGGTCGATGAAACTTAATTTAACAGTGGTTAACAGAACTATTGAAATGTATAAAAATATATGTGATACAGGGGTAGATTTAGGGAAAAAACTTTATAATGATGATGTCTTTAATAACATGATGAATGAACCTGAAATGATTTCCGACGAGGAATTATTTAATTACATGTTCAGCCAACGTGCCTAATATCATATCTATATGCAAAATAAATTCTATAAAAAAAGAAAGTTTGGATAAACATGAAGATATTGTTTAAAAACGCAAACATGATAGACAAAAACGGTGAATCAGTAAAAGGCGTAGATATATGCACGGACGGCGAATATATTTTGTCCGTCGCAAGTCCTGCCAATACAGAAGTTGACAGAAAAATAGATGCGGAAAATATGCTGATAATTCCGGGATTATATAACTGTCACACGCATCTGCCGATGACTGTCTTTAAAGGCTATGCGGAAGATATGCCGCTTGATAAATGGCTTTTCGACAAAATATTCCCCGCGGAAGCAAAATTAAATGATATAATTGTATATTACGGAGCTATGTCAGGAATTGCCGAGCAAATAAAAAACGGGGTCATTTCATGTTCGGATATGTACGGATTCTCTGAAAATATATTACGGTCGGCGGACGAAAGCGGTATAAAGCTTAATCTCTCTAACGGCACTACGTCATGGGACGAAAACGAAAATCCCAAGGATAATAAAAATTTTACCGAAGCGAAAGAACTGTACAGAAATTATCATAATTCTTCAAACGGCAGAATAAAAATAGATATGTCGATGCATGCCGAATACACCTCACATGCAAATATAATAAGAGCCGTCAGTGAATTTTCGCACGCGAACGGACTTGTAAATCATGTTCATATATCCGAAACGAAAAAAGAACACGACGAATGTATAGGACGGCATAATATGACGCCGACAGAATGGTTTAACTCGCTTGGATTTTTCGATTCGCCTTCTCCTAAAATCGCCGCGCACTGCGTGCATATCACAGAAAACGATATGGATATAATGGCGGAAAAGGGAGTGACTGCGGCGCACTGCCCGTCGAGCAATTTAAAACTTGCGAGCGGGATTGCAAAAATCCCTGAAATGCTCAATAAAGGCGTAAATATTGCAATGGGCACGGACGGTTCAGCGTCGAATAACAATCTTGATATATTAAAAGAAATGTATATCGCCTCAGTTCTTCAGAAAGGAATAACAGGCGACCCGACAGTAATGCCCGCCAAAGACATGTTGAAACTTGCGACGGTCAATGCGGCGGCGGCGCAGGGCAGGGGAGACTGCGGGAGTATTGAACCGGGTAAAAAAGCTGATTTAGCCGCGCTTGACTTAAATTCTATAGAAGCAGTGCCTGTTTATGATTACAGCAGCGCGTTATTGTATTCTATTACTGGACGTAATGTTATTATGACTATGTGCGACGGGAAGATTTTATACGAAAAAGGCGAGTTTAAAACGATAGACATAGAAAAAGTAAAATATATGATAAATAAACTTTCGGGATTGTATAAATAGATTGTTATGAATTGTTAATTGTGAAAAACGGGGGATATAATTTTGGGAGAAAATAAGAGACAGTCGTTTATGTACGGCGCGCTTATATTAGTCTGCGGAACTTTTATTGTAAAACTGATAGGCTTTATATACAAAGTGCCGCTTATGAACATGATAGGCGAAGTCGGCATGGGTTATTACAACACTGCGTATAATATATACGTTTGGTTTTTTACTATATCTACAGCGGGAATTCCTGTCGCCATATCGAAAATGATTTCGATTGCCAATTCCGAAAGAAATTATTTGGAAGAGAAACGAATATTCAGGCTTTCTATCAGGATATTTGTCATAATCGGAGCATTCGGAAGCGCAGTAATGCTGTTTGGCGCAGGGTTATTCGCGGACGCGGCTAAACAGCCTAACTCGTATTACAGTCTTATGGTAATTGCACCGACTGTATTGTTTGTATGTATAACTTCGTCGTACAGGGGATATTTTCAGGGCAATCAAAATATGTTTCCCACGGCTATATCCGAAGTAATAGAAGCGTTAGGGAAACTCTGCATCGGACTTTTTGCTATTTGGTTTGCAATAAATAAATTGGGATTTAAACTCGCGCCGCCGGATATGGGCAGTTCTGCAAATTACGATGATAAATACATAGCCGCTTTTGCCGTGAGCGGATTGACAATCGGAGTTATCGGCGGTTCGTTGTTTTTGATAATAACAAAGTTTTTTTATAACAAAAAAAAGGCGCAGAAAGAAGAAAGCTTTTTAAGCGGTTCTGATACAAGACTGCCAAAAGCTATGAGAGCGGCGAGAATAAGGCCGGACGGGCAGATAATCAAAGATATATTAAAAATTTCGATTCCGGTAACATTGAGCGCGTCGCTCATAAGCCTGTCGAGTTTCATAGACACATTTACCATGACCCGCCGTTTAGTCAGCATAGGCTATACACAGGACGCGGCTACGGGAGCCTTTGGAAGCTACACGACCATGGCAGTTTCGTTCTTTAATTTTCCCAACTCTCTTATACTTCCGATTGGCGTGAGCATACTTCCGGTCATCGCGGCAGCTTATGCGAAAAAGGAAACAGAAATAATGAAATCCACTATAAATTCCGCATTCCGGATTGTTTCGATAATTGCCATGCCGTGCGCTTTCGGGATTGCGTGTATGTCCAAGCCTATACTGAATCTGCTTTTTGTAAATAAAGAATCCGTAAACAACACCGCGCCGCTTCTGTCCGTTTTGGCAGTCGGAATAGTATTCGTCGCAATGGTTTCGGTCACAAACACTATGCTTCAGGCGCAGAAATACCAGTATAAAACTATTATATCGATGGCTTGCGGAGCGGGCGTAAAACTTATTTTGAGTTATATTTTAGTCGGAATCAAGTCAGTAGGACGTTACGGCACCCCGATAAGCACGTGTCTGGCATATCTGACAATAATGAGCATAAACTTTTATTTTCTGGCGAAATATACCAAAATTGTTCCGTCGGTCAGAAAAACTTTTATGAAGCCGTTTATAGCGAGCGCGATTATGGCAGTCTGCGCGATTTTGTCATATATGCTGCTGAGCAATGTTTTGCATTCTTCAAAAGTTGCGGTCTTAGCGGCTATTATCATAGCATTCGCGATATATCTTGTATTAGTTCTCGTATTTAAAACTCTGACAAGAGAGGATGTGTTGCTGCTGCCTAAAGGCACAAAACTTTATGAAGGCATGAAAAAATGGAAATTGATAGATTAAGTTTTTACATATAAAAATAAAAGAGGATAATAGGCAACAATGTATAATATAAAAAAAGACAAATATACTTTCGAGGATTTAAAAGAGATAATGCGCATTCTGCGCTCCGAAAACGGCTGTCCGTGGGACAGGGAGCAGACGCATAAATCCATAAGAAATAATTTTATCGAGGAAGTTTACGAAGCTGTCGAGGCAATCGACGGCGATAATCCCGAGCTGTTAAAAGAAGAACTCGGGGACACGCTTCTGCAAGTTGTTTTTCACGCTCAAATCAGCGAGGAAGCCGGGGAATTTGATATAGACGGCGTGTGCGACGAGATATGCAGGAAGCTTATAATACGTCACCCGCATATTTTCGGGGATACGATTGCCGATACTTCAGAACAGGTTCTCGCAAACTGGGAAAACATCAAAATCAAAGAAAAAGGATATGCCGGCACAAAAGAATATATAGAAAGCACTGCGAAATCTCTGCCAGCTTTAATGCGAGCCGAAAAAATCCGGAAAAGGTTAATAAAACGGAAAGTTATAGAACCGGATTCAGACGATATGCTGAAAAAATCCGAACAGGACTTTTCGGCTTTGAAAGAAAATTTTATTAATAAAACCTTAGATTTTGAGACTGTCGGCAAGGTTTTATACGACATTGTATGCCTAGCAAACGAACAAAATATCAATTCGGAACAGTCTTTATATATTTTTAGTAAAAAAATTATAAAAAATATGCTAAATAATTAAAAATTTTTTTGAAAACCACTTGCTTATTCTGAAAAACTGTGGTATAATCATGGATGTTAAAAATTTTTATTTATACGTAAAGGGGAATTTAAAAAATGAATAAAACACAACTTATTGACGCTGTTGTAAAAGAGTCAAATCTCAAAAAACGCGATGTTGAAACAGTAATCGAAAATCTCATCAACACTGTTATCGGCGAAGTAGCTAAAGGCGAAAAAGTTCAAATTACCGGTTTCGGTTCATTTGAAAGAAAAGAAAGAGGAGAAAGAAATATCAAAAATCCTCGTACAGGCGAAGATATGAAAGTTCCTCCGTCAAAGAGCCCGTCTTTTACAGCAGGCAGCATATTCAAAGAGAAAGTCAATAAATAATCAGTTAAATAATTTGTGAACCCGTAGGGGCGACCTCACGAACGCGTTCGTGCTGCGGTCGCCCCTATTTACATATTACATACGGAGGTTTTTTACATATAATGAAAGTTTTGATTAAAGTTTATAAATCGGCGAAAAAGTATTGGATATTCATAGCCATCGGCGCAATCTCAATGTTTGCAATCACTGGAATAAATCTTATAACTCCGCGTCTTACTCAAAACATGGTGAAAATACTTGAAGACAGTGCGGCGGGTATTTTTGACACGCAAACCGGGTTAAACAAAATTATCAACATCGCCGTAATTTTGCTTGTTATTTTTTTTGCCCGGACAATTCTGACGTTTCTGCAGAATTATATAAGCCATTACGGAGCGTGGAAATTCGTCGGGGAAATAAGAGCGAGGATATACGGACATCTCCAGAGACTGTCCATAAGTTATTATCACGACAAGCAAACAGGGCAGTTAATGTCGAGAGTTATAAATGACACGGCAGCATTTGAGACGCTTATCTCTCATGCGATTCCCGATTTGGCGTCAAGCATTCTGTTATTCATCGGCGTCGCTGTAATGTTGTTTTATACAAATCCCGTTCTTGCGGGGCTTACATGTATTCCGATACCGTTTATTTTATTAACCGCCCCGCTTATGAAAAGAATACAGATGATGCATAAAAAAGCGCAGATTTTTGTCGCGGATTTAAACTCCAAACTGCAGGACAATTTCTCCGGCATAAAAGAAATCCAGATATTTAACAGGGAAGACGACGAATATATAAACATACACGGCAAAGCCTCAAGACACGCGTCGGCACTTATCAAGGCTTTATTTTACAGCGCGATAATTCATCCGACTATAGGTTTTCTGACGTCTATAGGGAACGTTATAGTTATAGGAGTCGGCGGGTATCTCGTTTTATTTAACAAGGGCATGGATATAAGCGAAATAGTGGGATTTCTGATGTATTTATCCATGTTTTACACTCCGGTCGCGAATTTTGCGAGAATTATAGAAGATATGCAGGCGGGAATTGCCGGCGGCGAGAGAGTTTTTGAAGTTTTTGCGTCTGAAACCGACGTCAAGGAAAAACCGGATGCGGAAGTGCTGGGCAAATTAGAAGGCAATATAACGTTTGAAAATGTTTCGTTTCAATATAATTCCGACTCTCTGATTTTAAACAATATAAGTTTTGATATACCTGCGAAAAAAATGTTTGCGCTCGTGGGTCCTACAGGCGTGGGCAAAACAACTTTATCCGCGCTGATTCCGAGATTTTACGACGCGACGTCCGGGAAAATACTTATAGACGGGCATGATGTAAAAGACGTTACGCTGAAAAGTCTGCGCGACAATATAAGCATGGTTTTGCAAGATGTATTTTTGTTCAACGGCACGATTAAAGAAAATATATTGTACGGTCGTCCCGGCGCGTCGGACGAAGAAGTCGAAAGAGCGGCGAAAATGGCGTGTATACATGAATTTATAGACGGTTTGCCCGAAAAATACGACACAGTAGTAGGGGAGAGGGGAGTTCGGCTTTCCGGCGGGCAGAAGCAGAGAATTTCAATAGCGCGCTCGCTGTTATGCGAATCTCCCGTGCTTATACTCGACGAGGCGACAT
>WQYZ01000190.1 GCA_009780985.1 Oscillospiraceae bacterium | reverse complement strand
TTGATTTTGTTTGGGAAAAGAGTGAAAAAATAACGCTGTAACCGCGAACCCCTGTATTTTTGCGGGTTCTGGTTTTAGCGTTATTATATCATACGGGCATAGTACCGCCAGTATCCTATACGATAAGGGTTGGGATCTTAAGTCCATACAGGATTGGCTCGGTCACGCAGACATAGAAACTACAGGAAATATTTACACACATATTTCGCTCCAGCGGAAACAAGCGACAGCCAAAAGCTTAGAGAAAACTTTTGTAATATTGGTGTAGATGAGTGTAGATATTTTGAGGTTTCAGAAAAAGTGTAGATATAGTGTAGATGCAACCCAATTCTTACGGTAAAAGAAAATCATGGACTAACGGAAACCCCGCATAAATCCATGATTTTTTTGGTCTGAGTGACTGGACTTGAACCAGCGGCCTCTACCACCCCAAGGTAGCGCGCTACCAACTGCGCCACACCCAGATTTATCTATATCCTAAAAACAATTAATTATTAAACTATTATACATTTTTGTAATTAACAGTTTTCATTTCATAATATATGTTCATACTTTTCCAAGTATATCAAAGTCAAATTGGGGGAAATTTTCCGTTCTCGAAATCTCAAATATCCAAGCTGCTCATAAAACATTATATTTTTCATGCTCTTGCTACTTGTAAACAGTTCATATCTTGTAGCAGGACATTCTTTTTCAATCTTTGAAAGCAATTTTGTCCCGATACCATTTTTCTGCTTTTCAGGGTGAACAATCAATTTGCCGATAAATACGGTATCATTTTTTATATCTTTGTGTGCGCGAACTGACCCGATTATTCGTTCATTTCCATTTCTATCTTTTTCGGTTGCTTTCAAAAATATCCCTTTAGTATATTCCTGTTTAATTTCATTATAAGTTTGTTTTAATGGCGGAATTGTAAAGTCGTTTAAGAGTTCAGCCTCGCTTTGATAAGCTGCATATTGCAGTTCGAGTATTGTTTTCAAATCCGACTTACCAGCTTTTGTAATTATCATTACTCTCACCAATTCTGTTTAATTAATGTTTTAGATTTAATGCTGGAGATAAGATTTGAACCCCACACCTTTTATATGCAAACACCTGCTCTTATCAAGTATCTGAATTTTCCATGTGATAATTCGTGTGACAATAGTCGAAACTTGATTATCTGTAGAGGTTATTTTAAAGATTTTATTTTGTACTTAATATTATACTATAATTATTTAATCATGTCAAGTATTATTTTTGCGTATCCACGTGAATCTAATTTAAAATATTTCGGTTGCAAAACCTCGGGGTAAATAGTAAAATTTTCAAAGAGGTGAAGAGCATGAAAATATGGAACGAGTTACAAAAAGTAATGAAAGAAGTGGAGAGTGAATCAGCCCATAAAGGATATTGGCGCCGAATGAATCCGGCTCGGTGTTGCGTATGACTGTCGTACTGACAAACGCACCGCTTGATAAAGTATCCGGTTAAAATGAGTCTTGCCCGCAAACGTGGAAAATGTCAGTATTATTCTGATTTCATGGCTGATGTTCTTATTTCCGCTTTTTTTGATTCTTTTTTCATGCGTTCCCCTGGTAAAGACGCTTTTCAGTCTTGATTTTTAAAAATACGTGTGATATAATTAGAAAAGATAAATTGAATCTCAAAATATTATTGAATAAAGGAGATATTAATCATGGAAAAATGTGTAGATTTAAAAATCAGTCCCAATGGCAGATGCATAGTAAAAAAAGACGGCTCGCCGTTCTTTTGGCTTGGAGACACCGCATGGGAACTCTTTCACAGACTTAATAAAGAAGAAGCCGTAGAATACCTCACGACAAGAGCTTCGCAAAAGTTTACAGTCATACAAGCTGTGGCGCTATCTGAATTTGACGGTCTTACTGTGCCGAATGCATACGGCAGAACTCCCTTGCTAAAAAATAAAGTCGGAAATTTCGACCCTGAACTGCCTGACATTAACACAAACAGCGGATATACTTACTGGGATCACATGGATTTCATAATTGACGCCGCATGTTCATATGGTCTTTACATCGGTCTGCTTCCGACATGGGGGGATAAATTTAATCTTGGCTGGGGAAAAGGACCTGTGATATTCACTACCGACAACGCGTATGTATACGGGAAATGGATTGGAGAAAGATATAAGAACAGGGACAATATTATATGGATTATGGGCGGCGACAGACCTCTTGAAAACGACACACACAAACTTATTGTGAGAAATATTGCGACTGGGATAAAAGAAGTCACAGGCGGCAGGCAGTTGATGACATTTCACCCTACGGGATTCCGCTCGTCGTCTGAGAATCTGCATGACGAGTCATGGCTCGATTTCAACATGATACAGTCGGGACATGGGGGAGTGAACATAAAGAACTATGAATTTATACAAAAAGACCGTTTGCTTGACCCGGTAAAACCTACGCTCGACGGAGAGCCGAGATACGAGGATCACCCTGTAAATTTCAACGCACAAAACGGCTACTTCGACGATTACGATGTGCGCGTTGCAGCATATTGGGCGACATTGTCCGGGGCTTTGGGGCATACATACGGGCATCACGAAATATGGTCGTTTACTACGGAGAAAAAAGATTACTACCCAATGCACTGGCGTGAAGCTATTCATCGTCCGGGGGCAGAACAGATGAAATATGTAAAAGAACTGCTTATGTCAAGAAATTTTCTTGAGCTTACGCCGTATCAGAAATTATTGAGTGAAAATTATGAGGGAGCAAATTACATGTCTGCGGCACGGGGACAGAAATATGCGTTTATATATATTCCGAACGGGCTTGACGTAAAAGTAAACATGGGGATATTGCCCGGAGATTATATCACAGCGTTCTGGTATGACCCGCGGAATGGAGGATATACTTTTGCGAACGCAGTAAAAAACGAAGGCGTCGTTACGTTCAATCCGCCGTCCAGCGGAAGAAATAACGACTGGGTATTGTTATTGGACAGTTTGGAATCGCTGTAAAATTTATGAAATTAAACGGAGGAATTATAATATGTCAGGCAATATAAAATTAGAGAACAATATTCTGACTGTCGAAACGTCAACTCAAATAGCGTTATTTGAAAACGGAGCAATCACTTCGCTTGTCTCAAAAATAAACGGCAGAAAATATATCGAAACTGATGCGTCGGAAGTGGGAGTACATATTGTATGGTCGGGCTGGGAAGCAAAACGTCTTGACACGGGTTCTGTAGAATGTCATGTTCTGTCGGAGAAACGCGCCGAATTTGTGTATCACAGCTGGTACGGCGACGGCGTGACTTATATATCCGCGGACGATGAAACGGGGGATATTCTGATAAGACCGTCGGCGACGGCGGGACGCCCCGGAGTGAAATCGTGCGCGTTTAATGTCAGGGGTATAGACAAAGATTTATACGCCTTGACGCCTACCTGTCAGGGGCTTAAAGTAAAACTCGACGACCCGCTTTACTGCGGATACGGCAAAGGCGACGCTGTAAGCGAACCGGGCGTCACATACCACTGGCCCCTCGACTGGGAAATCGGGCTGATAATTTTTGAGAGTGAAAGCAAGGATAAAGACGGATTCTGGGTGCATTGCCGCGACGACAAATACAGGCAGAAATCGCTGTCGATGGGAAACGCCGCAGACCCGTACAGAATAGCCCTGCACAGCGAAGCGTGCGGACCTCTGGACAACAACAAATCGGCGGGCGGCGTAACATGGCGCGTAAACGTCTATAACGGCGGCTGGCGCGTCCCCGCGCAAATTTATAAAGATTGGTATTACAAAACATATGATATCGAAAAAGAAATATCAAAACGCGCGCTGTGGCTGTCAGGTATAAAAATGGCTATGAGCTGGGCGGACAGCAATACGGACGTGCTTGACGCAATGGCGAAACATGTCGACCCGCACAAAGTCGTCATACACATGTCAAACTGGCGCGATTTCACATACGACCAGAATTACCCCGATTATAGTCCGAGCGCGGCGGCGGTGAAATACATAGAACACGGCGCAAAACTTGGATTTAAAATTGCGCCCCATATGAACGCCATGGAAATCGACCCGTCGCACGAAGTATATCCTATGTTTTCGGACTTTCTGATGACTGACATCGACAGAAAAACAGTTTACGGGTGGGGCTGGGACAACGGCAGATATCTCGGCGTGCCGTGGACTGAATATGCCAGAACCGACCCGCGCAACCGTCCGTATAACATTATGACGAAAATCCATACGGGATTATCTATGTGGCACAGCGAATTATATAAAAGACTGCGGGAAGTCGCCGAAAAATACTCGGTGGCGGCGTGTTTTATCGACGTTACGCTCTGCACGTATAATCTTCACAACGCGATAGTCGAGGGCAGGACAACTATGGAAGGCATAAACGACCTGATAAAACTCTTAGGCGAAATACGCGGCGGACTCACAATAGGCGGCGAAGGGTTGAACGAAATCACGGCGCAGGGGTTATCTTTCGCGCAAATGCACCTGTACAGAAATACGCACCATTCTATGCCGGATTTAGACCGGTGCGGCGGCGACTGCGCGATAAACGATTTTATTTTGGGCGGATTGTGCAAAACAATCGGCTACGCCGGACTTTCAGGACGCAATGAAGAAGAGTACATAAGGCTTAAAATCTACGACGATCACAACACAATCCCGACGATTATAACAAACAATCCGAATGATATTCTCAATCCTAATAAGTTTATCAAAGGCGTTTTTGACCGTGCAAACGGGAGGGTATAGATTACAATGAATCATATTATACGAATGGCGGCAATATCAGACAGCGAGGCTATATTGAATATCTATGCGCCTTATGTGAGAGACACGACAATTTCTTTCGAGACGGATGTGCCTGACGTTATTGAAATTTCCCGTCGAATAGCGGAAATCACTGCACAATATCCGTATCTCGTTTATCAGATTGATGGCGAAATCGTCGGATATGCCTATGCCTCAAAACACCGACCGAGAGACGCTTATAAATACGACGTCGATGTTTCGATATACGTTTTGGAACAGTATCACGGTTCAGGTATAGCCTATAAATTGTATGACTGCCTTTTTGCGTTGCTGATAAAACTTGGCTATGATAACGCATATGCCGGAATCACTGTTCCAAACGATATAAGCAGGCGTTTCCATGAAAAATTCGGATTTACTTTAATTGGAACGCATCATAAAACAGGTTATAAATTCGGAAAATGGCATGATGTTGTATGGCTCGAAAAAACAATAAACGAACATAGCGATAATCCTGAACCGGTAAAATTAATAAGCGATTTGCCTAATGAACAGCTGGAGGACATTTTATGGAGCGCAGTATTATAGACGATTTAAAAGAAAGTTACGGTCTGACCTGTTATCAGATTACTCCGGTTACAGGCGGGTGGCTGAATCTGAAATGGAAAGTTTCAACTGATAAGGGCGAAATATTGGTTAAGCAATACAGTAATATACGGTATAACATCGATAAATTAAAGAGAGTTGAAGCAGCGTTGCAAAGAGAGATTATACTTGAAAAAAACGGCATTCCCTGTCCGTTTATCTGGCGGCACGACGGTCTCGCCATTCGCCTGCTGGACGATAAAACAGCCTATATGGTCATGGATTTTTGTCCGGGAAAGACCGAAAATCCCGATACAATCACAATAACGCAAATGCACAGTCTTGGACTTGTCTGTGCTGTAATGCACATGGCGTTTTCGCAGTTGCCGGTATTTTCGGTTGAAGGATTCCCCATTGATAACAGACAGATAACGGATTCATTGTGGGCTAATTATTATGCCCGTATGCAGGAATGTTCGTCAGATTTTCCCATTGAGTTCAAAAAAGCCGTGCTTGCGCAGGAACCTATCCTGAGATGTCTTAACGCCGGATTTTTTGATAAATTTCCCAAGGGGATTGCCCATGAGGATTTTAACTCCGATAATATTTTGTTTGACATTGACGGCGTATCTGCTATTATTGATTTTGACCGCAATTATTACAGCTATATCTGGCACGATATAGGAAGGACGATACTGTCTTTTGCGCTTAAAGACAACAAATTGAATATCGAAAAAATACATGCGTTTGTTGACGGGTATTCACAGCATTTACCGCTGACTTTGCCTAATATAGCGGACGCATTGCGGCTATCATGGTGTATTGAAACGCCGTGGTGGATACAGCCTGAGTTTTTCACGGAAAACCGTGAAAGAGTGGTGCGTTTCAAAGATGAAATGCTTTGGCTGACAGAACACTGGTTTGAGCTGGATTATTTGTTGGGTATTTTGTGAAATCTCAAAATCAAGAAGAGTGTACAAAGAGGCGACCACCCCGCCCTGCGGGCACCCCTCCACAGAGGGGAATTTGGCAAACGTTCAAGATTATGCCAAATTCTTTCTTTAATTTTCCATTTGTATAGTTCCCTCTTGTAGATAAATATCCGAATTTGCAGTAAATTCCCCTCTGTGGAGGGGTGCCCGCAGGGCGGGGTGGTCGCCTCTTGTACACTCTTCTTAAAAAAAGCGAGTTAAAATAGCCGTCGCTCCTACTTCTGTCTTACTGCCTCGGTCATTGCAAGTCCGGTGTCATAGTCTAACTGCCGGGGTTCGTATTCCTCGTTTTCACGCTGTCTTGTCATACCCGTATATTCCCATGTAGGTTTGCGGGCGTCGGTGCGCCACGGGCGGGTTTCCCAGTAATAACCCCTGAGCGGGTCGCGGGTGCTGTTCTGCCATTCGAGCAGTATGTCGTGAAGATGGTTACGCACTTCTTTTAAACTTTCTTCGCTGATTAAATTGCATATTTCATACGGGTCGTTTTCCAAATCATATAACTCGTCCGACGACATAATATTAACCGATAGTTTATATCTGCCGTCATAAACAGCTCTCATAGGCTGCCAGCCACCGAACCCGTCGTGGTCTATTTCGTAACGCTCAAATTCTATGAAAACATACTCGTTTACGCGTATGGTATGTTCCGTATTTTTGAAAGCGGGAATGAGGCTTTTCCCTTGCAGAATTTTCGGAACGGGTATCCCCGCGAAATCAAGAACTGTCGGGACGATATCAATATGTGAAACAGGCGCGTCGTATATTTTCCCCGGTTCGATAAGTCCTTTACATTGCATAATAAGCGGTATATGTGCTATTTCGTCATATGCCGCAGGACCTTTGTTATTCAACCGATGCGAGCCGAGAAAATCGCCGTGGTCGGACGTATATATAACGAGTGCATCATCGGCATATTTTTTTATGGCGTCGTATATTCTGCCTATTTCGTAATCCACAAACGTGTTGCACCCGAAGAAATATCCGCCTCTTATTTTTGCTTTTGAGCGGTCTTCATACAAAGCGTTTCCCGCCCAGACTTTTTGATAATCCGGCTTATTTTCCAAAGAATCATATATATTCGGCGATAACGGAAATTCGTGACTGTTATACATAGAAGCATATGGTTCCGGACACAGGCATGGTCCGTGAGGCTCGTCATATGACACGACTAATAGGAAATCTTCTTCCCCTTTGGTTTTCAAAAAATCAATGGCTTTTTCACTGCACCTGTGACCGTATGTAAAATCTTCGGATATGCCGCCGTCTTTTCTCATAGAATCCTGCTGCCGCGAACGCAGTCTGTCCTCGTCCGATAATTCTTCCAAGTAACAGCGCATATCGTACCAGTAGTTTTTATCCCACCCGTCGGGGCATTTCCCCGTGCCGAAATAGTCGCCGCCGTCCAGATGCCATTTGCCTATATACGCGGTGTGAAATCCGTTGTCGCTCATTCTCTGCCCGACTGTTTTCACATTGTCGTACAGGGATACGCTGTTTGTGCATACGCCGTTTGAGTGCGGGAACAGCCCCGTAAATATCGCCGACCGCGCAGGTCCGCAGACCGGCTGCGTCGTATATGCTTTGTTGAATCTGATACCGTCAGTAGCTATTGAGTCTATATGCGGCGTTTTTACTCCGGCATTTTTGCCGTCGCGGCGGCTGTAACAGCTCACCATATCAGTACGCTGGGTATCCGTCATGATTATAACAATTTTTTTCGCCATTTTTACTTAATTCCCCCATGTTTATTATTTTTTTAATAACGCTTGAATTTTTAATATATTTATTATAAAATAAGTATGTTAAAAATTTATTTTATTATTTAAAATATATAAAAAATAATAAGGTTTCAGAAATGCAGAAAATAAACAACGCAAATACAGCAAATAAAATAAATAAAGCGGAAAAAATAGTTGATTTTTTTAAGACTGTTTTGATATACGCCCTGACGGTATCAATGATTACTGCTGCTGGAATATATATAAACGCAAGGCAGAATTACGGCCAGACGGCTGAAATCCCGTTGGAACAGCGCAGAATAATTGAGAACGGCGGGGTAATCTCAGCCGCAAAATCTGAAATGAATAGAAATCAGGTCAATCCGGTGCAGATAACGGTAACCGTCGAAAATGATTCCCGCACATGTATATATGACGATATATTGATTTCAAAAGTCTACGAAGATTTCAAAGTTACGGTTTATGGGCTGCTTAAATCGTCGGAGTGTAAAATCCTTGATAAAACAGAGGGAGACGCTCTGTGGAAAAAGTGCGCTGAAAAAACAAATTCCGTTTATATACGGTATGCCGGAGATTATATTTATCCGGTTTTATGCGCTTTCTTGGATACAAGCGCAGACGCTGGCGCAACTGCCGCAGATGCGGCAAATTCTGGGGATTTGTCGGATAATTCCGTAAGCAGTATTAACAATATTGCAAGAGTGCGCGAGCTTTTTATAGCGGACGAAAATCCGGTTTACGGAGTTGCGAGGGATTCAGATGGAAACGTAGCAGTTTTCTCGCCGGGAGAATCTATAAGCAGCTATATAAGCTCGCAGCTTGACACAAAAAGTCTCCAGTACGCATATAATGACAGTGCAGGCGGTATTCCCTGTAAATTTTTAAAAGACGGCGATATAAAATCCGAAACGGGAATTAATAAAAATAATATACAGAATTTA
>WQYZ01000189.1 GCA_009780985.1 Oscillospiraceae bacterium | reverse complement strand
GTCAGTTCATCTTGACCCTTGACAAATCTTGACTAGAGCGATACAATTTCAGCGGCAGATTTATACGAATTGTAAACTTTAATAGGAAGGCTAAAAACTGTCCAAAAAACTGTTGACAAATCAGTATAGAAAGTTCAGTGAACCTTGCGTACACTCGTCTTTACGGCTGGTCGCCGTCAGGCGAAAGAATAAATGAGGGCGTGGTTGATGTTCGATTTGAGCGTCGAAGCGTACTTTCAACCATGCGAATAAGCGGCGGAATCGTGCCGATTGTATTTGAGGGAACTCTCAACAAAGAAACACTTTGCCACTATATAGAAAAACAATTAGCTCCTTCGTTGGCTGCCGAAGATATAGTTCTGCTTGATAATTGCACAGTACACTCGGCTAAACTTGTAAAAGAAACGTTGAAAAAATGTAATGTGACTTTTTGGTATCTGCCTAAATATTCGCCTGATTTGAATCCCATTGAACTAATGTGGGCGTACATCAAAGCTATTCTGCGGAAACTTTAAGCTCGGACGATTTACGAATTGAACTCCGCTTTGAATATTGCTTTTGATGCTGTAACACCTCACCTAATCAAATCTTGCTTTTCTCATTGTCGCTATTGTTAATATCTTTTCATGTCGCTATATTATCAAATCGGACATATGATTATTTTCCTTTATTAATAATTTTTATTACTTATTTGAAATAAATTTTGTTTCGTTTTCGATTAAGCGCGTGATTTTGTCGCTCAAAGTTTCGCGGCTTGTTTTGCTAAAATGTACTGATACTTCGTATGTCGTTTTGCAGATTTTGCGGACTATTTTCGGAGACGGATTTTCGCTTGTAATATTTTTATAGCTTACTGACATTTAAAAATTCTCCTTTGTTTTCGACTTGAAAATTTACAAATAATATGTTTATTTTCTCTCCGCAGTCTGCTATATTTATAGTTGTGAATTAGTTTAAATACGGCAAATGCGGGGAATGGCATGTTTTTTCAAACGGTCGGCGGACTTTTATTTCTGTGGATTTGTTTTGATATTTTCATACGGAGTTCTCCTTTTTGTCTGTTGAAATTTTGAGCATAGAAAAACGGCTCGCGGTAATTCCGTAAGCCGTTGGTTGTTTTGCTAATTATTTATTCATTTATATATTTTTATTCCTGTCAGTAAGTTTGCCAAAAGTCGATGCGCCGCGACTTTTGCCACTCGTACAAACGGCTCCGAGTACAGCACCGTCTGCGAATAATGCGGCTTGATGCGCGGCTCTGATTTCCTTTCTCCGCTCGGCATATTTTTGGTCGTACTCCTGCTGTTTGCCAGTCTCTTTTCGGTGTAAATAATTGCGGTGCAGTCGGTCTTTCGTTGTCTCTTTTTTCAGACGTTCCGCTTCCTGCGCGGCGAGAATTGCTGGCGCGATTTCCTCCTCCGGCGGTAAAAAGTCGCCGATATATGTAAGATAAATTTCCACCGCCTGCGTGGTGTCGGTTGCGCCTTTGCGGTCGCGTTCGTGGACGACTATTTTTTCTACAAGTTCGTTCAACATAGGAGTAGTGATTTCGTTGAAATGCTCGTATCGTTTTACCAATTCGACAAACTTGTCGGCGCGTTCGCTGCTGTCTGTGAATTGTTCGACGATGTTTTGTAACTCGTCAAACTCCGTTTGTTCTTTATCGTAAGCCGCTGACATTTCGGCGTACCGCTTATCGGGGAGTTTTCCCAGCGCGTTGTCCTCGTAGATTTTATGCTGTAAAACCTCTAAATCCGCGAGCCGTTTTTTGACCGTGCCGAGCCGCTTCTTCTTTGATTTTACCTCGTCGCTCTGCTGTACGGACAGCTTTTCGCACACCGCTTTTTTGAAAGTTTCTTTATCTTCAAGCGAATATTTTACGACCGCCCTCAAAGTTTCGCCGACAAGATTCATCAGCGTTTCTGCGCTGATTCTGTGCGCGGACGGACAGCCGCTGTTTGCAGTAGTAAATGTTTTTGTGTAATTGCCGCAGACATACATTGGTCTGTCTCTGCCGTTTGTGATTCGGTGCACATATAATTTGCCGCCGCAGTCGGCGCAATAGACAAGTCCGGTCAATGGGTGTATGTAACCCCAGCCGTCAGGTCGACGTTTGACATTAGAGCGGATTCCGCTGATAGCATATTCCCGTGCGGTCACATTTGCCAGCCTCGCACCCGCCGCACTTCTCGTATTCGCCGCATAATCCGCATACAAGTCCGCATGGAGCGATTGTCCCCGCAAGCGCGTCTTTTTCTTTGTGAAATTCCTTATGCTCTTTTGCTTCCGCAATTTTATTTGAACTGATGTAATGCATTGCATAGGATCGCTCTATTGATTCTACGCCATATCTTGAAAACCGTAATGGTATAACCTTGCCCTTACTTTTCCATTTTTTATACATCGTCCAACTGCCCTTTAAATTGTGCTTCTGCGCATATACCCGTATTTCATGGTTCACCGTTGACAGTTTATGCAGATTTATCGTGCATACTCGTTCTAAATATGGTGCTTTCCCAAGTCTCCACGCCTCGTAGTTTTCTTTCGATAATGCGCCTATTTCCATCAAAACTTCAACTGGCGATGCCACCCCCTTCTCGTGGATTAATTTATACATTGCCGATCTGACTTTGACCTCTACTTCATGTGTATTCATTTTCGACCTCTTTCAGTTGATTATTATCAATATCTTATTTTATTATACTATTTTATTTTTTTCTTCGCAATATTTTTCTTGACAAATTTTATTTTTATCTTTATAATTATTATATAATATTTTTAGCGGCTCTCGTGCAGTTTTATATTTTTTATAAGTTTTTATCGAAAATATAAAAATGCGAGATATATTTCGTCTCCGAAACAGTCTCTCGCAATTTTGAGTTTTATGCCATTATATCTGCGTATCTGCCGCTTTATTGTTTATATTTTTTGTGGACGGGTTACTGTTGTTTACATTACATCGGCATTTGCTGAACATACATAATTAAAATTTGAGAATTTATATTATTTCAATCTTTTCATAATATAGAACATTAGATGTCGCTGACTAAATTCACAATATCAGGTAAATTTACTGTAAATATGTTATCATTTGTATCTCGCAATTTAAGCACATCTTCTGTAAATCCCGATTTTGAAAATAAATAATAATATATTTTACTGTCATTATTGCCCGGAATATATTTTGAATTTAAATTGTTGAAATCCGACATATCGAACAGCTTGTTTCTGAATTTGCACTCACCGATAATATAATTCTTTGAGATATTGTCAACTGCCATTATATCTATTTCAGTTTCTGTGCTTTTTAAAGTCTTACTCCACCATCTTCCAATTTTCGAGTATCTGAACGGCAGGCGGTTTTTCTTATTTAACGCTCGCATATACTCTTTACATATGTCCTCAAATATATATGAAGCATAATCACTTAAATACGATTTTATCATATATTCATACACCCCTGTTACGTCTCCGTTTTCAAGCTCCGAGTAATTCGTGAATACGAATCTGTACCAGAAGCAGAAAAAATTATCTGTCAATTTATATAAGCCTCTCTGCGTATTCGCCATCTCTTTTATATTATCCGAAATAGAAAACTCACGTTCCACTATTTCAAGTTCATTCAAATTATTCAAGTACACACTTATCTTTGCTTTCTCTATCTGCGTTTTTGTATATATATCATTTAGTTTTGTATTTCCAAGAGCCACAGCTTCGATTATCGTATTATATATAGCTGTCTCGCGTAATTCCTGCCTGAGCAGAAATTCTATTTCGCTGTATAATATACAACCTTTTGTGAGAATGTTTTGTTTTATATTTTCATCGAGAGAAAGCGAACTATCAAATTGGTTAAGATAGTGCGGAATACCGCCCAGAACGGCATATGCCATTATTTTGTCCGCATCGCTGTAATCGGGTATAAATTTCACAGCATCGTAGAAAGATAGCTCTTTCATTTTATATATGCCCGTCGCTCGTCCATACAATGGATTTTTCTCCGCCAGCAGTTCTTTTTCTATGAAACTCATTGCGCTGCCGCATAATACTATCATAATATTTTCGTTCTTCAATGTCTCGTCCCATAAACTCTGTAAAATTGACGGTATACTGCTGTTGCCTTTGCACATATACGGAAATTCATCAATAATTACCAGCTTTTTGTTATCTTCACCCGGGATTTCCGCCATACTTCTGAACGCCGTTTCCCAATCGCTGAACGATGTGACATATTTTGATGCGGATATGCCGGTTTTTAATATTTTGCTCGAAAATGATTCCAGTTGCTGCTTGTCGCTACATTCGAGACACGAATAAAATACATGAGGTTTGTTCTTACAAAATTCGCGTAGAGTCTCCGTTTTGCCTACACGTCTGCGACCGTATAAGACTATCAACTCTGCTTTTTTGCTTGCATATCTATCCTCGAAAAACCTCAACTCGTCCTCTCGTCCAATAAACATATCATCACCTCTGGCTTTTATTAAATCATGATTTGTTAAATCGCGATTTAATTATATTATACCTTTTTTTGTATGCGATGTCAATATGATTTTCCGCTTTTCAAAAATTTATTAAATGATATTTTTTATTGAATTATCTGGTAAAATATAAACGAAAAAAGGCAGGAAATCTGCCTTTAATTATTTTATAAACTTTTATCATATAACTTTGAACACTTATTGCTACAAAAATCAAAATAATCTCGCCGAATAAATGATTTTCCGCACCACTTACAATTTCTGTAATCGCCTCTTATTCTGGCTCTCGCAATTCGTTCTTCTTCTATCTTTGCTTGACGTTTTTGCTTACATTCTGCATTACAATAATCTTTATATTCAGTGTTTTCATTTGTTTTTAACAAATTTCTGCAAAACTTGCATCTTATTCTTTTTTTATTGTCTTTATTTACTTTTTTACAAACATCACAATTACCGCCATTTTCATAGATTGAAAGAAATTCTTTGCCGCAAGTTAGACAAATATGTTTTTTATCGGGTATTTTAGGAACATAATCCCAACCAGCATGCCTATCCAAACGCTCTGCTGCCCATTCATATTCTTGTTTTGCTTTATAAGGATCTTTACCACACTTTTTACAATATTTTTGATGAGAAAAATAAGTTTCAAATTCATCATCGCAAATTTCACATTTTTTAACTTTTATATCCATATTTTATACTCACTTTTTATATATGCTTTATTTTCAATTTTTAGATATTACATGTTTGCAGGTTATGTCTTTTTCTTAGTTTTCTACTTCAATAAATTTTCCATAGATGTTTTTGCGAGTTGTCCAGCCGTTTATTTTACCTTAGACATACACCATGAGTGTGTAGGCGCGAAATATGGTGTATTTTCTGAGATGTAGAGAAGCGGACGCAAAATCTGGTGTGGAACTGCCAAAAGATGAAGCGCCAGTTAGGACGAATTTTATTCGGTAAAAAGCCAAATTAATGATTTAATCCGTCTTTATAGTAAATACTGGCAATCGGCTTACATAACCACCCCGTTTTCCCAATTTCTTTAAATCCGGCGGATTCATATAGTTTATATAAACCTTGGTTTCGGTATGCCTCAGGAACTGTATCTCCCGGATTTCGTAACCCTAAAACACGATTAACTTCCTTTTCGGGCACATCGACTATAGGCGGAAACAACAGGATTTTTTCGTTTTCCTTACTCTTGATTGATTTTTGCATGGCGTATTCTATCCGGTGCATGAGAATAGCTTCTGCTTTTAAATCGCGTTTCGGTTTTCTATATTTCGCAGGCTTAGGATAATACATCAATAGTGACGGAAAAACACGCAAAGCTTTTACAATAATCGCCGGCAACTGTAATAACAGTATTTTTTCATATCCAAATCCTTGATATGTAAAATCCAACTCGATTTCCTCAATATAGTAAATATCGTCGTTGTAGCCGATAAAATCATCTTCGTATTCCCGCAGTACGGAATACATCGCTTCAAGGTCGCCATGATTACTATCACAAATTTGATATGGGTCTTCACCCAAATTTAAGATGAGCGAGTTTGGTATATGGCATCCCGATATTATCCCGATTTGCGTTGCCGATGAAAAATCGTCTTCGTATATTTTATCTATATCTTCATCTATATCTGAAACTCCATATACCAAAAATTCATGCCATTCTAATGTATCATCGAATGAATCAACAAATTCTCCCAAATCATCGTCAATCGAAAAAATTGCTGACCCTACATATCCGGTATTATACCGGACTGCCAATGTTTTAAAAGGTTTTTTTGCGCTGACTGACATATTATTATCACTTTCTTAATAAATATAATGAATTTTCAATATCAATTTCGCCCTTTAATTCGTCGTTTTTGGTTAGTCGATAGTACCGCTGTGATTTTTGTTTCGGAATTAATCTGCCTGTTATTGCTCATATTGAACTCTCTCCAGTAACCCCGATTATTATAGTTTTATTATACTATATTCCGGCTGAAAATGCAAGTTAGCCGGAAAAATAAAATAAACCTGTGCGCTTTTTCGGCAGAAAGTTTATTTTGTATGTTTTTTATATCTATTGTACATGATTGATTTTCACTCTCACTTTTTTCATTTAAAATTTATTACGCTTCCTGCCAACTAATAAATCAATACTCAGGTGCGGTAATATATTTTGTAATCTTTTTGTGTCTCGCTCGTAAGAAAATAAAATTTCGCGGCAAATAGCATAGTGGAGTAGATTGCCCTCGATATATTGCCGATATTCTGAGGGATTTTCATATACATACTGAGAGTGGCAAGCCCCGCCTCCACTATTTTTAACCGCAACTAAATCATTGATACTACCGGTCAATTCCGGTGAGAGTTTGCCTCTCACGGCGTTAACCGTGGCATAATCAGACGATTTAGATTGAAGGTTAAATGAGTTAAAAAGGTCTGCTTCATTTGGTGAACATGCCGAAAAATCTAAAAATCGAAGATTTTTGATTTTTCGAGCATCTTCACCCGCGTTGTGTGATAACGTGTGATAATGAGGCGGATTCTTTTTGTCGCAAAAATTGAACAGCACATATACTTTATCAGGGTAGATAACCACCTTGTTTATAAAAATCTGTATCACATTTTTCAACGATGTCAGAGAACCATTCTCCGGTAACTGCCTACCTTTGGCAAATAATTCTTTCATATAGTCAAGCCTGTGCTGGCGCAAATCCTCTTATGCCTTTTGTATATTATTTTTTTGTGAGTATCAAGCAAAAGTGCGGAAAATACTTGACTTTTACAGGATTTTATGATATAATATTTATACAAAATATAAAGAAACGAGATACCAAAATGAAAGTTGTCAGAATAATATACCGAATAATATCTGTTGTGACTGTAATATGTATAATTATTGTAACCGCACTCGCACTTTTGCTCGGAATTTCCGGCATTAACAGAGATAAACCAATGAGCGTTTTCGGGTTCAGGTCATTTATAGTCTTAACAGGGAGTATGAATCCTACATTCGATGCCGGAAGCCTGATTATAATAAAAAATACGCCTGAAAAAAATCTAAAAGTCGGCGATATTATAACTTACAGACCGATTGCAGGAGACGACACTCTTTTGACACACAGAATCGTACAAGTAAGTACTGGCGATGACGGAGTAATTACATACATAACGCGCGGAGACGCAAATAATATGGACGACCCAAATCCCGTTCAGCCAGATTCTATTCTGGGCAAGACAATGCTGCATTTTAACGGACTCGGCACATTTATTGTAAATCTGAGAACGCCGTTGGGGCTTATAGTTATGATAGCCGTTATAATTATTGTTTTATTTGTTTTGCCGTATATTCTCGATGTCCTCGGCGGCAAAAAGGGGTCTAAAATGTCTGTTGAGGAAAATACAGAAGATACAGAAACCGACAAAAACAAAACTGATAATAACGGCAAAAGTGATGGGTGATTAACATGAACACTGAAACAAAGAAAAATAAAACCAGACTGACGCCTAAAAAACTGGCAATCACTTTAGCTGTTCTGATAATTTTAACCGGATTCGGCATAGCCGTATATCCATATGCAAAAACGCTGTATTACGAGTATCAGCAAAGAGACCTGATGAACAAGTGGCAGCTTAAAATCGCAGGGATAGGTTACCAGAATTCAAATAAAGACAGCCAGAACAGTCAAACGGTTCCTGTTTCAGAAACATCCGCAAACAGCGGCGTCAACGGCGTAAATGGCGGCGACTTAAACGACGACGGAGTTCTTGAAGGAGACGTCAATGCCCCTTTTAATGTAACCTACGCTTTGAACAATATGGTCGGCACGCTGAAAATCCCCAGCATAGATTTCACTTCGCCCATTCTCAAAGGGGATACGCCGGATAATTTGAATATCGGTGTATGCGAAGTTGCGGGTTCGACGACGATGGGCGGAATCGGCAACTATATTATTGCCGGACATTACAGCAAGATACGCGGCAGGCATTTCAACCGGCTTCCGGAAATCCAAATCGGCGCGTCTGTCTTTATTTCGGACGGATTTAATACATACGAATATAAAGTTTACGAGATACTTCACGTTAAAGCCGGTGACGCTCCAGCTATTTCGTCCGACCTGAAAGAACGCACGGCAACTCTTATCACGTGCGATTATGCGGTTAATCCCATAGGCAGGGTTATCGTCAAATGCGAAATGGATTAAACAAAAACAGAACTGTGTCGAAAAAAATATATTTTTTATTATCGCTTTCGTAATAATAGTTTTTCTGTTATTCGTTGTGTTCGATATAAAAGTATATTAATCCGTCCCCACACCCAGCAAGTTGGTTGGACGGATTAATATAAATCCTAACTAAACACTGGCTGCACCGTCTCGCGGTGTGCCATACGCTTATTTTATGCTTTTTACACTTTTATTATACAACATATCATCGCATTTGTCAAGCATTTGCGAAAACTTTTTTCGTTTGCGCAGAAACGGCTCCCCCAGCCGCAGATTTACTTTCCTGCGACAGCTATATTTACGTCGTTCCTTTTGCTTTTTTCCGGCGCTT
>WQYZ01000188.1 GCA_009780985.1 Oscillospiraceae bacterium | reverse complement strand
GGAACATGGTACTTTTTGCCTCCTATGATTGTGTTTGTCTTTTCAACTTACACTTTATCACATGGAAGTGAATTTATTATTTACGGCTCATCTTTTTCGCAAAAACTTTTAACTCACAAGTATCTTTCTGATTTTATTGTATTATTTAAGTCTTTGCAGAATGTTTCGTTGATATTTTCCTCAATCCATATAAATAAACCTGCTGTTACTGTATATCCGAGTTCATAATTTTTATCGCTTCTGTTTATTATGAATTTGGGTATGTTCCAGCCCGTGTTGTAAAGCCCGAATTTCGCCCTGCCGTAATCTGCAAGTCCTTCGGTTATCCAGTTCGGACATTTTATCAATCCGTAATTTTGCGCGACATGAATCAGTTCATGCGTTATAAAGTCAATATCCATTGGCTCTTTCTTAAATATATCATCATTAGGATTAAATTTAATCTTGTTATTTTCTAATATTTCTTCTCTTCTTTCTATCAGCACATCGTCATCGTCCATTATTTCTGTCCATTCAATTACTGTAATCAACCCCGGCAAACCGTGGTTCGGGTCAACTTCAAAAACGACGTCGCGGATTTCTCCATTGTTGAAAAAATCGCATATTCCGGGATAAACTTTATTAAACGTATCAATCAGCAGTTCTACTGCTTTAGGGGTTAATAGTTTTCTTGATTCTTCGCCGAATGTCAAATATCTCTCCGCAAGCGTTGTTGTTTCCATAGTTTTATTTCCTCCGCAATTATATAAAATTACTGTGTTATCTTACCCTTACACTACCGGAATACGGCGCATCGCCAGTATGGTTTCCTGTACCAATTCCTCAAGCGGCATACCGAGTTTATCCGCACCCTCCCGGATTGTATCGCGGGAACAACCTGCCGCAAACTTTTTGTCTTTGAACTTTTTCATAACGCTCGGCACTTCCAAATCCGAAACGCTTTTGCTTGGGCGCATAATCGCGACCGCGCCGATAAGCCCCGTAAGCTCGTCCGCGGCGAAAAGTATTTTTTCCATGTATGATTCAGGCTCGTACGGCGCACCTGTCAGTCCGTAGCCGTGGCTCATCGCGGAACGGATAACGCTTTCGTCAATATTTTCATTGCGCATAATCTCGATTCCCTTGATGCAATGCTCGTCGGGGTACAATTCGAAATCAATGTCGTGCAGCATTCCCACGACTTCCCAGAACTCTTTTTTGTCCGGCTCATACTTTTCCGCAAAATAACCTAAAACCGATGAAACCGTTTCTCCGTGGCGTATATGAAACGGTTCTTTGTTATATTTGGCAAGCAGATCCAACGCTTGCCGCAAATTTGGGATATAACTCACTTTAAAGCACCTCTTTTTTATCTTTTATGTCTATGATTATAGCACAGTTTATGACATTAATCAAGTGTTTTCAAAGGTTTTATTCGTCAAACAATGATAATTGCTGTCCCATAGGTTCAAAATTGAATAGAGCGTCAGATAGGTCTTCCCATTTGTACATAATCCCATGCTGTCTGCATATCTCTTTCGTAATAGCTCTCAGTTGCAAACCGTTGTCGCTGTAACAGGCGTATTCATTGCCGAACTTTTCGATATATTTTTGTTTTACGCCGGGGAAATACCGGTCGAGACAACGGTAAAAATACTCGCGGCTTCCGTCGCGCATCGTCGTGCCAAAGCAGAATGACGAAAGCCCGCGCACTTTTGCCCTGACGCAATAATCCATCAATCCGCGCAGATTTTCTTCCGTGTCATTGATAAACGGAAGAATCGGGCAAATCCAGACGGCGGTGGGGATTCCCGCGTCCCGCATTGCTTCCAAAACATGAAATCTCTCTATCGTAGTTGACACATTCGGCTCGATTTTGCGGCATAAATCTTCGTCGTATGTGGTCAAAGTCATTTGAACTATGCACTTTGTCTTTTTATTGATTGCTTTTAATATATCCAAATCGCGCAGGATACGCGCGGATTTAGTCAGGATTGATACGCCGAACCCGTATTTTTCTATCAAAGTCAGACACTGCCGCGTAATTTCCAAATTTTCCTCCAAATGAATATACGGGTCGCACATTGAGCCTGTGCTTATTATGCACGGCTTTCTTTTTTTTATTAGCTGTTCTTCGAGTATTTGCGGCGCATTGCGCTTTATTTCTATATCCTCGAAATCGTGGTTTATCTGATAACAGAGACTGCGGCTGTCGCAGTAAATACAGCCGTGAGTGCAGCCCCGGTACAGATTCATGCCGTTGTTAGGGGAAATAATCGTTTTATAATCGGCATAATGATGCAAAAATATCACGCCCTTTCTGAATTGATAAGCTATGATTAATTATATCACAACAAATATGACAACAGCCTGTCATATTACCCCCGACATGTATATTATAATTGATTTATTTTAATTGCCGCCTCAAACAAAATATCCTGCATTTTCCTGTATATTTGCCAAAGAACACCGTTGCTTTGATTTGATAGAATATTCAGCGAGATATTCAATTCAGGATAATAAGAGAAAATAGCGTCAACACCGGGATTTCCCCCCTCTTTATACATACAGAATATTTTATTTTCAGCTTCGATTTCAATAAATTCAAAAGCATACCCTGTCCGCCAGATTCCGTATTTTGAGCGGCGCGTAAATTCGCAATGGGGTTTCATCATAATATCCGAATATTCTCTTGTCAACAGTTTACAATCCCGTATGGCTCTGATAAAAATATCAAGGTCGCCTACGGTGGTGTACGCTCCGCCGTCCGGCGTTCCGATTGGCGGGTATGAATATATATTTTTCTTCCACTTAATAAAAACCCCGTTTTCGTCTTTGACGGCGAAATAACCTTCCGCCGCATTTGGACTGATTTCATCTTTGGCGTAAAAACGTGTATGTTTCATACCGCAAACGGTAAAAATCTTCTCTGTTACAAAAGTCCGGTAATCTGTTCCCGTGATTTTTTCGATCGCGAGACCAAGAAGTATAAACGCGCAGTTATTGTATCTCACATCTGTCCCGGCTTTGAACTTCGGCTTTTTGTATGCGAACTGGGGAAGAAAATCAACGCAATTCCGTATAGAGTAGTTCGGCTTATTTATGAACAGAGCGGAATAATCCTCTCCGGCTTCTTCGTCCGCATCGTCGGCTATACCCGAAGTGTGGTTCAAAAGCTGTTCGATTGTGACATCGGACGGTATTTCCGTGCCCGAAAGGTCGATTATGTCGGCGATTTTATCATCTAACTGAAGCAATCCCTTTTCGGCAAGCAGAAGTATCGCCGCGGCAGTGAATGTTTTTGTAACCGAAGCGGTGTCAAACATAGTGTCAATAGTATTCGGTATGTTAAAATCTCTGTTAGCAAGTCCGTTTGCCGCAGAAAATATAACCCCATCGCCGCCGCTCACAAGACATGCGCCGGAAAATAAATCTGCGAATGAGGAAAACGCGCTTTGGAATTGTTGTGTCATATGATTAATTCTTCTTTCGATTTGTACAAGGTATCTATTGTTTTGATTGTATTCTCGACAAACTCCATAAAATTTTGAGTGCTGTAAATGTTTGCCTTATAGTCGGGTTTGACGGGCATATCGGAATACAAGGTGTTTTTCATAAAATCAATCATTGATGAAATATCATGGCAATCAAAAAATTCGGGTAAGCAATATTGATTTGATTGATAAAGCAGCGTCCAAAGCTCGTCGAGATTTTTGATATTACTTAATAATACAGCTTCTGCCGCCGAACAATCTTCTTTATATGCTTCCATGAGCTTATCATCGCGTTTATCTCTGACAGGACCAACAAAAAATCGGGTGGTTTCTATGTCTGTAATCACATGGGAAAAATAGCCGTACAGAAAGTCTTTATTTGCTTTCCCTGAATACCATTCAAGGCTGACGATTAAATTATTTTTCCATTCATCGCAGGTTGTATAATCGCCCCAATCTTCGCCGCCAATGCCGAAATGTGAAAATTTTTTATCTGCGCGCTTACAGCCGGGTTTGAACGAAATCGCGTCGGGCGCAATAGAACCCAGATAGAACGCGCCTTTATCTACAATATTTTGCCGCTCAAACATTTCCTGCGCTATGTTAAGATGAACCATAAAATATGCCATAATTGTCGCTTTCTTCTCCCGTATTATTTCTTATTTCCCCAGCATCGCCATGCGTTCGGGCTGATTCTCGAATAGATTTAAAACGCTCCACTCCCTGATGTGCGTTATTCCCATCGACGTGCATTTGCGGATAAAACGGTCTATTTCCTCACTGTTAGGATTTGCGTATCTTTTGTTGAATAACCGCGTATATTCAATACCAAGAGCGAAAATTTCCACATGATATTTTATCATATCATCTTCATATAATACGGCTTCTTTCGCTTTTGCGACAAGTTTTTCCGCCTTATTCAATATATCCTCAGAATATACGGGATTGTCGGGATATGCGAATGTTCCCACGCAAATATTTTTGCTTATAACTTCTTCCGCAAATAAATTTATATATTGCCATACTATACTGTTCGCCTTGCCGTAGTAATAATACAAAAACTCGTCGATTAATTTATCCAAATCAAGCGCGGGATTCCACATAAGTTTCGATATTACATAGGCTCTAAGCGCGCCGAAATCGCTGTTGATCGTATCTCCGCACCCCTGTTCAAACAAGCCGGCGACATTATGCTCCACAAAAAAGTTTATATTGTCCTGCAATATATGTATATTCGGATGCGGAAGAAGATAGTGGCAGAAATCCGTGACATAATCCCATACATACAGGCGTTTCGATACTTTTGCCCATTCGTCGAAATCGTCTGTTATCGTATGCTTTCTGCCAAAATCTTCGAGCGCGCCAGTCTTGTCGCAGTATTTTAGCGAATGTGAAAAACAACATTCGATTGTGCATAATCTTATTGCGACATTCTCTCTCGGCTTAGTTATCTTAGGGCAGGCTCTTGTGTACTGGTATGCGAGGGTGTCGATTATAACGTCGGGGTAATCGTCTTTTATAGAGTCGGCGACGGCGTTTACAAAACGCAGGAGAGTTCCGGCGTGACTGCCTTCTTCCTCGTCTATTTTCCGGCAGTTATCGCACCCGCACGGATTGTACCAGTCGTTCTGCGACACTGAAATTATGTTGACTTTCGGATTTTTTTCGAGTATGTCTCTCACATACTTTTTCGCTATTTCCAGAACGTCGGGATTTGTAAGACATAACTGCGCATGGTCGGAAGTGCGTTTCCCGTTTACAAGAGAAAAATATTCGGGGTGTTCGGCAAAATATTTATCCGGCGGCACTATGCTGTAGAAAGTGTGCACAAAACCGGCGTAAACGAATTTGCCGCCGTGTTTGTCGGACAATGTGCCGTGTGTGCCGTTGATTCTCCGCCTTGCGGAAAAATCGGGATTTGCGATTATTTCCCTGTAGAATATTTCCCTGTACTCGAAAGGCGGGATTTGTATATCGTCGATTTGAACGGGTATCTCAATTCTGTCAACACTCGGAATATATGTATAGTCGTAAGATATAAATTTTATTCCGGCATAATCTTCCAGAAAGGAATATACCCCGTATAACGTCCCTCTGCCGGTTTTCCCGCTTATAAATATATCGCCGCCGTCCGTTTTGATAATAAATCCGTCTTTTTTTAAGTCGTTCCTGCGAATAAACTTTTCCGATTCGCGCAACGTTTCTCCCAAAACTATTTCGCATCCTGTTTTTTCGCTGTCGTCAAATCCCATGGTAAACGCCGTTTTTGCCGCTTTATACAAAAACATGCTGAGTTCTTCCGCCGCGTATCTTGTTACGGCATCATAGTCTTTAGGAATAATTATCCTGTAATCCGTATGACCGTTTTCGCATAATTTTAACATATATATTTGCCCCCTTGTTTTGTTTGTTTTATAATTTATAATGAAGTATGTTCAAAGTGAAGACCACCCCGTCAGCTTCGCTGCCACCCCTCCTCAGAGGGGAATTTGGCATACCCTCCGATGTCAGTTAAAATTCCCCTCTGAGGAGGGGTGGCAGCGAAGCTGACGGGGTGGTCTGTTTTCCTCTCATTTCTTCCCATACATCCATGAACGCGGCAATAAAACCCCGCAGTCAGGATGATTAATGATATTTAATCCGAAATTCGCATATATTGTTGTCCCGTCTTCAAAAGTTGTACGCTGTAAATTGTAATTATTTGTCAGAAACTCAAAACCTGTCATTTCAAGCATACCCACTTTTGCGTGATTCTTCGCGACAGGCAGCGCAATTTTTAACGCGTGCTGAGTTTCCGTATCGTCGAAACGGAAACGGTACAGCATTGTTTCGCTTCCGTTGCCTGTCCAGCAGTACTGCGCGCCGAAAGGCATTACGTCGGGAGGCAGACCGTACAGCGCGTCCATTGTCGCCTGAAGGTCATACCTGCCGCCGCCGTACTGATAAAACGGCGAATAATCCCCGCCGAAATATTTGCTGTTGTAATTGTGCACTTCCCACCACGAATGTATCATGCTGTCGTGATATACAAGCATAGTGAGAGGTATCGGTTTGAACATAAAAGAATCATACTGCGCCCATGCTTTAACCGAACCTATGTCGTATTCTATAGAATAGGCGTCGTTGAAACTTTCGCTGCTGACTGCGCCGGTATTTTCTCTCGCACAAAGCAATAATTTGCGGATATATTCCCTGTCCTCAGTTTTAGTCAGAGGTCTTCCCATATGCGCCGCGTGATTTTTCGCGTGACATTCGTTGTTCGTAGCGCATGTGACAACGTCAAAATGATCCCATGTCATATCTTTCATTGTTGTTTTTTTCTGCGCCAGATAAAATTCTTCCATAAATGACGTGCAGATATTATAATATTTGAAATCGTCGATTTGCCATGTAAGATTTTTACTCCCGTCAGGATTAGCCCGGTACATTCCGTTTATATATTCGCCGCCGTCGTCGATAGCTTCGTTAATCCATGTCCATGGCGCGACATCATATCCAAGGTCTTTTATCGCCGCAATTTCAGCGTCTGACAAGTTTATCGGCGCAACACCGCCCATTTTGAAGTCCTGAGTATACGTGTTGAATCTTACGGGATATACAAGCGCACGCTCGAATCCGTACGCTTTCAGCTTCCTGAAATTTTCAACATAATCTATGTCGTCCTGACAATAGCCGATATAACACATAAGCGCGCCGAATAATTTCCCGATAGACGGGAATTTTTCGATTTTCTCTCTGAATGTTGCAAACCTGCCTTTTTCAATTACTCTTGTTTTATAGCATTTTGCCGCTTTCGTAATCGACGGGTCTGTAAAATATATGCGTCCGACACGGTCGTACCGCATTGTCCTCAACGTCGTTGACGTTGTTGAAGCCGTCTGGATATTGTCGCACCGTGTTTTGCCGTCAATATAGCGTTTTATCAGCCAATGACAGTCGTCCTGCGTTTCGGATATATAGACCAACCCACCGTTATCGCCCAATATCGCGAACATCGGCATTGAAAATCCGTGGTGTCCGGCTTCGCCTCTGTATGATTCAAAAGGCGACGTAAACGTTTTATCAGCCGTATCCCACAACATTCCCTGCATTATCGGGAACAGATATTTTTTTGTACTGCCGGAGGGCGAAAACGCCGACGGCATTGTCACGGATTTTACGCTCTCGTCGCCTGTATAAATATATTTTATCTCGACGAAATTATCATGTAAAATATATTCAAATTTCAGATTATCATTTACATTCCCATCAAGAACCCAGTTCATGCCGCGGAGTTTATCGGTTAAAATTACACTGCCGTTCGTATCGTCTATATTTATTTCAATAAAGTTATTGTGCATATTTTTCATCTCAGTCCGCTCCTATCTGTTCAAATGCCTGATATAATGCGATAATATTCTCAGGCGGAGTGTCCGGCTGGAAAAAATGCGCGGGACATACGATATATCCTGCGCCGAAAATATCTGCATATCGCCTTGCTTCACGTTTTATCTCGTCCGTCGTGCCCATGGGAATCAGACGCTGCACGTCTATACCGCCGTGAAAACAGATTTTGCCGGAAAACCATTTGAGCGATTCCGGGCTCATTTCCGCGCTCACCGGTTGTATCGGGTTGAGTATATCGACTCCGCAGTCTATAAACGCCGGAATAAACGACGCGATATTCCCGCAGGAATGTAACATGACTTTTGCCCCGAATCCATGGATAACTTCCGCTGTCTCCGCAAGATACGGCGCGATAAATTTATTGAACATCGAAACGGAAATGAGCGGTCCCCTCTGCGATCCGAGATCCGAGATAACCAAGAATATGTCTATATTACCTTCCGATGCTTCCCACGCGCGCCGATATTCTTCTATGTAGAAGTCAGTGAACACCCTGCTCAGATAGTGAACCCAGTCGGGATTTATCGCCATATCCGCGAGGTGATTTTCCATGCCGCGAACCAGCCCCGGACGCTGCCATATGTCGGCGAATCCGTACCGTACAGCGAGATTTTTATCCCTCGCTTCGCGGCACTGCTCACGCAGTTTACTGTAGTCCATCACATCGTTGTCGGGCCATGGAAACGACATGAGTTCGTCTATGCTTTTTGCGTTGTACAGCGCGCCGTATGTGTCCTCGCGCATTTCACCCCAGCCGGTTTCTTTATATACGAATCTTTCTCCCCACATATTCTGAAAAACGCCGTTTTCAAGCCGTTTACTTTCCGGCTCGCCCGCTCTTAACGCTCGTATGTCTATTTTCATGTCGTCAAGAAAACGCTCCAAATCGTTGTGTCCTATATACGCGAAAATTCTGTTTAATGTAGCGTCTTCCGCCCAGAAGTCGAACGGGGGTCTGTCTGTGTGCTCCCTGTTAAGAGCGGCAATCGTTCGCTCGTATCCTGTCATAATAAATTCACCTCCGGTGAATATACTGACCATCGGTCAGTCATTTCACCTCAATTATTTCAATCCGTATTTTTATAGTAGGGACACAAAATTTTGTGTCCCTACATGGCAAATGTTATTACATATCTAAATTACCAGTAAAACATTGCCAATAAAGCAAAGTTTGCCCAGATAAAAGAGAGTAAGCCCTGTTCGGAACGAGCAACATGAACGTCCTGCATATCTGTAAGTCTTGAGATTTGGCT
>WQYZ01000187.1 GCA_009780985.1 Oscillospiraceae bacterium | reverse complement strand
TCCTTTTTCTTACTTATATTATATCATTTTTCGCCGCTCTTTTCAACCCTTTTTCCTCTTCTTTCTCCTGCGTTTTTACACAGTCTGGCTTATTTTCTTAGTAAAAACGATCCTGTCATAGCGTCAACGGCAGATGCCTTTTTATACGCCGTTTCAATATCAAATCCGCATTGCGGAGAATATATTTTTTCGGAAAGATAATAAAAGAAAAGTATAGCAAAAACAAGTGCGCCGTTATCTGTCGCGTCTGTAGATGCAATATATATATTGTTGTTCTTCGCAAAAGCCTTCGCCATATCTTCATGACCGTAATAACAACCCAAGCCTATAATACAGGTATCTGTCAATTTCAAGTATTTTTTTATCTCATTGAACCCGAAATTACCCCGTGGCTCATCGGGGAAATAAATATCTTCGCCCAATTCCCCCATAATTATCTCGCCGTTTTCCTCGCCATGACCTGAAATAATCATAAAATCAAATTTAATTATCGTTTTGCCTCCGAGAATATCTATTAAATCCTGCGGTCTGCCAATACCATACATTACAACCAAATAACCGAACGATTCCAACGTCTGACGTAATTGTTCGGCGCACCCGTTATCTTCAACATCTAAGATAGCAACTGTTTTTCTGTTTATCAGCCTCGGACCTTCCATAAATTAATCCTCCTAACATATAATATAAAATATCTACGTAAATAACATTACACCAATATTTTTTCTACAATTTCGGCGGAATCCCGAATCATTTTGGGGCAAATTGTCTTAACGCGCTCATTTACAGTCTGTTTATCGCCGCTGTCGAAATCAACGCCTAATAATTCACGGCAAATTGTAGTCTTGTTTTTTTCTTCAAACAGTTTGGCAAATTCTTTAACTGTAGCATATGTTTTCTCTTTGAAAAAAATATCCGCATGTTCCAGTTCATTTTCTTTTAAGTATGTACCGTATTTCAGTCCAATCAAAAGATATGCGGCTGAAACCGCTCCGCATGTCTCTCCGAGCCTGCCCATTCCCGCCCCGAGACCGCACGCTATTTTAAGAGCCGTTTCTTTATCCAATCCGAAATCTTCGCAATATGTGGATAAAATCGCCTGAGCGCAATTAAATCCGTTTTGAAAACACTCCACAGCATTTTCGACTTTACTTTGATTATCTTGATTCATATTTTTTACTGACCTTTCATTTTTATTTGTTCGCTGTTTTCTTTAATATTTTTGTTTTCCTTGTTAAGTTAAATAAACCCTTCGACACTCAAATATCTGTCGCCCAAATCAGCGCAGATAGTTACAATATTTGAACCCTCCGGCAAATTCTTTGCGTACTCTATTGCAGCAAACACATTAGTGCCGGAGCTTATACCGCAAAATATACCCTCTTGAAGGGCGAGCTTTTTCGCCGTGGCAAAAGCGTCCTCATCCCCGACGACGACACAGTAATCGAATGATTTCATATCAAGAATTTCCGGGATAAACCCGTCGCCTATGCCCTGCTGACCGTGTATCCCAATCTTTCCGCCTGTGATTATAGCCGAATTCTCCGGCTCAACGGTTATCATTTTAGCTTTGGGAAATGCTTTCTTAAACGCCCTTGAACAGCCTGTAATCGTTCCGCCGGTGCCGGCGGACGCTACAAATGCGTGAAGCTCAAGCCCCGCGCCGTTCATCTGCTCTATAATTTCACGGGCAGTATTTTCGGTGTGCGCATTACAGTTTGCCTGATTTTCAAACTGCGCCGCTAAGAAATACTTTGTATCGGATGCCGCTAATTCAAGAGCGGTATTTTTTGCTAAATCGAACGCCTCGTTAATGGTTCCCCCATCCGGGACAGGCGTGCAAATTATCTCCGCTCCGTATGCGCGTATTATCTTCTTGCGTTCTTCGCTCATGCATTCCGGCATGACTATAACGCAGTCATATCCCAAAACAGCGGATACAAGCGCCAGCCCTATGCCCTGATTTCCGCTTGTATACTCGACGATAGTGTTCTTCCCGGGACTTATAAGCCTTTTAGCTTCCGCATCTTTTATCATATTAAGCGCGGTGCGCGTTTTGATGCTTCCTCCCGGATTAAGACCCTCAAACTTTACAAAGATATTGCGGTCAAGCCCTTCCGTCATTTTATTAAGACGTATAAGCGGCGTATTACCTACCGCTTCCAGTATGCTATTACAGATATTAGCTTTTTCCGGCATTAGAATCCTCTTCCTTTATCGCTTTCAGCTTAAATTTTTTCGCTATTTTCCTTAACCTCTTTATTTTCCTTGATGTCTTTACTCTCTTTCAGCTTATTTTTATATTCATTCGCAATAAATTCGCATATATCGCGAGTCGAATTAGGACGTCTGAGCAAACTTATATTTCTTTTCATATTTTCGATTTTCTCTGGGAAAAAGAAAAACTGAAATATAACTTCGTCAAGCGGGCAGGTTTTTGTCACATTCATTGCAACGCCGTTGTTTAATAAAAATTCCGTGTTTCGTTCTTCCTGTCCCGGAATTGGATTGATCATTATGATCGGCAGATTTTTCGCGAATGCTTCAGATGTGGAAAGTCCCCCGGGTTTTGTGATTATACAGTCAGAAGCGTCCATTAGCTGTTCTACATTATCGACAAACCCAAGGCACAAAACTTGTTTTTTGGGCTGTATCTCGCCTATTTTAGCCTTGGCTTTTTCATTTCTGCCGCATACGACGATTATCTGACAGTCTATATTGAGCGCGTCTATTTTTTTGAACGTCTCAAACATATTGCCGTAACCTATGCCGCCGCCCATCAGCAGTATCGTAAATTTATTCTGGTCGAGACCGAGCATTTTACGCATTTTCTGTTTACTTTCATGTTTTGCGAATTTAGGATTTATCGGAATCCCAAACGGCAGAATCTGCGAGCGTTTATAACCTTTTTTGAACGCTTGTGGATTTAAAAGCTCCGTTGCCGTCACAAGATAATCCAAGTGCCGCGCTTCCTCAAAGTACGGAAGAACCGTAAAATCGGTGAGAATACAGTAAACCGGCACTGAAATCATATTTTTTTTCTTTAATATATCCATAAGCATTGCCGCCAGAGGATGAGTGCTGACTATAGCGTCGGGAACATATTCCTCAATATACGCGTGTATCTTACTTGACACTAAAGAGTGAATTGCTCTCATCGGCGAATTTTTATCATAATCTTTTTCTTTTTTACGGTGCTCCCATTTAGAATACATAGTCGCATATAATCTGCCCATACTTTTCGTCGAGACATTATATCCCTTATCAATCGATTTGGCTATTATGCCGCTTATATGCTGATATGTGTCAAAAACTTCGCTTTCTACATTTATTGACGCAAAATAATCGGACAACGCTTTTGCCGTGGAATTATGTCCCGTCCCAGCAGTAACTGAAAGTATAAGAACTCTCATAAATTTTATTTCAACCTCGTAATTATTTTAAATTCTCGATGTATTCCACAATATCGTTTACAGACGTAAATTTCTTTAAATCTTCGTCTTTTATCATTATTCCGAATTCTTCCTCGCAGGTCAGTATAAATTCGGCAAGCTCAAGAGAATTCAGTTTTAAATCGGCGATAAGTTTCGCTTCGGGTGTTATGAGTTTTTCATCTATTCCCATTTCTTCAACGAGAAGTTTTTTTATTTTTTCAAACATAATATTTGGCTCCTTTTAAATTTTTATATGTATTTTACAATAAAATTTTCTTCGAATTATTTTAATTTATATCTGATAATTTTTTTAGTAGTTGTTTTTTCAAACTCTGTGTCCCGAACCTCGACTTCGGTTATTTGTTTGAATGTTGGCAGCTGTTTGTTTATTTTATCCACTTCTTCTTTTATTTTTACTTCTACTTCCTTAAATTCTTTTCCCGCGAACTTTTCTTCGAAATCCGGGAAAATCAGCGCAGTGATGTTAGATTCCCCGTTCTCTTTCTTTCTGGAAATTACGGCGCACTCTTTTATATCTTCGATTTTATATAAATATTCTTCGATTTCTTCGGGATATATATTCTTTCCGTTGCTTAAAATAATAATATTTTTTTTGCGCCCGGTTATATAAATATACCCGTCATTGTCTATATATCCTACATCTCCGGTTTTGAAGAATCCGTCTTCCGCGAAAACTTCATTCGTCGCTTCCTCGTTGTCCAAATATCCGAGCATGACGTTATCGCCTTTTACCAGAATTTCGCCGTAACCGTTTTCGTCTTTATCGCTGATTCTCACTTCGTTTTCAAAAACGGGATAACCTACGGAACCGAGCTTTTTTATGTTCATATCCTCGGGAATTACGGATACAAGCGGCGAACATTCCGTTATTCCGTAACCCTGCCAAATTTTGACCCCGAAAGCGTCCATAGTTTTTATATGCTCGGGATTGAGAGGCGCGCCGCCGCATATAATAGCGTCTAATCTACCGCCGAAAGCGTCCAGAATTTCTTTAAACAGTTTTCTTCTTAAATCGATCCCGATTTTTCGCAGAGCGTTGCTCAGTTTTACGGCGTTGTGAATCGTTTTGGTTTTGCCTTTTTTCTCAGCTTCGTCCCAGACTTTTTTGACCATATTGTCTATGAACAACGGCACAAGAACTAATTTAGTAGGTTTATAAAACTGAAAATTGCGCATTACCATTTTCAAAGATTCGTTCACGCAGATATTTGCGCCAAGCAGCGAAGCGGCAAAAAATGTGCAGGTAGTCTCGTACGTATGATGAGCGGGAAGAACCGCTACAATAACGTCTCCGTTTTTTAAATTCACGCAGCACGCGGCATTATGCGCGTTCGAGGCGATATTTTTATGCGAGAGCATAACGGCTTTGCTTGTTCCGGTGGTGCCTGACGTAAACAAATACGCGCACGGTTTTTCTGCGTCGATTTTTATGTCCGTAAAAGCCGCGCATTTATCGTTTAACGCTTCTTCGCCGGTTTTTAACAGATTTTCAAAAGAGTATATATTAAGACTTCTATATTCCCGCAGATTCTCTTTTTCAGGTTCCAAATCCATATTTATAAAACATGTCGCCTTTTTGTCAGGTCTGTCATTACTTTTGGCGTAATTCTCGATTAAACCGGCAAAAGCACTTGAATAAACTACGCATGTAGCTTTTGCCCTCTCTATAAAATTTAATATCTGTTCTTCCGCGAGTTCTTTATCGAGGGGTACGATTATGCCGTTCCCGTTTACAGTCGCAAGATATGAAGCGACCCATTCATAACGGGTTTCTGAAATAACCGCGATGTTTTGTCCCATAATTCCGATTTTATAAAATGCGGTTCCCAGCTTTTGAATAATATCGTACATCTGATTATACGTAATATTCTGCACAGCCTGACCTTTTTTGTATGTGAAATAATTTTGATTCCCGTACATTTTTTTATTTATATTGATGACATCTCTCAAATTTTCGGGACTTTCGACTTTATCCCGTATAAACTTCTTTGGAAAATCGCTCATTTAACATATCTCCCTCTGTTTTTATATTATTATATAATTTTATAATATAAATTATATCATGTATCAATTCTAAAATCAATATAAATATATACAAATTGTCAAAATTTATTTAAAATCCCTGAGATACCACGTCGGCACAGGATTGTTCATGTTGTCGTACCATTTTAAAACGTTACTTGCAAGATTCAATGCAACATCAATTTCATGTTGTCCCCAAGTGACCGCCCCTAAAACGTGTGCTAAACTACCACCTGAAATATAAAAAGCAAGCAGTTTGAAAAATTCAAGCGGCGGCTCTCCCTCGAAATATCCGTTGACTTGTCCTGTGGCAAAAGATGCGCTTAATTGCGCATTCCACGTAATGCTTTTAAATTCCTCCCACGGGTCGCCATAATCAGAACGGTCAAAGTCAATAATTATTAACTCGCCGTTCTCAAGCATCATATTTCCCACATGATAATCGTCGTGTTGAAAACACTGCGGACGATTTTCAAGCAGATATCTGTTCTGTTCGATATATTTTATAAAATTATCGTCGCCATCAATTTTAATACCGCACTCCTGATATTTTTTCATTTTAGTATCAATTTTCCGATTAACTCGTTCCGCCCAATTCACTTGATTTTCCGGTGCTGGAATTGAGTGAATTACCTGCAATATCTCGCCTGCTTTTAAGCCTAATTCGTATTGCTCTGTCTCGGACAAATTCGGCAGTACGTCGCTTAAATCTTCGCCCTCAATCCAATTGTGTAAAACGTATACGCCGTCGGGGCAAACGCCGAACTCTACGGGTTTGCACATCGGAATCCCAAGCGCAGAGACTTTTTTCATCATTTCAAACAAGGATTTTCTTATTTCATAGCGTTCAATCGGGCTGATCCGCAGTAAATACTTTGTGCCGTCCGCTTTTATAACGCAATATTTTTTATCTTCAGACCATCCTTTTGTAATCGGCTTAATTTCTGTAAAACTTTCAAAACCCGGTATATCAGTTAGATCAGCCATCTTTTTTCTCCTCAATTTTTGATATGAAAATATACTATAACAACCTTACAATTTTAAATTTGTAAGGTTGTTTTTTCACATAATAGTTTTGGATTTCTGCTTTTTAATTCTCCCTGTTAAGAATACGGGTAAGGAAAGCGCGGGTTTTCTCGTTTTTCGGATTGCCGAAGATATTATCGGGCGTATCTTCTTCCGCAATAACGCCGTCCGCCATAAAGACGACCCTGTTGGAAACTTCGCGGGCAAAATCCATTTCGTGGGTTACGATAATCATTGTGAGACCACTTTCGGCGAGATCGCGAATGACTTTCAATACTTCCCCGACCATTTCGGGGTCTAATGCAGAAGTCGGCTCGTCAAACAGCAACGCTTCCGGTTCCATTGACAACGCCCGCGCGATGGCGACACGCTGTTTCTGCCCGCCTGAAATCTGATGCGGTTTTGCGTTTATATATTGATCCATCCCAACTTTTTCAAGATATTGCATCGCTATTACTTCGGCGTCTGTTTTTTTACGTCCGAGCACTTTCACCTGCCCTACGACACAGTTGCCTAAAACCGACAGATTATTGAACAAATTGAATTGCTGAAAAACCATTCCCATTTTGGTGCGCAACAATGTGGGAGGCGTTTTCGCTCCGGCGATGTCCTCGCCGTGAAAAAATATGTGTCCGCCGGTCGGGATTTCCAATAAGTTGATACAGCGCAGTAAAGTGGATTTACCTGAACCCGACGCGCCTATAATGCAAACAACTTCGCCTTTTTCAATAGCAAAATCAATGCCTTTTAAAATTTTGTTGTCGCCGAAATTTTTGATAAGCCCTTTGATTTCCACAACCGCCATATCAACTCTCCTTTGTATTTTCTGTATTCATATCATCCTGCGACTTTTTCTGAGAACTCACTACGGCGTAGGATTCCGAACCGCGGAATTTTCTTTCAAGCAGACGCAGTATACGCGTGGTGGCAAAAGTAAGTATAAAGTATATAGCGCAGGCGATAATCGCAGTCTGATAATAGAGATAGTTCTTGCCGTAAATTCCTTTTGTTTTAAAAAACAGTTCGGATAAACCGATAACGTTCAGCACTGCCGTATCTTTTATGTTGATGACAAATTCGTTGCTGGTAGCGGGAAGTATATTCCGTATGGTCTGCGGCAGAATGATATTGAACATCGTCTGCCCGTGGGACATACCGATAGCGTGAGCCGCCTCAAACTGCCCGTTGTCGATTGAATTGATACCCCCTCGGACAATCTCGGACATGTACGCGCCCGTATTGATAGATACAATAAAAATCCCCGCGAACAGAAAGTCCATATGTATGCCAAACAGCTGTGCGGCTCCGTAAAAGATTATAACCGCTTGTATAATCATCGGCGTACCTCTGAAAATTTCGATATATACCGTCAGCACCGTATTGATTATTTTAAATACAACGCGCTTGACAAATCCGTCTGTTTTCTTAATCGGTATCGTCTTCACTACTCCGATAAGCAACCCTATACATGAACCTATTATCGTTCCTAAGAGAGCGACTTCCATCGTAGTCACGGCGCCCGCGAAAAAACCCGCCGCGTTTTGTTTTATTATATTGATGATTACATTCATCTTTAAGAATCCTCAATTCAATTCTTTAATCCTCAGCCGAATTTGCAATGGCATCGTCCATCAGCTTCGAGCGGTCATCTTGGCTGATTTTGGAAAGCGCGTCATTTACTTTAGATAATAAATCGCTTCCTTTTTTCATTCCTATAGAGACATAAGATTGATTTACGTCATATGTAAACCCTTTACCTTCGTCAAACGATACGAAAGACAAGCCGGGATTTGCGCGGACAGCAGCCAGCGCGCCCGGTCTCTCTGAAACATAACCGTCTATGAAGCCGGAATTCAGAGAATTTATCATTGTGGCAAAATCCGGCAGGGCTTCCTGTTTATTTACGCCGGGAATCTGATCGATTACGTCATAGTGGGTGGTACTCTGCTGAGCGGTGATTTTTGCGCCGGAGAAATCGGCGAGCGACGTTGCGTTTGCATAAGGTCCGTCTTTTTTGACCACGATAACCAAGTCGGATTCATAATAATAATCGGAAAAATCAATAACCTGTTTGCGTTCGTCGGTTGGAGACATACCTGCGATAATAAGGTCCAGCGTATCCGAAGTGATTGCGGGGATTAAACCGTCCCACTGCGTTTTGACAATTTCAAGATTCATGCCGAGTGAATCGGCAATTTTTATAGCCATTTGAACATCGTAACCGTTTGCGTAACCAGTTGAATCGTTGCTTATAGGAATCGCGCCGTTTTTGGTATCAGTCTGAGTCCAGTTGAATGGAGCATAATCACATTCCATACCGACCCTCAGTGTTCCGCTTTTCGGCTTCGAGCAGCCGGATAAGCCGGATAACAACGATAATACGAGAATAACGGACACCAGTAAAGCAAATATTTTTTTCATAACAATAATATACCTCCTGAAATTTTATCCTTTTTATGACAAATTACGACAAAAAAAGATATTACATATAGTATATATCTTTTTTTTATTTTTTTCAAGTGTTTTTTTTATCTTTACAGCATAAAGTAAAATATTTTTAATAAATACAAAAAATTCTTGACTTTATTTCATAATAGTTTATAATTATAATAGTATATAAGATATTTTATTGCAAAATAAATATTTTTATA
>WQYZ01000186.1 GCA_009780985.1 Oscillospiraceae bacterium | reverse complement strand
ATTTGACCGGAACTGTCTGTCGTAAATGTGCCGATTTGCTCGCCGTTGAATTTCGTCACCATGAATTCCACGTTAGCGAGCGGAGCATCTGTACCTTTCGCTGTCTTCTTGATGAGCAGTTCCGAATAGGGTGCGTTCGTCCACTCCATGACGACAGGCTCTCCCCATTTTATCTCGATATTTCGCGGAGTAGGGTCGATGTGGTATTTTTCTAATCCCTTGATTTCGCTGACTGTGTACCAGCCGCTATCAAGATCGGAAATATAGATGGAGCCGGATTTATCCGTTTTAAATGTACCGATGCGTTCTCCGTTCATCTTAGACACGAGGAATTCAACGCCCTCAAGCGGCGCTCGCGTCACGCTGTCCAATTTCAATATGTGCAGACCTGACATCGGTTTGTTACTGAATGTGACGACAGTGGGCACAGACGTCTTTACTTCGACCGTTTTCGGAGTCTCATCGATTATATAGCCAGCTGGCTGCCGCGTTTCCTTCACAACATACCACCCTGGCTCCAATGTAGGAATGTTGATGAATCCGTCATTATCTGTGGTGTATTCTCCCACATATTCACCATTCTGTTTGGTGACGTTGAACTGCGCTCCGGCAAGCGGCGCGCCTGTGACCTCGTTTATCTTCTTGATTTGCAGCGACGCGAGCGGCTTATCTTCAAACGTCAGTTTTATAAACTGCCCACTTGTGACCTGGAAATCCTGAGGCGTATCGTCGGTTTGATATCCGTCCGGTGCCTTGCTCTCGGAGGCTTTGTACCACCCTGATTCCAGCTGACCGATTATAATGACGCCGTCGCCGTTCGTTTCGTAAGTGCCGACAATCCCGCCGTCCATGCGGTATATCGTAAATTTCGCGCCTTTGAGCGGGTTTTTAGTGTTCGCGTCGATTTTGACTATTTGCAGCCCTGATTTGGGGTTATTTTGAAATTCTACTGTCGTAAGTTTATTTGATTTGACGATGATCATTTTAGGTGTTTCGTCCAAAATGTAATTTATCGGAGCAACAGTTTCAGAAACGATATATGTTCCTTCAAGTAAATCTGGAACAATGATTTTGCCGGATATATCGGTTTTATATGTCCCAATGCGTTCTCCGTTGTCGCGCTCTATAGTAAATGTAGCTCCTGTAAGCGGCGTATGCGTTACGGCATCTACTTTGATTATCTCAATCCCAGACAGTGGTCTGTCGGTAAAAGTCACGACAGTTGGTACGGCGGTCTTTACCTCGACAGTTTGAGGGGTTTCGTCCAACTGATACCCCACAGGAGCTTTGGTCTCCCTCACGACATACCAATCAGGGTCAAGTGTCGGAATGTTTATCAACCCCGTGTTATCGGTTGTGTAATCTCCGACCCGTTCGCCGTTTTGTTTTTCCACGGAAAATTGAGCTCCGATAAGCGGAGCACCGGTAAATTCGTCAACTTTTTTTATAATAAGTGAAGTAAGCTTCTCATTAGGAAACTCTAAAGTCACCGTTTTTGTATTCGTTATCTCGAAATCCTGCGCGGCGTCATAAAGTTTGTATCCCATAGGCGCGGAAATTTCCGTTGCGCTGTACCACCCGGGTTCAAGATTATCAACCTGAATGAGTCCATTTGAATCTGTATTATACTCGCCGACAATTTCTCCGCTTTTATTTGTGATTTTGAATTTTGCACCCAATAGCGGATCTTTTGTCACAGAATCGAATTTCTTTATAATAACGCTTGACATAGGACTATTATAAAAGTCAACGACCGCAACATCATAGACTTTTACTTCGATTGTTTTTGGCGTAGAATCGACTAAATATCCGCTTGGCGCACTTACTTCTTCTACAACATAGAAATTCGGAAGTAAATTCGGGATTTGTATATATCCGGTAACATCTGTCGTGTAGTCGCCAATAAATCGCCCGTCTTGCGTAGTGACTTTGAATCTCGCGTTCGCAAGCGGTTGTCTCGACTGCGAGTCAAATTTGCGTATCTGCAAACTGCCGACTGGCTGATCAAAAAACTCCAATGAGTACATTTTTTCGTCGATTATTTGTATAGTCTGTGCAGTGTTGTCAAGAAGGAATCCGTTCGGAGCCTGCACTTCCTCTACACGATATCCGCCTGGCTTCAAGCCATAAATATATATTGTTCCGGTTTCGTCTGTTCTGTAAAGTCCGTCAGATGTGCCGACAACTGCTCCTTGTATATCCGTCACTTTAAAAACTGCATTTGCGAGCGGCTCTTTTGTTACACTGTTATATTTTTTTATAAGAAGTCCGCCAAGTGGCTGATTATAAAAATCTACTGATTTTATCATGCCGTATTCCACTTGAACAGTCTGTGAAGTGTTGTCAGTCAAATATCCGGTCGGAGCTTTCAATTCCTTCACGACGTATGCGCCCGTATTTATGTGGTCGAGTTTGATTATACCTGTCGCATCGGTGGTATATAATCCGTTCGTTGAATCGCCGACAAATGCACCGTGCGAATCGGTTATCTGGAATTGCGCACCCGCCAGCGACTCTTTTGTCACGCTGTCGCGCTTGGTTATAATCAGCCCGCCGAGCGGCTGGTTTTTGAAGTTGAGCGTATATGTTTTGCCGTCGGTCCCAATGTGAATAGTCTGCGGTGTGGTGTCTATCGCGTAGTCCTGCGGTGCTTCGATTTCCGTAACCACGTAGCTTCCGGGTTTCAGATTTGATGCCAAAAACTGTCCGTTCGCGTCCGTGACAAATTCGCCGTTAGAGTTTCCTGCGACAGCTCCAGCACCGTCCGTCACTTTGAACCGCGCGCTTGCAAGCGGTTTTCCGGTTTGGGCGTCAATTTTCGTGACAAGCAAATTTCCGTACGGGAAATTGGCGAATGTGACTTCGACGATACTTGTCCCGTCCGCTTTCAGCCATGCTTGCTGTTGACTGTTCTCAGAAAGTAAAAAGTTCGCCGGTGCCTGCACTTCCTCGACGATGTACGCCCCGGCAGTAAGTCCAGTGACGACGATTACCCCAGAATTATCGGTTGTGTACCGTCCTATGACAGTTCCGGAATTGCCGGATATGTCTTCGGATACCTTGCGCACTTCAAATGCCGCGCCAGCCAAAAATTCCCCTGTTATCGCGTTTACTTTTCGTATGACTATGCTGTTGAGCGGATAATTGATGATTTCCTCTCCCGCCAGCGCGGAAAAGTCGCTGCCTGATAATGCCTGTATATTATCGCCGCTTATAGATTCGCTCTGTACCGACATCACAGACGACTGTACGTCAAAATTCGTGTATGCGTTCTCACCGGGAGCAAGATATTTCCGAGTTACCGGATTTGACGGCAAACTGAATCCCTGCGCTGGTATTGTTTCCGTTATACGGTACCACCCTGGATTTACCTGCGGCAGTATGATCTGCCCGTCTCTGTTCGTTCTGAATGTGCCGAGATTTACCACTCCGCCGTTGCCATCTTCGTATTCGATACGGTATGTTGTGTCCGGCACAGGCAAGTACGTCAATCCGTTGAGTTTGGTTATAATAAGCGTCGGCTTCTTTATATTATCAAAGATGAGCGTTTTTGTTTTTCCCGCTTCCAACTGAATATCCTTATGTTCAGACGCTAATATATATCCTGCCGGAGAGGCGATTTCATCGACGGTGTAAATACTTTCGTCGAGATTTTCAAGCAGAATCGTACCTTTTTCGTCGGTTACATATTCGGAGACGGTATTATCATCCGTTTTTGTGACTTTGAACTTTGCGCCCGCGAGCGGTAAGCCTGTCACACTGTCTATCTTCTTTATTTCAAGTTTCGGGCGAGCCTTATTCGTGAAGACAAGGGTTTTTTCAGTTCCGGCTTCTAATTGTATGTCCTTATGTTCGCTGTCGCATAAATATCCTGCCGGTGCTTCGGATTCCCATACTGAATATATAGCAGCATCCAAATCAAAAATTTCGATTGCGCCGTTTTCATCGGTGACATAATCGGAAACCGTAGAACTTTCAGTCTTTTGCACCTTGAATTTAGCTCCGGGCAATGGGGCGTTTGTGTCAGAATCGTACTTGACAATTTTAAGTGACGGTCGTTTTATGTTATCAAATTTTATCTCGACAGTTTTACCTGCTTCAAGATACACATCTTTGCTGTCAGTTGAAATAATGTAGTGCTCGGGGGCGGCAATCTCCGTCGCTTTGTACCAGCCCTCGTCGAGATTGGCTATATTGATAACGCCCAAACTATCAGTGATTCCTTCATAAACTATCCGTCCTGCCATCGTCGCAAGCGAGAACTCCGCGCCGGGCAATGGCTCACCGGTTATACCGTCATATTTTTTTATGGTAAGCGAAGGCTTTGACTTGTCCGTAAACACGAGGCTTTTCGTATCGCCGCCCTCCAAGGTTATATTTTTTGGGGTAGGATCGCAAACATACCCGTCCGGAGCCTCAAATTCCCATACGCTGTAGACGGCGGCATCCAAATCATCAATCAGAATTTCGCCGGTTTCATCAGTCACATAATCCGAAATCGTTTCACTGTCTGCTTTCTGCACATGAAACTTCGCTCCAGCGAGTGGTGCGTTTGTCTGCGAATCCAATTTGGTAATTTTCAAAGACGGTTTTCTGATGTTGTCAAATTTTATCTCTGTGACTTTTCCGGCTTCGAGATATACCTGCTTATTATCCGTTGACTTTATGTAGTGTTCAGGCGCGGCAATTTCACTCACTTCATACCAGCCCTCGTCTAAATTATCAAGATGTATTACGCCTGTGTCATCGACAACTCCTTCGTAAACTATGGAGCCGCCCATTTTCCTCACGGAAAATTCCGCTCCGGGCAGAGGCAATCCTGTGGTCCCGTCGTATTTCTTTATGACTAATTCAGGCTGCGATTTATTTGTGAACGTTACTGTTGTGGTTTTGCCTGATTCTATCAGTATATTGTCGCGGTGAGGATTGGGGTCGAGAGTATATCCTTTGGGTGGAGTAATTTCCGTGACGCTGTAGTATCCCGGATCAAAACTGAGTGAGATTTCCCCCGAGTCGTCGGTAGAACCAACATAAATAACGCTCCCAGCCGTGTTTTTCAACTCAAAGACAGCTCCGGGCAGGGGAATATTCGTGCCTGCTTCGAGTTTGATAATCTCGAATTCGCCTGGAGACGGCGGCGGGGTAGTGGTTGTTGTCGGCGGCTGAGTATCAGGCGGCGCCGTAGTCGGTTCTGTGGTGGTTGGTTCCGTAGTCGTAGTTTCAATATCGTATGTCGCCGAAACGCTGGCGTCTTTGGATACCACCGGTGAAGCGGTCAGCACATAATTCTGAGTGCCCGGTACGGTGCTTGCTCCGTACATTATAACGTCATTCGCAACCTCGCCTTTTACGTCAAGCGTTATTGAACCCGACGATGTAACGCTGCTTTCAGGTATGATTAACTTGAATTTTTCGCCGGCGTTAAACGTCGTTTTTTCCGTCATTTCATCCGACGCGGTGATTTTTGTGCCCGCAGGTGCATTTGCCGGAAGCGTGACGGTATAGCTTTTTATGTCAACATTTGACGTTACCGTATATTCTTTTACTAAACATGCAACTCCACCGACTGATTCTTTTGTCATCTGATTGCCGCCAGTCGCCGTGGCTGTGACAGTCGGCGCGGGCGCCTGCGAGCCTGTGTACGCTATTCCTGCGGCATAAATCAATTTCGCCGCCGCTAACGCTCTCGCCCCGCTGTCGTCCGTTGATGTCAAGTCGCTCATAGACCAGCCTTTGAGATATGCTTTTATCGCGATTTTCGTCGCTAAGTTGCCCTCCCAGTCATTGCTTAAACCAAGTTCTGATAAAGATTTGTACGGGTAACCCGCCAAAACCATGCCGAGTATTTTGCTGTCGATTTCCGAATTGGAAAGCGTAACGTCATAAGTACCGCCTTCTTCCGCCACTCCGGGCAAGTCGGGATCGACGCAGTAAGCGGGGTATTCATTTCCGTCATCGCCGACATAATATGCGTCGGTTGTCGGTATAGGCGACCCGTTGTGCGCTATCGGAATATGATTCCCCGCTTGGTCGTGGCTCAGAATGGTTATAGTTCCGGTAGTATTGAGGCTTTCGGAAGTGGGACTGATATTTATCGCCGCCGCTTCGATGGTACTCGCGTTCGTCGTCAGCTCCCATTCACTGGTGATACTTGACAGGTCGCCTAAAGCATTGCGGGCATCGACATCATTATAATGCCACCATTCCGCGGCGAACGGCGTTAATCCGGCGTCCGTCATATATTTTTGGAGCCTCTGACAGTCTGCGTTACCCGCAAATGCATCGGTTTTTGTATATGACTGCCACGCTGTCTTGTCGTATATCACCATTCCGCTCTGGTAATTATATATAGCGGAATCCACAGTCAGATCATGTATCGGCGTTATCATAGAACAGTTCGTAACCGTCAGATTTGCTATTTTATACGCAGGATTCGACAACGTGGCGAATGAAACCGAATTCACTTTCGCCAGCGTCAAATCGACCGCGTAACCCTCCTGATGATTCGACTTACCGGGAGCAATGAACCAACTCGTTGGGTAATCGCCTCGAATATCGGCGGTGACAAGTGGGCTGTATGCGGCATATATTTTATTCTGCGCGTATGTGGGGCGGTATGCTTCATACACGACAAGCGTATAATCATTAAGCAATGCAGCTTTTTGCGCCGCCGCAATTTTTATTGCTGTGTCAAACAAAACCGGTACAAGGAATTCGTTTTTGCCAAGTCGCGGATTGCTCTTTTTAGACGTTCCGTACTGATACAATGATTGTCCGGTAATTCCGGCTATACTCGCTCCCCGTATTTTAAATATTGAACTATACGAGTTCGTAATGTCATATTTGATAGACGGCACAACATCCGGCAAATTAATCATACAAAACGTTTCACTTACAGTAGTTTCCGTGCCGTTACTTAATTTAACTTTTAAACTCGTACTCTGCTCTTCAAGTATTGTAAACGCAGTCCCTGCAGATATGCTGCCGACATCTTTGACGAGACAGCCTGTTGCGCCGTAAAGCGGTAATTCGAAATTGTGTTCATAGTATGTCATTCCGCTCACAGTCGCAAATACTTTGACTGCCGGTAAAATCGGCAGTATCATGAATATTGCTATTATAAATGATATTATCTTATGTTTGTTTATGTTTTTTAATAAATTACTCATAAGTTTTGACCTTTCATTATTGAATTTTTGTGTGTGAAATAAAAAAAGCGGATATTTTCAGATGAATGAAAAATATCCGCTTTGGATTTATTTAATTTTTATATTTTATATAATCTTTTGTCTGTTAATTCTGTTTGCCAGTCATTAATACCCACTTATACACTCCGTTGACTAAAGAAACTCCTACGCCTATATAAGTTGGCTCTTTCATTAATATAATGTCTCTGTGACCGGACGAATTCATCCAATCTGTAAATACCGCATACGGCGTCATCTGACCCGCAGCTACGTCTTCTCCTGAAAAATTAACCCCGCCGGCGTAATTTTGTACCATGTCAGCTGGGTAACCATAAGTCGGAGATAAATGCGTGCAATAACCGTTATCCGCCATGTCCTGCGCTTTTAGGCGCGCCACTTTAGCTAATTCCTCGTTTTCGATAAACGGAGTAAGTCCGGATTTCACGCGTTCCTCGTTGACAAGACGTATAACCTCGTTTTCCAGAGCGGTCCTTACGGAATTGTCGAACGGTTTCATTGAGATATACACATAATATATCGTTCCGTCTTCCGCTTTTGCGCCTCCTGCACCTGCTAAAATTGCTTCTTTCTCACTCGGATATGATTCCGGTGCGTTGAAAAATATAGAATGCGTAATTGTATCTGCAAACTCGACTACTGTTTTGTTAATTGAAAAAGTAACCACATAGAACATCGGCTGTTCCGTATTGCTCAACAGCGTCTCCTTTTCGCCGGCAGATATGCTGTCTGCTTTTGTATCAGCCATTTCACGGGCTTTTTGTCGCGCCAATTTTGTCAGACTATCGTCCTGTTTGGGAATATTCCAGCCTTTATCTACCCGCGCTTCGTTGACTAAACGTATAATCTCGTCCTCGTCCTCTCTGAATTTCGCGGATTTTGCCTCCGCAATACCCGACCTGTCCAGTGCCACTCTCGTCGGAAGTCCCGCGTAATTTTCATCGCCTGTAATAACGGCGTTTTCGGAGGTTATAATGACCGTTTTTGTGTTATCGCCCCAATCGACCCGGCATCCGAGCGATTCCGCAATTACTCTCGCGGGTACGAATGTGCGGTCGTTGACTGTCTTTACGTCTATATCCTTATAGAAAGATACGGAACCGACTTTTTGGGGTTCCATTTTCCCCGCAACAACTTTGCTTTCTATCAAAACGTCCGGATCATACTCCACTCCCTCGCACGATATTGTCTTACCTTTCAGGTCTATCCAAATTTGCAGAGAGTTTTTGTCCGTTTGTAAAGTTGCGTAGATTTGCTCGGTTTGTTCATAGTATTGCACCGAGAGTCCGAACGCCTCGAAAATCGCTCTGAACGGCACGAATGTATGTCCGTTCTCAATAAACGGCGGTACATCAAAGTCAATGGTTTCGCCGTCTAATAGGATTGTTATGCCAGACGGATTTTTGTTATCCGAAGCAAGTACGGGGAATGTGTTGAATGTGATTGCAAATATAACTATGATTGCTATGATCGCTTTTTGTGTTTTGTACATAAATATCATCTTCCTTCCATATCAATATCTTAAACACAAATTAAATTTTATGAAATAATTATATAACATTTTCTCATAAAAGTCAAGCGTTTGCAATTATTTTGGTTGAAAAATATATTTTAATTTCGCCGTCTCCTATGAAGATATCTGTTATGCCTGAATCCGCGACCATATCGGCACTTCCCCCATACTCTGCAATAAAAACATTTGTGATTGTAATTATACTGTTTGTTATTTTTACGGTATCCTGAAAAGTTATTATGCGACATATTTCTTTGTATCTTCATATTACACCGCCTGGATTCCAGTAACTATAAGCCGGACACCAGGGATGTTCGCTATACATGTCACGAGATTAATTCGGTTGTCGGTTGTATATTGTAACTTCGACCAGTCTGTTTCTGAAATTGTTTCGACTGAGATTACTTTATATTGTCTCGTCCCCAATTTAGTAGTATATTGTATTATATCGCCTGCGACGAGTTCTCCCAGCCTGCCAAAATTATTTTT
>WQYZ01000185.1 GCA_009780985.1 Oscillospiraceae bacterium | reverse complement strand
CATGTTGAATTTTGCGCTGACGGTCAGGCATATTGCGCCGCCGTTGCCCGGACTGCCGCTGGCAGTGTTTCCTATATTTCCTTGAATCAGCGCAGTGCCCGACATATTAAAAGTTCCGCTTGCCATATATACTGCGCCGCCTGTGCCCAGAGCGCTATTATTCAGCAGAGCTCCTCCTTCCATGTTGAAAGTGCCGCCAATTATATATACAGCCGCGCCGTTTGTCTGGCTTTTAACACAATTCTGTATCACAGCTCCTTCACCCATATTAAATGTGCCGGTACTACCCACATAAACTCCGCCTCCGGCTGTGGGGTTTACGTCCAAAATAATATTCGTTATAGTCAGGGTGCCCCGCACATCGAAATGCCTGATATTTTGGGATTGTGTCAAAGTATATGTCCCGCCGTTGACGGAATAGGTTCCGCTGGTATCGGATGTGAGAGTTATTACCTTTTTCTTATCACTCTGAGCAGGGCTTGCGTCCGCCGTGACAATCACGGCGGTTGTAAGTCCATAGGTTACGTCCGGGTCGTTTTGTGTGGCGTAAATGGTGTATGAACCGCTGGTCGCGAAAGTGCCGCAATTAGCCACCGCATCCTTGAGATAGTCATAGGAGCCGATAAAAGCTGTGCCGGTATCTCTTACAACGAAGTATTTTCCTATCGTCGGGGTGTAGACGATGTTGTCGTTATCTAGCAAAGTTCCGTCAAATTTCGTAAACGCCGAATAATTTTGTGGATTCGGATAAGTTTTCGAGGACTTGTTTCCGCTGACTGTCGCGGCAGAATCGACGGTGATGTTTGAATATTTGTTTATCTCGGCGTTAGGGTAGATTGAACTGTTATCGTCTGTATAAATACCGCCGCCGCTGCCCGGCGCATTATTGTTTATGATCTTGCCACCGTACATATTTAGAGTACCGCCGTTCAAGTTCACGCCGCCGCCATTGCCGCCGTAGATACCAGCGTTGTTGCCGCCGATTACACTGCCGTTGTATATGTTGATTACGCCGCCAGTCAGTGCGTAAATCCCGCCGCCGCTGCCACTTCTGATGGCGCCGCCGATGTTGTCGGTTATCTCCCCGCCGTTCATGGTAAAAGTGCCGTTTGTTACATATACTCCGCCGCCCGTGGCGTAACATCCGCTGATCGTAGGACCAGTAGCGGCGATGTTGTTGCTGATCGTGCCGCCGTCCATAATAAAATTACCTATGTTGCCGATATTGCCTTCCACAATTACGCCGCCGCCTGCGCCGGTGCCCGTGCCGTTATTGCCGACATTGCCGCTGATCGTGCCGCTGATCATATGGAAAGTACCGCCGGCTTCCACAGCTACGCCGCCGCCATAACCGAAATCGCTGCTATTGGTACTGGAGCTTCCGACATTACCTTGGATCGTTCCGCCATCCAAGGTGAAAGTAGCTCCGTTGTTTACAAGTACACCGCCGCCTCTGCCATTGCTGTTAGTACTTGCGATGCAATTTCGGATGACGGCTCCGGTGTTCATGGTCAGCGTGCCGTTCACAATCAGCCCGCTCCCAGTATTAACGCCGTTCCATGCGCCGTCCAATATAATATTGCTAAGCGTCAGATTGCCGTTTACAGTGCCGAATGTGCCAACCGATATTCTATTGAGCTTGAATGTACCGTCGTCGGACGAAGTCAGTGTTACGTTTTTGCCCGCATTCACCGTAAAAGCGTTTGCGTTACCGTCGTTGCCTCCCACGACGATGGTAAAGTCGTTTGTGCCGGTATTGGTGTTATTAACTCTTTGGAAAGCGTCATAAAGAGTAAGATCGCCGCCTATGACAGTTGAGTCCTGTATCACCAAATAAATGCCGGTTGCAGGCACAATGCCCATTGGCAGACGCATGCCGGCGTTGATATTTTCTACAGCCTCTCCCTCAATAATTTTAATCGTTTCAGAATAAGCTGTAAGAGGTTCGGTATTCCAGTCGATGGCGAACTTACTCTCACCGGTTACGGACATTGGCAGGAGATATTCTATGCCGTTGACAGTATCTGAGGCAAGCCCTACAACATAATCGCCGGGTTCAAGCCCGTCAAATATGTATGTACCATCCGAACCAGTCTGTGTTTGAGTAATGGGAACATCCAAATTTCCTAATATATAGAGGGAAACCGTGTATTCAGCAAGCGGTTGTTCACTGCCGTTGTACAGACCGTCCCAGTCAGAATGTAAAGACCCATTGCCGTCTGCCCATAAAAAGCCGGAAATGTTGCCGGCATCCTGTACAATTGTTTTTACAGATTCATTTTCGTCAGTTTCTTCCACAATATCTTCAGGTTTTTCCGTTGTTTCCTCAACATCTGCAGGTTCCTCCGATTCTTCATCAATTCCTGTAGTTTCTTCTGAATCTTCCGATTCTTCTACAATCTCTGTAGAATCTTCAGGATCTTCTACAGCTTCTGTAGGTTCCTCTGGCTCTCCCACAATTTCCATGGGTTCTTCCGATTCCTCATCAGTTACCGCAAAAGAATTGAAGACCGTGCTGATCATGGCTCCAAATAATAAAACTAAAACCAAAATGAGGCACCATAACCTCTTATTTTGTACGCCTCGTATCTTTTTCAAGATATCCCTCCTTTCACCATTAATCTTTTTTACACGTAATTTTATATTTTTTCTACACTTACAATTATAAATGATGAAGTATCTTGAATGTCAATAGATTTTTACACACTTTTTAAAAAATCTATTGACATTCAATAGATAACTAGAAAAAAACTTGGATATACCAGGGAATTTTGTATTATAAAGAAGTTATAAATTTTAATTTTGAAATGTAATACAATCATTTGAAATGAATTTTCCCTGTTAAATGAATGTCTTTTCCTTAAACCGCCTTTAGACTTTTATATATTTAAGCAAACCTTCTGAATAAAATTTAATAAATATTGTTGAATTCTGTTTGATTTTATGTTATAATTTAAATAAAATATCTATAATAGAACGGGAAGCGATAAATATAAGTATGCGTAAGTTAAACAGGGTATTGGTATTGGGCACAGGATATTGGGCAAATTTTCAAATCCCCGCATGGCAGAGTTTAGGGGTCGAAGTTTCAGGAGTCTGGAACCGCTCTGCAGATAAAGCGAAAGCGGCGGCGGAACGATTCAAAATCAAAAACATTTACCCGACGCTTGAAGAAGCGTTCGCGTCCTCTTTCGACATTGCGGATATCATAGTCGGTCCGGAAGCTCACGAACGGTTGGTAATGATGGCGGCGGCAGCGGAAAAACATGTCATCTGCCAGAAACCAATGGCGGACACTTTGCCAGATTGTGAAAGAATGGTAAAAGCGTGCGAAGAAAAGGGGCTTTGGTATGCTGTCCATGAGAACTTCAGATATCAGCCGCCAATTATAGCTGTCAAAGAATATCTTCCGTTTGTGGGAAAGCCGGTTTACGCGCATATTCAGTTGAAATCTCCGGACAGGGAGATTATAACGGTGAAACAGCCTGCGCTCATGGAATTTGACCACCTCTGCCTGCGCGACATGGGACCGCATATTTTCGATGTGGCGCGGTATTATTTCGGAGAAGCAGAGAGCATATATACAGTTCCCGCAACCGCATACCCGGACTTAAACAAAGAAGATACAACGCTGTCGCTTTTGCGGATGAAATCTGGTATTCCGGTGTTCTGCCAACTGTCGCACGATTTTATGTACAAAGTGTTTATCAAAGGCGAGAACGGAACGCTGACTCTCACCGGTGACCATAAAATCACTTTAACGAACTCAAAAGGCTCGGAGATTGTTGACGCAGGCAAATGGGATAGGCTCAACTATATCCCCGACGACGACTGGGTTATACACGGCGGACATGTTTTCGCCTCGATACCCCTGTGTCTTGCGGCTTTGAAGAATAGTTATGAATCCGAAACAGAAGCTGAAACTTCCGGTAAAGATAACCTTAAAACGATGAAACTGATGTTTGCGGCAATCAAATCCGTCGAGGAAGGTCGGGTGGTGAGGCTTGACGAAAAATTATAGTTATAAAACTGGTATATCATCATGGGCGTTTACATGGAACATAGGTGTTGCAGGTTATGAAAGCCCTGAAAAGCCTATGAAACTGATTAATCTCGTTGAAAGTGCGGCAAAGCTTGGAGCGGAGGTTTTACAAATCGCCGACAACATCGCCTATGAACGAAGTGAGCTTAAAGAAGCTGTGGCGTTTGCACATAGTTGCGGAATCGAAATTGAACTCGGCACGGCAGGAACAGAATTAAATCGGCTTGAAAAACATATCCGCACAGCGTCGGAGGAGGGCATTAAACTTTTGCGGACTTTACCCCATTCGGGGGACGATATTCCAACTTCCAGCGTACTGGCGGAAAGACTTGTAAAGGCGGGTGAAATCTGCGAAATTTATGGTGTTACGCTGGCTGTTGAAAATCACGACCATTACAGAGCGCAAAGTATACTTGACGCGGTTGAACGGGTAAACTCGCCGTTCGTTGGAATCTGTTACGACCCTGCCAACAATTACGGTCAGGGCGAAAGCTATCTTGAATGCGCGCGGCTTTTTGCCGGCAGAGTGTTGAATGTGCATTACAAAGACTTCGCAGTTCGCAGAATGGACCACAAGATGGGGTTTCTGATTGAGGGCAGACCTGCGGGAGACGGTTTGATTGAACCGGGGAAACTCGCAGAGCTTTTCCATCCGGGGTTATCATGGATTATAGAACTTTGGACTCCGTGGCAGGGAAATATTGAAAAGACCGTTCTATTGGAAAAAGAATGGGCGGAAAAAAGTATTAAATATATGAAAGATTTGAAAAATATGAGAGGAGTATTTAAAAATGGCAACAAATAAATTGATAGCGTTAGTGGGAGCGGGAGGAAAGATGGGAACCCGCGTTTCGGTGAATCTGAAAAAGTACGGTTATGATTTTATCGGCTGCGAGAGCGACGAAGAAAAGAAAAAAGCGTTGGAGGCGAGAGGGATAAAAGCAATGGAAACAGGAGAAGCGGTCGGAATGGCTGAAATCGTAATTTTCGCCTTACCCGACGCGCTGATTCCAAAACTTTCGGCTCTGTTTGTACCGAAAATGAAACCTGGTTCTATAGGCATCATTCTCGACCCTGCCGCCGCATACGCCAAGGAACTTACAATGCGTGACGACTGTACTTTTGTCGTAACCCACCCATGTCACCCCGCCCTTTTCGGGGATTTTAAGACTAAAGAGGAGCAGGACGATATGTTCGGCGGAATTGCTGCGGAACAGGATATAGTCATAGCCCTTGCTCAAGGCGACGAGAAGCTGTTCACGGAAGCTGAGAGTGTATGCCGCGACATGTTTTCGCCTGTCGGCACCTGCCACCGCATAACCGTCGAACAAATGGCGATGCTTGAACCCGCCGCGGCTGAAGTCGTCATAGCCGCAATGGCTACAGTTATGAAAGAAGCGTTGGACGAAGTTGTCGCCCGCGGAGTTCCCGAAGCCGCGGCAAGGGCGTTTCTGCTCGGACATACGCGGATTCCGCTGGCAATCGTTTTTAAACAGTCGAACCCGTTTTCTGACGCGGCTCTGAAAGCGATAGAGTTCGGCAGGAAAAGAATCCTGCGGGACGACTGGAAAAGCGTCTTTGAAAAAGACGCTATCAACGAAGCGTTGCATTATATGCTGGGGTTATAGAGTATGGAAAATATAACGAATACAAAACCTATTATAGATGTACACGCCCATTTAGGATATGACTACGTTTTCGACCATGATTTCAGGAAAGAAAAACTTATCTACAATTTAGAACACAACAACGTTGTAAAAACCATTGTTCAACCTGCGCTGGCAAGACCATATATGGAGGAAGTCAAGAGATATCATGACGATATTGCCGCATTGTGCCGCGAATACCAAGGCAGTTTCTACGGTATGGCGTCTATCTCCCCGCACTTCCGCCCGGATGATTTGTCATTCGAGCTCTCGCGGTGTATCAATGATTTGGGCTTTATAGCGATAAAACTGACCCCTATAGGTCACGCTTGCAGCCCCTCATGCAAAGACGGTATGTTTCTGTTTTCCGAAGCGAAAAGGCTGAAAGCGCCGCTTATGGTTCATACTGGGGCGGGCGCGCCGTTCGCTAATCCTACTGAGTTAATCGCCCCGCTTGAGAAATATCTCGATGTAACCGTCATTGTGGCGCATGCGGGTTCAGAGCAGTTTGCGGATGAAGCGCGGAGGCTTTGCGTATATCCAAACGTATATTATGACGCGAGCTGGTTAGGGGATATTTCCACTCGTCAGCTTATTGACGCCGCCGGAGCAGATAGAATTCTTTTTGCAACCGACCATGCCGACAATTTTCCGATTGAACTTGCTAAATACCGGTCTGTATGCAAAAACGGCGAATTGGACCGGATCCTCAGTAAAAATGCTTTGGATTTATTCAAATTTAACTTATAGCGATAAAGAGAATATAAAAACAGACACGGCGCGCCGTGTCTGTTTTTATATTTTTGTAAGGTATCTTCTGCTGGCATTTTTACACTTACGCTTTACTTCTGATGTTCAGAGTGCATATCCTCCGGACTGTGACTGTGAAAGTGACCTTCCGCGTGCATTCTGTTGTGCAGTGCGCGGTGCGCTCCAGAAAGTGCGGCAAGGGCAAGTTTAAACTGCGTTTCTTGCGCCTTAGTCGCGAGCGTCTTCACATATGCCGTCGCGCCTTCTATTTGGTCGAGTATCGTCGCGGCGTCGGGTCCGTTGAACAAGGATTTACCGTCCACGATTACGAATACTGCGCTCGTGTGTGCTGTAATGACTTCCGAGCGACCGTTTATACGACCGCGCACGCGCAGAGCAATCCATGAACTTTCTTTGACGTTCACAGTAAAATAACCGTTCTTTTCACCTAACAATCCATCACCAAAACGCACATCGTTTATTGTATCGCCATTTACGACAAGTTCGACCGATGTAATCGGTATAGTTGCCGAAGCGGCGTTCCATGTCACGGTAAGACTGGCGCCGCCTGACAGAGTCATCGTTCCGCCCATGTCCTGACTTTCTGAACGAAGTTCAGAATTTACGCGTATATCGACCAATGCGCCTGAAGTTACGAAAGTTTTCCCCGCAATCACAGCTTCTTTCCACGACTGATACGTGAGCGGTCCGTTGAGTTTCGCGTATGTGCGCATTTCCCCGACTGCCGTCCCTGCGCTCATCTTGTCTGTGCCGCCGACTGCCGCTATATGATAGCCGCAGTTCAAATATCTGTACCAATCGGACAGATAGTACGGGTTTATACCCGCATAGGCGCCCCAGCCTGTTACCTCCACGCCGTCAATCAATTCAGACACGATCGCCGCCGCGTTTTCGGCTCGCGGATTTGGGAAGTGCGGCAGTATAACCAAGCCTTTTTGTGCGCGGCACTGCGCCGCCCACTGCGTGAGCGTCATTTCCATTGGATCGCCCTGCGCGGATTCGTCGGGACCGCCCGTAGTCAGCGGCAATATCATCGCTCCATTGTAGCCCAGAAGCGATATATGTCCCATGATGTGCTGTCTGTTTTCTGTGCCTACGCGCACCATATACTCGCCGTTTGACGTTGTCGTCTCGCCTGCGCCCGTGAAATCGCCGACATTGGTGAACAACTCGCCCCATTGGCTCGCGAGCAGATTTACTACGTTTACGCCCTCAGCTTCGCCCTCTAATAACGCCGTCTGCGGAGACAGAAAATGCACATGCGTATCGGCTGTCACCCAACCTTTTGAACGCCAGTCTATTACCCGTTCCAGTGTGATTGTGACTTCGTTGGTCTCCGGCGTAATATTGAAACGTTTTCGGAGCGGTCTTATTTCAAAACCTTTTGACACTTCAAAAAACACTTCGCCCAGCGGAAGCAAATACTGTGCTGTGCCGTCTATATATGTACACCAATGACTGTCGCGAACCATATCCGTACTGTAATCCTCGAACCAGTATGGATTTGGCAGACGGTGACGGTTTCGCGGCGGAAGGTATTCGCCCGCCGTTCCGTGAGCGTGCATTTTGACCGGAACCAGCTTGCCATTTTCGTCGCACACTTTGACGGTCACATGGATTTCCGCCGGATTTATTGATAAATCCAGATTTTTTGTAATATCCCTGACGGCAAGAGGCGAGCGTTCTTCGCCAAGATATAAAATTGCATCATCGTGAGCATCGAACTCGACGATATATTTATTCAGTTCGTTTTCATGTACTGACAGTTCGCAGACGTCGTTTTCTTCCCATGTATCATTGTGATATACCGGCTGAGGCGTGACGGATATGATGTGACCCAAGTCGATATCTACTAAGCCAAATGTATTATTATGATCGCCTTTAAGAGTGAGGAGAGCTTTCTGCCGTCTGCCGTATCGCAGCGGGTGCGCCGAGACGTTGCCCGCAGTCACACCGAACAGAAATACATTCCCGTTTTTCTTCGTAATCTCGATTCCCGTTATTGCTCTGTCAGGATTCGGATTTTCAAATGCATAAATCCATTGCTCTACAGCCTGTCCGTCGCCTTCAACAGTTACGCGGAATTGGCTGTTCCCCCATGAGTGTTCCGGTTTTTTGCCAGCGTAAATATCTTCTGTCGCAGTCGGAAATGATTTACCTCTCGAATGGGACACAGACATGAGCGCGCCTTGTCCCCACCATGTATTCATGTCGTTTATTTCCATGCGCGTGCGTATGGGAACAGTGACTTTCGAGCCGTCGTCATAATGTATTATATAGTCGCAGATTGGTTCCATCAGTTGAGTAGAGCCGCGGGAATGTTTATATATCCCATCCTCGCCGGGTGTTGCGTCCGGGGTTTCCGACGCGTGCAGAAAAACTAACCAGCGCGATTTGAAGCTTTCAAAATCCAATTTTAAATTTCCATCATTCATATAGATGAATTTATCGCCGCAGTCGAATGGTATCCCCCAGTATGTCTGCATTCCCGATGGAAGCTGATTTTTGTTTTTTATTGCGTTCTCGAAGCAGCCGCAGTTATCAATATCGTCTGCGGACAGATTGCGTCCTGTTATATTTATCATCTTAAAATATGGCGATGCGAACATGATTGTTTCCTCCGTATATTTTTGTATATTAAAAATTTAACATATCTTTTCTGATTTCCATACGCATAGTTTTCTGCGGATTAACTATCTGACACACGCGTAAATTGCCGTAAAATGCTATTGCTAGAGCGGCATCCACAGGCGAAACCCCGTAATATGTTTCGAGTATAAACCGCATATCCGAAACCGCTAATTCCGATGCTGTTTCCATAGTGTCGGCGGACGCCGCCGTTGAGATAAT
>WQYZ01000184.1 GCA_009780985.1 Oscillospiraceae bacterium | reverse complement strand
TTTCAATGTCTCGTAACTCGCGTGACTTTTATTCACTTTTATCATTTTTGGGCTCGCTTTCATTTTTCTTTTAGTTTGCCCATTTGATTACTTTTTAGATATTTGGTTCGTTATTTTATATAGATAAATACAAATAAAACCTGCATAGAATAATAATTCTATGCAGGTTTTATTTGTATCTCTTAGATTCTAACCGACAGTAGTCGCAAAACATCAACAAGAATAAAAAGATTTATGGCTGAAATGTAAAAAATAAAGAAAAAAGTGTTTTATGTAAATTATCACCTTGACAAAAGTGGTCTTTCGAGGATGTCCAGCAGAAAACAGGAGAAATAGAAATTACAGAAATTTCTGAGTCGGTGTATTTGGAAGTGCAGAAGAGTTCAAAGCTCAGACGCAATCAGAAACGAAGCGATGAACGGCACAAAGAATATCTTGACCTAACAGAAAAACAAATATATGACCGTGCATTTAGAAAACCCAAAAGCGTTGAGGAAATAGTCATGGAAAACTTACGGATTGAGCAGTTGGCGAGAGTGATACGTAGTCTCCCTGAACCTCAGAAAAGCCGAGTGTATCTTCACTGTGTTAAAGAACTCACGTATGAGCAAATTGCTAAACATGAGCAAAAGCAAACTGCTAAAGAAAAACCGTGTTCGCCGCGGGCAGTAAAATACAGCATAGACATTGCTATAGAAAAAATCAAAAAATTTTTTGATTTTTTTAAAGATTAGACTTCAAAAAAGCTGTTTGAGAGTGGAAATAGGTGTAGAGGCAAAAACGCTTCTACATCTATTCTCCGTTTTACGACGTTGAATGAAATGCAATTTGAAAACTTAATATCCATTTCATCAAATACTTTCCCATTGCTTTTGTGACGAGCATGAGCCACGTTAGCGGTTACGCCACGATTTCTGTATGGAACGCAGGATAAAGGGTCATATACATTTTTTGCCTGATATCCGATTCCATGAGATGAGCGAGAAACTTCCGGCTATAAATATCGGGTTGCTCCCGGTATGGCGATGACAGGCAATGGGGTCAAAGATACTCCTATTTGGTCGTAAAGTTGAGCGGTAAAACCGTCGAAACAAGCGAAAATAGCTCGGAGCTGATAACTCGGAGTGGTGTGATTCCAGTGGAGCGGTTAGCAAACCGCCGTTTGATGATTTCCCTATGTCTCGGGGTGTCTGGGGCAAATAAAGACAATTTATAGTTTAGCAGCCAAACACAAGCTCGGCAACTTAAAAGACGCATTACGCCTATATTGTTTTTACAATAATAGCCGTGCTTGCGCTTTGGCTTACTTACGAAAGAAGAAAGGAGGAATTTTTTATGAACAGCAACATGAATGTCAGAAGAGGCGATATATATTACGTTGATTTGGAAATGGGTATCGGTTCCGAACAAAATGGCTATCGACCAATGCTTATTTTGTCAAACGACGTGGGCAACAAATTCAGCGGGACAGTAATCGCCGCCGTTATCACGAGCCAAACGGGAACCAAAGCAAAACTGCCAACACATATTCTGATTAGAGCCCAACAAAGTTTATTACATGATTCCTTAGTTTTATTGGAACAAATTCGCACGATTGACAAAGCTCGTTTGCGTGATTTTATCGGAACTTTGGACAGCGAAGATATGGACAGAATTGACAGAGCTTTAGAAGTTAGCGTTGGATTAAAAGTATAACATGTACAAATCGCGCGAATATCAAAAAGATATACACACAAACAAGCTGGCAGAAAGCGAAAAAATTATGATTTTTATCAAATTGCTTTGGCATCTTTAATTCAAAAACGAGGTGATAATGCATGAAAATTGTCGTATTGGAACGACTTAATAATAATTCCCGCGAAGTCAAAAGTAAAATCAGAGCGGGCAATATTATTTTGAACATAACAAGTCAATTTGAAAGCAATTCACAAGTGAGCGAATTGCTTTTTCGGTTATCAGAACAAAAAATATTAAAAACCGTACATGAAGAAACAGTCGCTGGCACACTTGCCATACCACTCCATTAATGATATAATACAGAAGAGTGAATGGCTACTGTTCATCCGAGCCGTGCTGTTTCTGTGGTGATAAGGAGGCAAACCATGAGACAACAGCAAACATACGACGTCGGCGTTTATTGCCGATTGTCGCGGGATGATAAAAACTCTACAGCGGAAAGCATGAGTATTTCAAATCAACGGCAAATGCTTACTGACTACGTGAAGGAAAGAGGGTGGAATCTGCAAGAATGTTATGTTGATGAGGGAGTAAGTAGTACTACTTTTGAAAGACCCGATTTTCAGCGTATGATACGTGATGTTGAAACAGGGCGTATTAACTGCATAATCACTAAGGATCTCTCGCGCTTGGGTAGAAATTATGTCCAAGTCGGACAATATACCGATTTTGTATTTCCTCAATATGGGGTTCGGTATATAGCCGTATATGACGATTACGACAGTGTAAAAGGTGAAAATGATATAGTTCCATTCAAAAACATCATCAACGAATTTTACCCCAAGGAAGTATCGAAAAAAGTGCGGCAGGTAAAAAAAGCAAGCGCTGTGCAGGGGAAATTCATGGGGAGTAAAGCTCCGTACGGCTATGTGAAATCCCCGACAAATAAACATCATCTTATTATTGACCCGGAAGCGGCAAACATTGTCAGGCGACTCTTTATGGAATTTAGTAATGGTGACAGCGGACGTGGCATTGCCGCCAAATTAAACATTGAAGGTATCGAAAATCCGCGAACATATCATTATCGCCAAATCGGAAAGCCAAACCCGCACCCAGAAGAAAGTAACGCATGGGGCAGTAATACCGTCCTGCAACTTCTGAAAAATCAAGTCTATATCGGTCACATGGTACAGGGCAAACGCGAAGTTGTATCTTTTAAGACAAAACGCCGCCAATTTGTACCTTGTGACGAATGGATTGTAGTGGAGAACACTCATGAGCCTATTATTGACCTTGATACATGGGAGCGTGTGCAGAAACGCATTGAGGACTCGAAAACATCCAAATCCCATAACCCAATCCGAACCAATAATACAAATGAGGTCAGCTTGTTTTCCGGGCTTATCCGTTGCGCCGATTGTGGTTCGCTCATGCACTTCACACAGCGGAAACATCGTGGCAAAATAAGGCTAAACTATCGTTGCGGGCGATATACAAACTATGGTAAGGAGCAGTGTTCTCCTCACACCATCGCGCTTGATATGCTCAAGGAGGTGGTTCTTTCCGACATCAGACAGTATGCTACACTCGCGGAAAATGACGAAGAAATACTTATACAAAAGGTCATGGCTTCGTCAACCCAAGACCGCAACAGTGAGCAGAACCTTCATCAGTCCAAAATCCGTGAACTCAAAAAGCGCGCAACCACGGTTGAGCAAGCGATAAAACAGCTTTTTGAGGAAAAGCTGGCAGGAAACGTCCCTGACAGTATTTTCAAGAAGCTGATGGGTGACTATGACGCTGAACAAATCAAGTTAGCGGACGAAATCTCCGGGCTGGAAAGAAAACTCGAAAACGCTGTCGCAGACAAATCAGATGTGGGGAAATGGATTAACCTTATAAAAAAATGTATCCATCTTGACGAACTGGACAGAGCAACGGCAGTAGCATTAATCAACTGCATTGAAGTATCCGAGCCATTCGACGCAGATGGTCAACGGCAACAGAATATAACTATCAAATATAATTTTATCGGTACCATACCCGAAACCCCAGTAAAATTGAGCATTGGTGCATAAAATATTACGATACCCGTTTCCAACGAAACAAGTATCGTAATACATTGGCGGAGGATGAGGGACTCGAACCCCCGTGGGCTTGCACCCAAATAGTTTTCAAGTCTTTCACCCCGTTTGGAATTTGAAATAACTTATCGTAACATAGTATAATATAAAGAGGGCAAAAAGTTTGATAAAATCAGGCTTTTTGCCCTCTTTTTTGCGTTATGGCTCAAAAAGTTCGATTCTATGCGGGGTTCGAGTATAGCAAAAAACAGCCCGATTTTGATAAAAATTTTGCACGTTGGGCAACCATAGGGCAACCATTAAGCCCAAAAGCTATGCGGGCTGTCGTGCGCCACGAAAGAAAACGGGCAACCATTTCAACACTTTTTCAGATTAGCGTTCGCCTACTATTGACAAATTTATACAAAATAGAGAGTGCTACAAAATGGAAAAGTACGCAACACTAAAAAACCAGTACCCTGATTTCCTCAGTCTTGACGAGTTAAGCAGGGTGTGTAAAATATCAAAACGAAGTGCGCGGTATCTTGTAGAACACGGGATTATCGCCGCAATCGACACAGGCAAACAGACATGGCGGTATCAGATAAAAATAGACGATGTCATCAAATACTTGATACTTCGCGAAAAGTTAGGCAGCATGATACCTCCGGGCGCAGTTACTTCACGTGCTAAAAAAAGAATCAGTCCGAAATTCGGCAGCCGTAAATCATTTTCACAGTACATAACATCAGGATATGAAAATACAGTAATGGAATATTTTAAACATATTTACGCCGATTACAACGATGTTCTGACAACGGCTGAGGTAATAGAAATGACAGGGCTGAACAAAAGCACAGTATTGAAACTTTTGAAAAAAGGGCAGATTAAGTCGTTAGCGAACAGACCTACATATCGCATACCGAAGGAATATTTATTAGAGTTTGTCGTTACACGGCGATTTATCGAAGCAAAAACAGATTCAGAATTATTCAAAAAAATATTAGGAGGGTTTGAAATATGGATAGCAACAAAATCATCGCGATAGCGAATCAGAAAGGCGGGACGGGCAAGACGACGACAGCCTGCAATTTGGGTAACGCTCTCGCTGATATAGGGGAAAAAGTATTGCTCGTTGACTTTGACCCGCAGAGCAACTTATCAATGAGCTTCGGCATTGAACGTCCCGATGAAATCGCTGTGTCAATGCAAAATATACTTTCGCTTATCATGGACGGAAAACTTTTGCCAGATAAGAGCGATTATATCATACAAGGCGAAAAGTTAGACATAATCCCCTGCAATATCAATCTTTCCGTCACGGAAATAAATCTGCGTGACGAAATGGGCGGCGAACATACTCTGTCGGAACTGCTTGAACCCCTGCGGTCGGATTACAACTATATCATAATCGACACGAATCCATATTTAGGACTGCTAACCATAAATGCGCTTGCGGCTTGCGACGAGGTAATAATCCCCGTAAGTCCGCAATTATGGTCAGCAACGGGATTAACGGATTTATTGCAGACGATTTTCAAGGTCAAGCGTAAAATCAATCCGCGAATAACCGTTGCGGGTATTTTGCTTACAATATGTGATGAGAGAACAAGATTATTCCGCGATGCTAAAAATCTTTTAGATGAAAATTACGGCGGCAAAATCAAGATTTTCAATACGCACATCCCAAATACGGTCAAAGTAGGCGAAGCCAACTACGCAAGTCGCAGTATCATCGATTATGACGCAGACAGCAAAGCGGCTCATGCGTACACAGCGTTTGCGAGGGAGGTGTTCGGCGATGGCGGCGACAAATAAAGATAAGCCAAAACCGCGCCTGAAAAATCTCGACGATTTGTTTCAGCTTAACGACGGTGTAAATCCGTTGGAGCAGTCCGTACCAATCATAGAAACACAGCCGCATAACAAGCGGGCAGTAACTTCCATAGCCATTGATAAGCTGACGCCGTTCGCGGGACACCCGTTCCGCTTGTATGAGGGTGAACGCCTTGACGATATGGTGGCGAGTATAAAAGCAAACGGCGTGCTTGTGCCAATTATCGTCCGCAAAGTTGATACGACGCTCGAAATACTCGCAGGGCACAATCGTGTCAACGCCGCGAAACTGGCAGGGTTTGATGAAGTACCTGCAATCGTATATGAAAACATATCAGATGAGGACGCTATGATTTATGTTATAGAAACAAATTTATTACAGCGTTCGTTCACGGATATGACGCACACAGAAAAGGCAGCGGTTATTTCTTTGCACCACTCAAAAATGTTTTCGCAGGGTAAGCGAAACGATATTTTAGAGCAGATAAAAATGCTTGAAAATCCGCATGAATACAAAGAAAACGAAACTTGTTCGCAAGTTGCTAACAAGTTAAAAACAATATCGAAAGTCGGTCAGGAATATGGTTTATCAAAAGACACCGTTGCCCGTTATCTTCGTATTAATCAACTTATCACAAAACTAAAAATTCGACTTGATAATGGCGATATTGCTTTTTTACCTGCTGTAATACTCTCATTCTTGAAAGAAGCGGAACAGGAACTCATTGATGATTGCATGGAGCGAAACGGTTTGTCCGTTGACATGAAAAAAGCGGATTTATTGCGGCAATTTTCCGAAAAAGGAAAACTGAACGGCGAAAATGTTTATAAAGTTTTGTCAGGCGAAACAACACCAAAGCCGAACCGTACCCCAACAGTCAAAATTGATAAGTGGGTATATTCACGTTATTTCAAGCCGAATCAACCTGCAAAAGAAGTACAGGAAACCGTTGAAAAAGCGTTGGAAATGTATTTTGATAAACAACAATAGCATTATACTGTTTTACGTTGTAAAAACCGTCGCTTGATGACGGCGGCGGTTTTTATATACAGGATTATAATTTATATCTGCGTCCTCTGTTCTCTCCCTCTGCGATTATGAGACCTTTTTTCACCATTGATTGTAAAAGTCTTTTAGTGGCTTCCGTAGATATTGATAATAATTCGCAAACTTTTTTATTCGTGATAAAGGCATTTGTTTTCAAATAATCTATGGCTGCTGTTTCTCTTGAATTTATATCGGTAATATCGGGAACTTTATCGGTAATATCGGTCGGTTTATCGGTCACGACACGTCCTAAAAAATCAACTTCTATATCGAAACGATGGAAAGCAACAGTAAAGCCCATTTTCAACATTTGAAATTCCACTTTTACGTCGGCTTCCCTGAATAATTTCATTATCCGCCGCAGTTCTATCCCAGAACGTGCCGGGATTATATATTTCTATATAGTCTTTAAATATAGAAACATACTTGTTTTGCGATATTCTGTAATTTTTAAAGTGACAGATAAAATAATTGCTTCACATATAATCAATTTTTATTTATTTTCCACAACGCCATAGGGTGATTTCGGATTCGTGCCAGTATATCTACATTTTCAAATAATAATTCCGACTTATATTCATTCGCACGGAAAGCGTCAAAGTATTGCCGTTCATTTTCACTTAACACAAGAAGTTCCGTTAAATATTTTTCAACGCGATTTTGCGCGGCAAGTAAATCAAATCGGTCTTTCTTACGTAGAACAGGCTGTAAATCCGTCCGTATTCTGTAATTTGTCAGACTATATATTCTTTTAATATCAAAAATCTCCGGCACCTCGTCGCTCGCAATCGTGAAGTAGAACATTACGCATTTACGGAGCATAGCGGCTTCCGATTCGTCAAATAAGCCGTATGTAATCATGTTGTTTACGTCATATAAATCTCGCGCCGCCGTCCGCGTAAGCAATGCTACAATCTTACTTGCGAATATTTCTATCGGAGCAACTGACAGAACATTGGTTTTGTTAAATATCTCCATCGCTTCTATCGGCTTCGATATAAACGGCAGAACATGACAGCGTAAAGAATAATTTATTTCAATCTTTATGTTATCCCTTATACCCGCCGAATTTGTAAATGTATAGACGAATGAATCAAGCGAGTGATATGACTTTGATTTATCGCTCAACTCGTAACCCTCCGTTGCCATATAACGTCTTATAACAGCCGTAATGGGTTCACGGTCTTTCATCATATCGTCTTTGCTGTTGTTATAAGCGTAATCAAGATCAATATCTATCGAAAGGCGCGGGAGATTAAATATCGTAAGGTTGATAGCCGTACCGCCTTTTAACACAACTGCTTTCGACAAAAGTGTATCTTCTGATATAAATTTCAAGATTTTGGCAAGACGGAGCATTTTTTCAAAGGTATCACGGATAAACCCGGCTTCCTGTGCTTGTTTGGATAATATTTGTTTGTTGTACTCCGCCATGCACTTCTCCCCCCTGCGATATTATTTTCAACAGATTTTTCGGCACAAATAACTGCCAGCGTTTATCAAACACGTTCTGTTCATGCTCAACGCCGTTATAAAAATAACGTACACTTTTTGACACGTTGCTTTCGCAGACCTCAAAGAACCTGTCGGAGAGTTTTAATTCATTTTTCAAATGATTTAGTACATACCCCGCTTTTTGATATAAAAACTGTTTACCGTACCTCTCAAGATATTCAAGTAATTTTTCTTCGTTTATGCGGGGTATGACTTCTAAACAACACAGTAATTCCTCAAGCCCTGCGATTTTTTCAAAGTCGTTTATGCTGTCAAGCATTGTGCGCTCCATATCAGTTATCCGAACGCCGTCCGGCTTTTCTTCCACGCCGACGCTGATACGCGGGGCGATGTGCCGATAAACAACATCATCATACTCAAATTGCTCAAATCGTTTGTCGCCGGAAACATAGACCTCATAAAACACTTGATTGGCACAGCCGTAGTATTCAAACGCCGAATGATGGGAGATATATGCTCCGTCGGTAATATGTGAAGCTATGCGGTATCGGTTAGGTACAGCTTGATTTGTTTCCATGCTTACGGCGACATATAGATTACGCTTAACCGATTCTATATAACCTTTCTTTTGATAGCTCGTCAAAAGGGAATTCGCGGTTTCTGCATTGCCCGTTATGCGTTCAACATCGGCGCGGGTAAAACATTGCAGTTCTGTTAATTCTTTATAATACTTCAAACAACTCACCTCTATTTTAATATTAACACAAAGACGTTAAATAATCAACGACTATATGCAAAAATTAAAATATTATTTACAGCTTATATTATCAAAATAAAATCGAAAAAATTAGGAGGATTGCTACATATGGCAGTATTCAGAGTAGAAAAAAACAAAAATTACACGGTGATGAGCAATTATCACCTGAAAGATAAAAACCTTTCACTAAAAAGCAAAGGGTTACTGTCCCTCATTTTAAGTCTGCCCGAAGAATGGAATTACACGACTCGCGGACTTGCGTCTATCTGCAAAGAAGGCGTTGACTGTATCGGCGCATCGCTCCGCGAACTGGAAACGGCAGGCTATATTGTACGGAACAAACTGCGTGATGAACATGGCAGGATAACAGATACAGAATACATCATATACGAGTTCCCACAGAGTTATCCACAGAATCCACAGGGTAACAACCCGAATACGGGCAGTCCGGATACGCCATTGCCGCATACGGATTCACCA
>WQYZ01000183.1 GCA_009780985.1 Oscillospiraceae bacterium | reverse complement strand
TACGCAATGCGCACGCTGTTTATCGGCGACTGCATAGAAAACGGCAGGAATATCTTTGACGGCGGAGCGAGATTCAACAATACGGAGCTTGAAGTCATAGGCATAACAAACGCCGCCGACCATTTATACGCGGTAAAATATCTTGTATTTGACAATAACTTCACAACCCTGCCCGAACTTGCGGAAATCCTGAAAAACAACTGGAACGGACAGGAATATTTACGCAAAGTGGCGTTAAAAGCCGATAAATACGGCAACGATAAATCCGAACCGGATGAAATACGCACAGATATAACCAAACATATATATTCATGCTTCAATAATGCGAAAAGCGCAATAGGAGGCATATATATCCCCGGCGAAGTTATATTCACCGCGCACGACTGGTGCGGAGCCTGTACGGGGGCAACAGCCGACGGAAGATTGGCTTACACTGTGCTCGCCGATTCAGCCGGAGCGTCGCAGGGATTTGATTTAAACTGTCCTACCGCGCTTATGAAGTCTGTATTAAAACTGCCCGTAAACAAACATCTGCTTACGAGCACAGTTACTAATATTAAATTCCCAAATAATATTTTTGGTGATAAAATTACTGTAAATAAAATAAAAAAGCTGTTTGAAATATTTTTCAATCAGGGCGGAATGCAGCTTCAGGTGAACGTCTGCGACGCCGAAACCCTGAAAAAGGCGCAGAAAAATCCGGGAGAATACGCTTCCCTTGTAGTGCGCGTCGGCGGTTACAGCGATTATTTCGTCAATTTATCAAAGGCTCTTCAGGATGAAATAATTGTCAGATCTGCGCATGAGTGTTAATTAATCTGCCAAAACAGACTTAGGCTGCGATACGCAGCCTTTTTTGATATTGTGTTTTTATTAAATCTTTGCGATTTTTTAACAAATCTGTAAAAAATAATAATGTTATTTGTTTTTATTATTTAAAATATCTTTTAATTTTTTTACATCCGGTTTGCTTTGAATCTGCGCGGCTTCTTTATTCAGTTTTTCGGTCTCCAAAAGCTCTTTTCTGACTATCTTCACAGAAGTCGGAGCGTCTAATCCAATACGCACTTTGTCTCCCTGAATGTCTATTACCGTCAGTTCTATGTTTTCGTTGATTATAATGCCCTCGTTGCGTTTACGGCTTATTATCAGCATTTTCTATACGGCCTCTCCCTCTTTTTTGCTTATTCCGCATTGTTCCGTTTGTTTTGTATTAATAATTGAACTGAATATTTTATGTTTAATTTTATATTCGCTGTTCTGCGGTTCCGCGCTTTCCAAAATTATTTGCGCGGCGACTTTGTTCTTTGAATTTATGACAACAGGTCCCAGTAAATTGGCTGTGGAATTTTCGACGTCATCATAGATTACCGCTATTACGAGGTAAATCAAATCTTTTTCGTTTCCCGCTCCCGCACCGAGTTTTTGCAAAGTATTGTCCGGAAGTTTTGGATTATATCCGCTTTCTATAAATTTCGGCTCCATAACGGTAAAACACAGATTCTCGTCGTCTACGCACTGAAGCCATCTGAAAACCGTTTCGCTTTCTCTTTCGAAATACCCGCCGCCGGAATTTTCATTTTCCTCATTTTCTTCGTCATGCAGCAGAACAAATCTGTTAGAATTTTCAAATCCGTATATCCCGTATGGAAAAAGTATAATCTGTTCGTCTGCTATATTGATTTCTCCGAAAAATTTTGTTTTTATTTTCATTTCTTTTTAACACTCCTAATATTATTTATAAATATTATTATAATTATATTAAATAGGCTGGTCTTATATTATTATAATATGGTAACCAGCCGTAAATTATTTACATTTTAAAATTGAACTTTTTTCCAACAACAGAAATGTCATCATATGTTCCGACATAAGATATATTTACTTTGTTCCACTGACTTACGGATAAGTTGATTTTGCCCCGGGTATATTCTATATCCGGCGTGACGTGAACATTCCATTTTATATCCATTTTAAACGGAGTAAAATAAGTGTCTGTTTTTTCTCCGCCTTCCCATATCATTTCGGGTTTTACGCTCGGAATATAGGCGGTTTCAAGGTCGACCGGCTGATATCCGCATTTGCGCTGGCATATGTCCACAAGCGCCCTGCCTTTCGTTTCTGCCATAACTCTGGCGTCATCCCCTGTTTCTCCGATAAAATCCATAACGTCCTGTTTTGCGTCCTGTTCCGTTTTGCGTCGGAACTGGTCCGGCATATATATCCCCATAGAGGCATACATCTCCCGTCTGTCGGTTTTCAGTTTTATGGGATGGGGTTGTGTTCTCAGTTCCGGTCGGTTTATCTCAATATCAAGGGATGCCTTAGGCTGACTCATATTATACTGACCTTTTGTCGTACTATATTCCAATTTCATCGGCACGGTATTGATATCCAAAAGCTGACGCATAACAATATATCACCTCAAAATCCGGTTATTTTAAATTAGCTTTTAAGATAATCCATAAGAGACGGCTGCATTATATATGAACTCATCTGTAAACATGCTTTATAAACATAATCCTGCATTTTAAAGTTTAATATTGCTTCGTCGGGAGGCATGAATTCCAAATTGTTCTGCATCGTCTGAGTTTGGTATAAATTATTGTCGTTTCTTTCTTTAAGATACGAAACAAAATTTGATTTCTCGCCGACTTTAACCAATTCTACAAGCGTGTTAGTCTGCGCTGTTTGAAGTCTCTGGAAAAGACCAATCGGACCGGCATACGGGTCGTTATAAAACTTGCTGTTAGGGTCGTTCGACGCCACTACCGGTCCGTCTATATCCTGCATACGATCTTCACCCGCATTTACGGGTACTATAGTGGTTCCTCCCAATCCGTCCGGCACATCGACGTTTGTAGGCATATATTCGCTTTCAAAAGAATCCGCTATCCTGCCTATAAGATTGTATAAATTGTCCGGACCTATTCCTATAACGTTCACACCCGGCGTATACATATCAAAAACCGTGCTTTTATCGACAATATTCCCATCGCCGTCTAATTTAAATTCACCCGTTAAATCAGTGTAAACTTTATCGTTCAAACTCTGCAAAGGGTGATTTTCGTCTGCAAGAAAAACGTCTTCGCCGTTGAACATCAGATGACCTGTATGAGGGTCAACCGTAAACGGAACTTCTTTTGTGTTTGCTCCGCCAAGAATATATTTCCCCGCTATTTGCGTGTTTAAATCTTTTAAAAGAGCATCCTGAATACTTCTCAGACTTGTGGCTATGACCTGTCTGTCCTCCGGCGCCAAAGTATCGTTTCTTCCCTGTATAATCAAATTCATTGCGTCGGTGGCGGAACTCTTTATAGCCGTGATTACAGTTTCTGTCTGACTGAGCCATGCGTCCGCAACGTCTATATTCGACGAAAATTGTTCGAGAGCGTCCCCTCCTCTTCTTACCTGAAGAGCTCTCAGAGCCCTTACCGGGTCTTCAGAACCGCGCTGAAATCTTCTGCCTGATGCAATTTGCTGAGATGTCTTGTCCTCTGCGGCTAAATTCACATTTAAATTTCTGGAATATCTTTTCATCATCATGCCGTTTGTGATTCTCATATTATTTTTACACATCCTTTTTTATTATATCTTTATCTATTTATATTAATTATATTCTATTTTAATCTATCTTCCGGCTACTCCCATACTGCTGATAATGGTGTTAAGCATTTCGTCGAGAACGGTCATATATCTTGCCGCCGCATTATACGATTTTTGATACATCGACAGATTCATAGCTTCTTCGTCGCTGCTTACGCTCATGACTGACGAACGTAAATCGTCCACCGACTGTAAAAGAGTATCCGACGAGCTTTTCCTTTTGTCGTTATAGTTGACTTCAAGCGAAATATCGCTGTTCATCGACGTTAAGTACTGCTGGAAAGAGCCTGTGTAAACTGTGTTGCCGGACGAATCTGTCATGGTTCTTTCGCTTCTTAAAGCGTCTATCATTCTCAAAACGTTGTCGTTGCGCGCCGCTCCCGGAGTGGAACTGATACTTGTGGATGTTACCAAAAACTGAGGGTCGTTCTGCCATGCGTCGGATATCGTTATATTGCGTGCGGTTATATTGCCGCTATTGTCGCTCGCAACGAACAAATTGCCGTTTGATAAGTTTAAGTTGTTAAATGTTTCGGCAAAATTCGCGGTAAAATTATTCAACATATTCATAAAGTAGGGTATGCCTTTTGTGTTCAAGTCAGGATCGGGATTATTCACGTCGCCTATTCCGTTAAGCATTTCGTAATATCCGAAAATCTGTCCGGTGGTCGTGGTAAAATCATTGCCCGAATTGTCTCCGGTCGCCCATGTGAGCCGTACCGGACCTCCGTTAGGGTCAGGGGCGGTATCAAAATCCAATGTATTGTAACCTGCGGTGTCATAATCTTTCGTATCCCCATATACGAGCAGCGAATCGGTTACTCTGTTGTCCGCGTCTCCGATATCCCCGTCTCCAAAGTAGACCCATACGCCCTGACTTGGATCTTTAACGACTTTTACTTCGCCGTATGCCGAAAGCTGGTCTAAAAGCAGATCCCTTTTATCCAATAACTCATTTGATACCGGACCGAGGATAGCCTGCGTTCTTATTTCTGTGTTCACATCGTTTAATGACCGCGCTATATCGTTTACGCTGTCTTTGACTAAACTAAGCTGCTGGGTAGTTTGATCTGATATTTGCTGTATACTCGACGCCACATCATTTAACGTCCTTGTCAGCTGGTCTGCCGCGCTTCTTACAAGGCTCGCGGACTCAACCTCGTCTGTGTCAGTCTGAAAACTCTGAAGAGCGTTCATAAAAGAGGTGAAAATATCGTTTGTGCTTTGCGAAACAAATCCGTCGATATTAGTCTCAACAGAACCGAGCGTATCCTGTATTGCGGCATATCTTGAATTTGCGCCGTTTTCGTTCCTGTATCTCACATCAAGAAATTCGTCTCTTACTCTCTGTATACTGTCAACGCTTACGCCCAGCCCCACGTTAGCGGACGGACTGACCGGATATTTCCACTGTAATCCTCCGGCTCCTATAGCCGAAAGATCAGCTCTTTGACGGGAATATCCCGGAGTGTTTATATTTGCAATATTCTGACCGGTAACGTCTATATTTTTTTGACTTGCAGAAAGCGCGGATTTCGCCATTTGAAATCCGTAAAATGTCGGTCTTATAGCCATATTTTTTTTCCACCTCTCCTATGATTTTTTATCCTTTTTTATTCTTTTTTCTGTTTTTTTAAACATCATTATTTTTTATATCGTTTATTTTTTCTGTATTGTTTAATTATAAACTTCATATTTTTTATACTTTTTTATTTTATACTGTCCTTGATTTTTACTTCATTTATTTTAAACTCTTTTTCTAATCACAGCCGGTTCAAGCTCATTCAGATGAGACGATATTTTAGCGTCTTTTCCGTAAGTGAGTTTACCCGCGATTTTCGCAAAACTGCCCGCATTCATATTTTTTGGGCTTTTCGAAGCCGGTTCTTTCAGATATTCCGTAACTACGGATATTATTTCAAGCCGTGATTTGACTAATTTTGTATTGTAGTCGTTTATCTGCTTTATAGAGTCTATGTAAAAATTTAATTCTTCAAAAATTTCCGAAAGTTTTTCTTTTTCGTCGCTTTCAGCCAATTCTATGACATAAATTAAAGTTTTTCCATCAAGATTTAGATTCCGCATTATCTCAATGCGTTTTTTTTCATAACTCTGCACTTTCATATGCAGCATTTGCTCTGTGTTAAGTATCTCGTCTAACTTTTCGATATCCCCGCTGACTATTGCGGATGTTTTTGTTTCCTCGATCTCTTCGAATTTTTTATATATATCAACTTCAGATTCGAGAGACTGTATTAACATTTTGAAGTTCATATAAATCCTCCCCCATTTTTAACTTAATTTAATTTTTACTTTCTTTTTCTACCCTACCCTAATATATAATATATTTTTAAATATATCTCAAAATTAAATTGCTATAATCAATTTCGCGCAGAAATTAATTGATTTGACTGCAATGCAGGGGCAAATACGGATTTTATTATCCGCAATTCCACCCCTGCAGAATTTTACTGCCGCAACAGCATTTACACCTTTTTACCAGTTAGTATAGATGCCGCGATATCTTTTGAATCGACATTATATGTCCCTGATTTTATCTGTTCCTTTAAATTATTAACTTTTTCTATTGGAACTTCCGAAATTTCTTTATTTAATTCGCTTTTTATTTTTGATTTTGCGAAATCAAGAGCGCTCAGATTTTTCGCTTTTTCGGAAATATTAATGTTGTTCTTAATTTCCGTTTTGGCGACGTCGGCTTTTTTTTCAACTGCCTGCGTATTTTCTTTGTTATTTACGTTTCCATACAAATTCGGAGCCGTATTTTGATTTATTCTTCTAATATCCATGTATGTCACCTCTTCCAATAATATTTAACTATTAAAACTTATATTAATTTTAAATTTTAAATTCACTTTCAATATATATATCGTATCAAAATATTTTTTCTTAATAGCAAACAAAATATATTTTTTCTATAAATCTTGCATAAATCAAATTTTTTTGTTATAATTAACATAACATCCAAATTTTTAATTTTTATTAACGGAGATAAAAATATGCCGGAGCCAATAAGAAAAGGAATATCCGCGTCTTTGATGTGCGCGGATTTGTTAAATCTTGAAAAAGACATAAAAATTCTTGAAAATTCAGACTGCGCGTATCTGCATTTTGATATAATGGACGGTAATTTCGTCCCGAATATCGCCCTAAGCCCCGATTTAGTTAAATCCGTCAGGCGCGTTTCAAAACTTCCGGCTGATATTCATTTGATGGTCAGACAGCCGGAAATTTATCTGAAATCTTTGGAAATACATCCGGGCGATATTGTTTCCGTCCACCTCGAGGCAACAGAACATATTCAGAGAATCTTATCGTCAATAAGAGATATGGGAGGACATCCCGCCGCCGCAATAAACCCCGGAACCCCCCTTTGCATGATTGAAGAAATTATTCCGGATATAGATATGCTGTTGATTATGACCGTAAATCCCGGATATGCCGGACAAAAGCTAATCCCGCAAACTATAGAAAAAATTGCGAATGCGAAAAGGCTGTCTGAGGAACGAGAAAAATACGGTTATAACAATATAATCCTGGAAGCCGACGGCTGTGTGAGTTTTGAAAACGCCGTAAAAATGAAAACTGCGGGCATAGAAATTTATGTTGCCGGAACTTCGTCAATATTTAAAAAAGGCGAAACAGACGGGTCAATTAATCTCGAAAAAAACATATGCGATTTTCTTAAGATAATTAACTGATTTATTTGATGTTTCTTATGTACTCGTCAATCTCAATCAAATTCCCGAATTTTGGGTATTTTTCCTGTTTTGATGTATTCGATTGAATAATATAATTATTGTTACTGCGTACAATTTGTATAGGATTTATCGAAAATTTTTCCGCTCCCTCTAAACATTCAACGGAATCGTCTACAAAAACGCATTCCTCGCCTCTTGCCTTTAACGGATTGAGCGCCGAAATATACATTTCTTCGTGGGGCTTATAAACTCCGTGGTCGCACGACATCACGAATACGTCGAAATAATCATATATTTCAAAGAGTTTGAATATATTTGTAAGCGACGGAAAAGTGTCGGATATTATACCAAGATTATATCCTTCGCTCTTCCATTTGTGCAGCATACTCTTAACGTCTGGATATAATCCGCACCTGTCATGCGCAAAAACCATACTCGCCGTAATCTTTTTTATCTTTTCTTCGTCAATAATAAGTTCCGGAAAAGGTAACAAAAATCTTTTATAAAATTCAAAAAACACATCATATTCTTCGTTTTCATCTCTTAAAAGAGGATTATCGCCCAAATATTGAGAGGCTTTGGCAAATTCCTCCTTATATTTTTCAGTTTCATACACTTTCAAAAATATCTCTTTTTCAGTAAAATCGAAGAAGTTTATAGGGAACCACCATGAAAAACCTTTAGGATAAATTAAAGTATAACCTGCGTCTAAAAATATATTTTTTATCATTGCTGCGTTCACATTCCTTTTTATATATTATATCGTAATTATTATAGCATAAATTTAATTTAAAATCAATCATAAAATTTAAAATATTAAAAAACCTCTTGCAAATTATGCCAACGTATGGTATAATAAATATCAATAAATTCAACAAAGATGTGCGGTAATTCGTTTAAAATCAAAGAAGTTCTTTTACGTTTATAATATCATAAATATTATAATATATAATTTAATTTTAAGAAAGGGATTTTCTTGTATGGCTAATATTAAAAAGTACATTGCCGAATTAATCGGCACAATGATTCTGACGTTCATGGGGTGCGGCAGCGCGGTATTATTAGGATGCAACGACAACGGGGGGCGACTTGCGGTAGCTTTGACATTCGGGCTTTCGATTGTAGCGACTGCGTATGTAATCGGCAATATTTCAGGATGTCACATAAATCCTGCGGTTTCTCTCGCAATGCTGATAAGTAAAAAAATAAGCGTTATTGACTTTGTAGGTTATGTAATATCCCAAATAATCGGCGCGATTATAGGCGGCGCACTTTTGAAAATGATTGTTGCCTTCGGAGTGACAGATCAGACCGGAGGGCTTGGAACAAACGGCATCGGAAATATCGGCATAGGCGGCGCGCTTGTAGTCGAGATTATTCTGACTTTCATATTTGTCTTTGCCATATTAGGCGTAACTTCCGACGAAAGCAAAGGCGGAGTAGCAGGTATAGTAATCGGCTTAACCCTCGCGTTCGTGCATATCGTTGGGATTCCTTTGACGGGGACCTCGGTAAATCCCGCAAGAAGCATAGGTCCGGCTTTATTTGCCGGCGGAGACGCTCTTTCGCACGTCTGGATATTTATACTCGCCCCGCTGGTAGGCGCGGCAATTGCGGCAATCGTATATAAAGTGCTTAAACCAGCGAAAAAATAATAAAATATCCCTTTGTGAAACTGTTTTATAATTGGCAGAGTAAAAATATTTTCCAAGCCGTTTTTATTTACGACATGGAGTGTATGAAATTTATATTAAGTACGAAAAGGATGCTTGTATGGAAAAGGAATTGCCGGTTAGAAAAAATATAAGATTACAAGGATATGACTATTCACAATCAGGATATTATTATATTACTATGTGCGTAAAAGACGGTCATGAAATGCTATGGAAAGAAGAAAGTAATGTAGGGGCGCGCATTGCGCGTCCGTTGTCTCACATCGGAGAAACTGTAAAAACGGCAATCGAAAATATACCCAAATTTTATGCGGACACAATTATTGACAAATATGTAATCATGCCAAAT
>WQYZ01000182.1 GCA_009780985.1 Oscillospiraceae bacterium | reverse complement strand
TGAACTTAAGCCCCAGTAAACGGCGGCTATAACTATGATAGTCCTAAGGTAGCGAAATTCCTTGTCAGGTAAGTTCTGACCCGCACGAATGGCGTAACGATCTGGACACTGTCTCAACAGCCTACCCGGCGAAATTGTAGTACCGGTGAAGATGCCGGTTACCCGCGACTAGACGGAAAGACCCCATGGAGCTTTACTATAGCCTGATACTGGATTTCGGTAAATTATGTATAGGATAGGTGGGAGGCTGAGAAGCGAGTTCGTCAGGATTCGTGGAGCCGTCCTTGAAATACCACTCTTAATTTGCTGAAATTCTAACCCGCAGCCCTGAATCGGGTTGGGGGACAATGTCAGGCGGGTAGTTTGACTGGGGCGGTCGCCTCCAAAAAAGTAACGGAGGCGCTCAAAGGTTGGCTCAGCGCGGACGGAAATCGCGCATAGAGTGTAAACGCATAAGCCAGCCTAACTGCGAGACAAACAAGTCGAGCAGAGACGAAAGTCGGAGTTAGTGGTCAGGTGGTAGTGAGTGGAAATGCCATCGCTTAACGGATAAAAGTTACCCTGGGGATAACAGGCTGATCTCCCCCAAGAGTTCACATCGTCGGGGAGGTTTGGCACCTCGATGTCGGCTCATCACATCCTGGAGGTTGGAGCAACTTCCAAGGGTTCGGCTGTCCGCCGATTAAAGTGGTACGCGAGCTGGGTTCAGAACGTCGTGAGACAGTTCGGTCCCTATCTGTCGTGGGCGCAGGAAAATTGAGAGGAGCTGTCCTTAGTACGAGAGGACCGGGATGGACGCACCTCCGGTGCACCAGTTGTCATGCCAATGGCACAGCTGGGTAGCCGCGTGCGGTAGTGATAAACGCTGAAAGCATCTAAGCGTGAAACATGCCTCAAGATGAGTTTTCCCACAGCACAAGCTGGTAAGGTCACTTGAAGACTACGAGTTTGATAGGTCAGGGGTGTAAGTGCAGTAATGTATTTAGCTGACTGATACTAATAGACCGAGGGCTTGAACTCTTTCCAAACTTGTTGAAAAATCAAGAAATTGAAAATTTCTGATTTTTCTATCAAGTTCGGACTAAGGAGTTTGCGTGAGTAGAAAAAGTAAATACTAAATTAGGAAGATAAATGTCCGTCGTTTTTGTTCGGTTTTGAGTGTGCAAACAATGAACTTCTGCGCGAAGTTCATTGAATTAACAATTAACAGATAACAGATAACAATGAAAAAAACTGATTAATAATTGTTAATTGTTATCTGTTAATTGCTTTTGACGCACAGCGGCAAAAGAGTTGCGCCTTTAGCTCAGATGGCAGAGCAATTGACTCTTAATCAATGGGTCCCGGGTTCGAGTCCCTGAAGGCGCAGTATGTTAATTAATAATTAAAAATTAAGAATTAGTAATGAGAAGCTGTAATTATTATTTATTAATTCTTAATTATTAATTAAATTACGCTTGAATAGCTCAGTTGGCAGAGCATGCGGCTGTTAACCGCAGGGTCGTAGGTTCGAGCCCTACTTCAAGCGTTCTTCTTAAATTAACCCATTGCTGCTTGTAACGCGTTGAACCCATTGTTAATTTAACTTTGGACCTTTAGCTCAGTTGGTTAGAGCTACCGGCTCATAACCGGTAGGTCCGGGGTTCGAGTCCCTGAAGGTCCATTAAATTGAATAAAGTTCGGTAAAAAGAAATGCTTCAGCATTTCTTTTTTATGTTTTTCGCGTAAATTCGGCGATTTGCTAAATAATTGCATACGTGTATTACGTCAAGCATGCATAAAGTCAGACGTTCGGATTTTGTATTTTTAGCAGCATTACTCACGGTATCTTATAAGTTATTACTGATAATAATTTTGTGAATAAAATAAAATTTTTCTATGCAATAAAACTCTTTCAGTACACACTATATATAACGAACAAGTTTGTTCAGAAAGGAGTTTAAGCACATATGAGTTTAGAAAAAACCTATAGTCATCAGGATTTTTTGATTTCTGCGTTTTCTTCGGAATATCTTGAAAAACTGTTCTATTTCTGCCTTAAAAAGACAAATAACCGTCAGGAAGCCGAAGATTTGGCGTCGGATATTGCCCTGAATATTATATCGGAGTTGAAAAAAGGGACTATCCCTGATAGATTTTCAGCATGGGTCTGGAAAATTGCACATAACCGATATTATGTCTGGGCAAAGAAAAAGAACGCTAAAAATAATGCGGTGTCGGGGGATGATATAGAAGATTCAGAAGTCTGCGGCGAAAGTTTTGAGTTGGAGCTTGTGCACGGCGAAGATTTGAAATTACTGCGCAGGGAACTGTCTTTTATATCTAAAGACTACAGGGATATTGTCGTCGCTTTCTATATAGATGATTTGAAAGTCAGAACTATCGCTCAAATGCTTAATCTCCCCGAAAATACTGTAATGTCAAAATTACACAGGTCAAGAAAAATATTGAAAGAGGGTATGAACATGGCAAGAGAATTCGGAGTCAGAAGTTATAAACCGGAAGATGTGAATTTCATGAGAATCGGCGCAAAACCGAACAACATACCGTGGAATGTTATTCAGAGGCAGTTGCCGAAAAATATACTGCTTCAGGCGAACAACAATCCGAGCACAATAGAAGAATTATCAATGGAAATCGGCATAGCTATGCCTTATATGGAAGAAGAAGTGAAAATACTTGCGGATACTGAATTATTGAAAGAAGTGAACGGAAAATATGTCACAAACTTTTTTATATCGGACAAAGAATGTCATATTGAGATTTATAACGCTCAACGAAAACAATCAAAAGAGAGAAGCAAAATTTTAGATGAAATCATAAACGATAAAATGCCGGAAATACGTACACTTGGTATTGTAGAGAAAAATATATCCGACAATGATTTTAAATGGCTTTTAATACCTATGATTCTTGATGTAATACCGGATTTGAAATTTGATTTATTTAAAATGCTTGAGTGCAAAGAAGATGCGAATTGGGGAATTATGGGAATCGAACAGCATAATCTTATTTTTGAAAATTTGTTTATGACTATTATGAGATTTAATGAAAATAATGTCGCAATAATGAAATATAATTACGAAGAAGATGAAATAGGAATAGGAAATAAAATAAATTTAATACAAAGTAATACTCTGGATTTATTTGCCGATATTATGCAAAATAACCGTAATGCAAATTCGTTTACGGAATCGGAAAAGTTGTTATGGGAAGATTTGAAATATATTTGTCATATCGACGAAAACGGCAATATTATCCCGGATATTGTTATTTTCAAAGGTCATACCAAACAAAAGATGTTTGATATAATCAAATCCCATGCGAAATATGCGCAGTTGGAAAACATGATTTACAGTTTATTTAACGAAGTAGAAAAAATTTTGAAAAAAAGCAGCAATCCGGTGCTTCACGAACAACTGTGCAGTTATGTTCGGTTTTTCATGTATGAAATACGTAAAATGGCACTTCACGACGAAGTCGAGGCGGGGAGATTGACCGTGCCGAAAAACGCCGGAAAGAGCACGGCGGGTATGTATTTGGAGATAAAATAATATTATAAGCGAAAATTTTATAAAAAATCCTGCGTGAATCGAACGCAGGATTTTTTTGCGAAAAAAGTAGTTGAAAATATTTATCGGATATGATATAATTATAATGATGATTATTTTTAACTGCAATTAAAAGTAAAGGAGCGAAAAATATATGGGTTTTGTGTATGCGGTAACGGAAGTTACAAATATAATGGGCGGCGAAGAAAGTTATTCCATGCCGTTTTTAGTGGATACAGGGGCGACAGATACGGTAATCCCCGCGAACGAGCTTGAAAAATTGGGGATAAAACGCGAAGAAAAACAAAATTATGAACTTGCAGACGGTACTGTCGTTTCTTATGATGTAGGATTTGCGCTATTAAAAATAAATGGGAAAAAAGTTGCGGTGAATGTAATCTTCGGCGAGGAAGAAGTCGAACCGTTATTGGGAGTGACCGCATTGGAATCGGCTGGGTTTATAGTTGACCCCGTAAACCGGACTTTAAGAAAAGTTGAGGCTATGCCGTTGAAGTAGAAATTATTAAAATATAAAATAAAAAATATTATGAAAGGCGGGAATTTTTATGTTGAAAGCGTCACTTATAGGATTCTATAACTTGAAAGAAAATACTTGGGATACAATCGAAAAACTGTCGGGCTGGGGATATAAAGCGTGTGAAAACGGGGAATTTTTATTGAGCGGAAATGTTGAGGAAAATCTCGAAAAACTTTCGGCGTACGACTTTACTGTTTTGTCTGTGTGCGACGACTTGGAAAGACTGAAAACCAATATCGACGGAATTATCGAAAAGGCGCGGACAATCGGAGTAAAATATGTCTGCTGCTACTGGAGCGACCCCAAAGATTACGAACAGGCAGTTGAAATTGCGGAAACGCTCGACATGGCTGGGGAAACCCTGAGAAACGAGGGTTTGACTTTATGCTACCACAATCACGACCATGAATTCAGAAAAAGTTTCAACGGAGTTAAATATTTCGACATACTTATGTCTATGACTTCGCCGGAAAATGTGTCCGTAAATCTCGACGTGGGCTGGGCGGTTGTCGCGGGCGAGAATGTGCCCGAACTTATACGGCGTCTTGACGGCAGAATAAAATTGATACACTTTAAAGATTTCTATGATTTGAACGACCGCGCGTCTTTCACGGCGTTGGGGACGGGGAAAGTTGATATACAGGGACTGCTCGCCGAAGCCGATAAAATCGGCGTGGAATACATATCGGTCGAACAGGATACTCTGCACAATCTGAACTGCGACGATACTGTTCTGTTGTCTTATCTGACGATGAAAGAAAGCGGTCTGGTAGAATAAAATAAAATAAAATGAAAAAAAGGTTTTTACAAATCAAAGAAAAAAGAGTAAAATATTATTAATAGATAAATCACTTTTTTACGCGCCGTATATTGTATAATAATATAAAATTTATTAAATAATCTATAATAACAGTAAAAAAAGTAAACGGAGGATTTTATTTTGGGAGAACAACAAATAAAATATAAAAGAGTTTTACTTAAACTTTCGGGCGAGGCGCTGAGTAAAGGCGTAAATGGAATTTTAAATTACGACATTTTAAAAAATATCAGTCAGAAAATAAAAATCTGTATTGGCATAGGCGTAAGTTTCGGGATAGTAGTTGGAGGGGGCAATATCTGGCGCGGTTCGTTCGGCAAGTCTATGGACCCGGTCAGATCAGACCATATGGGAATGATTGCGACTGTAATAAATGCGTTGGCATTACAGGATATTCTCGAATCCGACGGAATAGATACACGGGTCATGACCGCGATTGAAATGAATCAGGTTGCCGAACCGTATATTAGAAACAAAGCCTTATCTCACCTGAATAAAGGCAGGGTTTGCATATTCGCGGGAGGAATCGGAAGTCCGTATTTTACGAATGATACGGCGGCGGTTCTTAGGGCGGCGGAAATACGCGCAGACGTGGTTTTACTCGCCAAAAACAATGCCGACGCGGTATATGATAAAGACCCGAATAAATTCTTGGACGCGCATAAACTCACAGATGTGAAGTATCAGAATATACTTATTGACAAAAATCTCGGAGTTATGGACACAACGGCGGCATCCTTTTCAATGAACAACGATATTCCCATATGGATTATCGGAATAGACGACCCCGAAAATATAGTCAAAGCCGTCAAAGGCGAAAATATTGGCACCCTTATACAAAGTTAGATATCCCGTAACAAAGACAAATTATAAATATAAAATATTCGTAGGAGGAAAAAACTAATGAAAGCAGATTTAAAGGAATATGAGGAAAGATTTCAAAAACAGATAAGCGGATACGAGCATATAATCTCAACCGTGCGCGCCGGAAGGGCAAACCCCGCGATTTTAGACAAAATCCATGTGGATTATTACGGCACCCCGACATTAATAAGCCAGATGGCTGAGATTAAAATTCCGGACGCGCGCACAATTCTGATAACCCCATGGGAAGCGTCCGCACTAAAAAACATAGAAAAAGCGATAAACATGTCGGACTTAGGGATAAATCCCGGAAACGACGGCAAAACAATCAGGCTGAACCTGCCGGCTCTTACAGAGGAAAAGAGAAAAGATTTGACTAAACAGGTCGCAAAAATGAGCGAAGAAGCAAAAGTGCATCTGAGGAATATACGCCGCGACGCAAACGAAAAATTCAAAGAGATGAAGAAGAAAAGCGAGATGAGCGAAGACGAACAGAAAAAAGCAGAAAAAGATATTCAGGATTTATTGGATAAGTATATAAAAGAAATCGACGCTTTAACTGCTAAAAAGGATAAGGAAATTATGGAAATATAAAATAAATTTTATATAAAAATTTAAAGAAATGAAAGTTGAGGAAGTTTATGGATAATGTTGAATTAAAAATCAAGGAATTAACGAAGAAAATCGAAAGCGAACCCAATGATGCCGCTGTTTACAACGAACTCGCAGGACTGTATCACGAAAAAAAAGATTATCAAAAGAGCAAAGAAAACGCTTATAAAGCTATTGAATTGGAACCGGAGAATCCCGAGTATCTGGCTGATTATGGCAACAGTCTGGGCTGGTTGGAAAATTATGACGAAGCAATAGAATATTTGAGTAGGGCAATTAAGAAAGACGGTTCAAACTCATTTTATTATTTTTGCAGAGGTAATTGTTATCAACATGTAAATGACGAAATTATAAAACAAGACCCGAATGCTCAAAACCGCGACGGGTATAAAATTTCGTTGGGGGATTATGATAAAGCGATTGAATTAGAGCCAGATAACGCCGAATATTATTATATCAGAGACATATCATATGCTTGGATTGGCGATTGGCAGAAAGCGCACGAAAATTACGGTAAAGCATTTGAAATCAATCCGAAAGATATGAGATGTTTAAGTGAATTTGCTATATCTTCGCCGGATATCCAAATACATTTAGGATATGAGGCTATTCCGATTGTTGATGATATAGACGGCATGGGCGTAAGGCTTGACGGAAAAATAAAAAATCTGCGGGAAAGATTAGACAGCGATTACAATATATATCTACCGTCAGTACTTGTAATGGGCAGCAAAAATATAAGGCCCGCCGAAGTTGTCATGTATGCGGACGGAAAAGTTATTTTTCAAAAAGAAAGCGCAAAAAATAATTTTGAGGATATAATAGACGAAATCGTGAATTTTTTAGAACGGATTTTTTCGAGAGAATATGTGAAATCCGATGCGGCGGCGTGAAATAAACACAAAAAATAATGCGAGGGCATATTTATGGTTTCAAGCGATATCAAGAATATCAAGATTAAAAAAAATATAATAGATTTAAGGGCAATCGAAGAAGCCGGAAATATGCCCGAGCATATCGCCATAATTATGGACGGCAACGGACGCTGGGCAACTAAACGCGGTCTGCCGCGCACTTTCGGGCACGCGCAGGGAGCTAAAGTATTCAGGAGAATTGTCGAATACTGTATAAAAATAAAAGTCAAATCAGTCACGTTCTACGCTTTTTCAAGTGAAAATTGGCGGCGTCCCGAAGATGAGGTTAAGTCGCTGATGAAAATGATTGACAAATACTTAGACGATTTCCTCGCCAAACTCACAAAATACGATGTAGAAGTTAAATTTATCGGCGATATTTCCAAATTTGAGGATATAAATTTTAAGATGTATATGAAGATGAAGGATATCCAGACAAAAACCCATGGCAAAACCATGAAACTGAATATAGCAATGAACTACGGCGGCAGAGACGAAATCGTAAACGCCGCAAACCGGGCGTTCAAAAGAAACGGCGGAGGGGTAATCACCGCTGAAATGATTGAAAAGGAGCTGCACACTCAGGGACAGAAAGACCCCGATTTGATTATCAGGACCGCCGGGGAACAGAGGCTTTCCAACTTTTTACTGTGGCAGTGCGCATACTCTGAATTTTGGTTTACAGACGTGCTTTGGCCCGATTTCAGCGAAAAAATATTAAATGAGGCTATTTTTGATTATTCAAACAGGAAAAGACGGTACGGGGGAATATAAGAGTGGAAACGGGCGACACCAAATTGGGTCGCTCCTACGGTAGGATACGGAGGACATAGAAAAGAATGTTGACTCGCTTTATAACAGCATCCATTGCGCTTATTATTTTTATTCCGACACTGTTTTTTTCAAATACATTTGCTTTTGACGCGGTGATGATTTTTGGGTCGGTTGTGGGGACAATAGAACTTCTGCGGTGCGTAAAAGTCGCGAAAAAGTATATTATATCAGCGCCGTCTGTTATTGTTTCCGGACTTGTGCCGCTTTTAATCAGATACTGCATAGAAAAAAAGGTTTTGGGCGCGATTGTTCTGATTATTGTCGTATATTTATTTTATCTGTTATATGCTGCGATGTTTGCAAAAAAACAGATTTCAACAAACGACATTGCGCTGAGTTTTTTTTCGACAATTTATGTGACGATTTCGTTTGCGAGCATATTAGTGACAAGGACTTTGAATTACGGAGAGATTTTATATCTGATGATATTTATAGGCGCGTGGTCAACCGATACATTTGCGTATCTGACTGGGAGATTAATTGGCAGGCATACGATAAATAAGTTTATTCCCGATGTTTCGCCGAATAAAACGATAGAGGGAGCGATCGGGGGGGTGGTATTCGGTTCGCTGTCTTTTGTGGTATATGGGTTTATAATCTCCGCGATGCACAGATTTGACGCCATTCCGAATTATATACTTCTTGCGCTTGCCGGAGTTGTTACGTCTGTGATTGCGCAGCTCGGGGACTTGTCTGCGTCGGCGATACAACGGAATTACGGCGTAAAAGACTTCGGCTCCATATTTCCGGGTCACGGCGGGATTTTAGACAGAGTTGACAGCGTTCTGGCGGTTGCGCCAGTGATTATGCTTATCGGGGCGATATTTCTGAAAGTCAACGCGTACGGGCTGTTTACGTAGAATTATTGTTTTTTTGAAAGGATAAATATTTAAAGAGGGGGGATTTTATGGCATTGATGTCATATCAGGGACATTTTAAAGACGGACGTTTTTATACAGATGAAAATAAAAATATAAATATACCGGAAAATGCCGAGGTAATTATAACATTTGTAAAAAAAAGAAAAACAAAAAGAAGAATGGAGAAAAATTCATTTGAAGAAAAATCGTTGGAAGAACGGTTAAAAGCGGTCGACGAATTTATAGAAATGGTGAAAAGCAGCGACGAAGAACTCGGACCCGAATTTGACGAGGAACTTAAACATAAATTTAATATTACGCGGGAGACGAGTTAAAGATTTGAAGTATGTTAATTGGAATTGAAATAGTGAG
>WQYZ01000181.1 GCA_009780985.1 Oscillospiraceae bacterium | reverse complement strand
GTCAGCGTCATTGCGCCGAGCATACCCACCGCTGCAATAACTGCGGTGTTTTTCTGCCAGCGGGACGGCAGTTTTCGCAGAAGCGCAGGTTCGAGGTTCGCAAGTATAAGCGTCGGATATTTCGGCGGCGCGTATTTTTTCACAGGCGTGACTGATATTCTTGCTTTCATAGGCTTAATCCTCCATTACTATTATACAAGATATTGTAAAAAAATTCAACATATTTTTAAGAAAATTTTACATTTATTACAAAGGAACAGCATATAAATTTAAATCCCAGCACGGGATATATTTATGTTTGCGGATATAAAATTTATAGTTTGGGTTTATGTCGTTTATCAAAAGCGGGAGTTTAAAAATATCTTTATTTCGATGATACAGCGACACTATCAGTTTCGGCGAATATTTTTTTATAATATCTTTTGCCCCGGTCAACGCCTCATATTCCGCGCCCTCAACATCGTATTTTATCAGTACTTCGGAGTTTTGTGCGATATGCAAAACATTATCCAGTCTGTTTACGCAAACTTCTACAGACTTTTTTGAGTTTACGGCGTTATCGTCAAAGTTTGCATTTCGTCCCGATTTTGAATCAAAATACAAAATTTTTTCCTCGCTCCACGCGCCGAGATTATATATTTCGTATTTGTCTGAAAGATTTCGCTCTTTCAAATTTTTCTCCAACTTTGCGAAATTTTTTTTATCCGGTTCAAAAGCCGTGATTTTTTTTATGTTTATATTTTTGCTGTAAAGATAATCGCTTAACTCAAATACGGTGTCTCCGTTATACGCTCCGACATCCACATAATGCAGGTTATCGCGTAAATCCAATAAATCCAAAGCGTCATGTTTTGCAGATTCAATATTTTTCAAATACCCAAGTCTGCCGCTTATCATAAAGTTTATTATATTTATATAATTTTCCTTTGATATATCGTCAGAGAGCAAATTATATGCATTTTCAGCATCCGCGATATTTTCCCGGAAAAAACCATAATCGGGATATTCTTCACCGAAGAGCGGAAAATTCGGGCTGTAAAGCTCGTAATCTTCACACAATTTTTGGATTTTTTCGATCATGGAGTTCTCGCGTGTAGCAAACGCTGTCATAATACAAAAATCTTTATACAAGGTCTTGATTTCGGATAATTTTTTGACTTCATATCCTCTAAAAGAATGTCCCCGGACAAATTCATCGCTCGCGAAAATATCTGTGATCTTTATATTTTTTTCCGCGCATAAATTTAATATTTTATCCGCGCCGTTTCCCATTCCGTACAAAACTATAGGTTTGCGGTTCTGCAGATTAAACAGGTATTCCCAAACCGATGTTTTTTCCGTGATTTTATTTATAAAATTTATTGTACTCACCTTATTTCGATAAATTCTGATTTGATTTAATTAAATTATACTATATTTTATCAAAACCTGTCAACAAAGTATTTACTAACTTTTATATTTGTGATATTGGCGTTTAAATGAAATTTTATATAAATAGATCTGTCCGGAAACTGTAGGGGACGATGGTAATCGTCCCGTAAAATCACGGGCGGATTACCATCCGCCCCTACGTAAATCAGGGTTTCCGGACAGATCTAATGTATTTAATTCGTTTTAAACACCAACTATAATTAACTTATAGTAAAAATTTAGCTACGTCGTTTTTATTGATGCTACAGATGGTTAGAAATTTATATAATCTTCATGATAAAATCCTCAAAACAAAAGGGGATTTTTCTTTATTTAAAATGAAACAATTCTTTTTGCGAAAAACTCAACTTTAAGTTGGAAAAAAAGAAAAAAGTTTCACCTTTAATGTATGGACTTCGGGGTTGCTTCCTGATATAATAAAATCATAAATAAAAAGCGCTTTTTGTTATTTTAAAATTTAAATAATAAAACTCGGAGGCAAAATTATGGTTGATAATTATAAAATCGGAAACAATATCACGTTATTGCGGAAAGAAAAAGGACTAACGGGAGAGAAACTCGCTGAACTGCTCGGCGTATCGGGGCAAGCTGTGTCCAAATGGGAGAACGGCAAAAACTTGCCTGAAACTGCGCTACTCCCTGAACTCGCGAAAATACTCGGGGTATCTGTCGACACATTGCTGGTGCCGCAGGAACTTATGATCTTAAACGCAGTGTATTCAGACGGACAGACGCATATTGATGTAACTCAGGAAATTGGAAAATATGTCAATGGAAACTGCCTGAATATTATGGTAAGCTCTCAATATATCGGTGTCAATATAGACACTGACCGCGTATGCGTTTTGACTGTGAAATACCAGACACCCGATGGGATATTCTATGTTTACGCTATACAGAACGCTAATCTAACGCTTGACTTAAATACAAAGGGATTTACAGCAGACAGGAGTTTCAAAATAATAGGCGCATATTACGGCGCAGTTTCGAGTTACCGCGATTGTATGGATAAAGTCGAACATTACGCATATTTTAAATGGAATGAGATACCCGGAGGCGCATTCCCAAGCCGCCCTGACGTTGACGAGACGGAATTCCTTACATTAATTTATCTGAATGATGAAAGTATTCATGTCATAAGCTGCAAAGAAAACGAGATTCTTGCGTATAACGACGGTCATACTTCTCTTTATGTGAAAGATACGTCAACGTTCATATTACCCGGTGTTATAACATTAGGATTGGAGGGTATGACCTGCACATGGATAGGCGCGATATACGCGGCTCTGAAATATATGGGCGAACCGTACACATACGAGCAGATTTACGGTATGTCGGGGGCGTGTTACCGCGTTGGTTTCTGCGGTGTGTGGGACTGGAGTGCGACTGACGCGCTCAGAGGGTACAGTTACGATATGCCGTTATATGACGCTATCGGCTATGAACCGGTTTGGGCTAACAAGCTTGATAAGGATAAGCGCAGTGCGGAACGCAAACATATAGTTACCGATATTCAGCAGGGTAAGCCGGTTGTTGCCATACACCTGCATGGCGCGCCGGAATGGGGCGTAATCACAGGTTACAGCGAAAACGGCAAAACTCTGTACTGCCGCACATACTATGATGAAAACGGTCACATGATTGACAACCCTAATGAAAATCATGAATATACAATAGTTGATAATTGGCCTTTTTTGATTACACATTTCGGAGAAAGAAAAGAAAAACCGTCTGAATTAGAAGTCCTGAAAGCGTCCCTGTGCGCATTTACGGAATCATTTGAAAACAGAGTTGACGAAAACGCCGATTTTTTTGAGGGTGCGCAAGGGTATGAGAAGTGGATAGATGGACTGAAAAATGACGCACTCTGGGACGAACACAGTTCCGACGACGATACTGCCCGCAGATTCGACGTTAATTTATGGACTATGTTCCACTTGGTTGACGCCCGCCGCTGCGCCGCTGTTTATCTGACTGAAAATATTCGTCTGTTTACAGGCGAAAAGGCGGATTTGCTTGCGGAAATGGCGGAGAGTTACAAGAATATAAGCGAAAAAATGAGGATAATCAAGGACGATATATTGAACAAAAATCTGGGCGATTCATGGCGTGTGAAGCAGATTGAATTTTTAGAATGGGTTTTGAACACAGAAAAAGCCCTTGTACAACAAGCGAGAACTCTTATAGTATAAAAATAAATGGAAAAGGAGATTACAAAAATGAAATATGATAAAAAAATAATCGACTGGCTGATTGAAGATAAAAATCCCGCGATAAAATATAGGACATTGACAGAAATCTGCGGCAAATCCCCAGCGGAATATAAAGATATATATGATTTGATATGGGAACAGAAATCAATCGTAAACATGATGAACAGGCAAGATGAAAATGGCCTGTGGGAAAGCGAAAAACGCTATTACGGCAGTTTTCTTTCTCTGAAATATCTGACGGCTTTTGCGGAACATGGGATACAAAAAGATACACGGCTTGATCGTTTTGTCAATTATACCGTGAATATCTTGAAATCATCGGATAAAAACGGTGATCTGGCAGGTTGCGGCACTCCTCTTGTTCTCAGGGCATTAGTCATGATGGGGTATCACGACAGAGCCGAAGTAAAAGAATTAATTTCAAAATTTGCGGCGGCACAACTCTATGACGGCGGTTTTATGTGTAAAAGATTGCTTGATAGAAAACCTGAACGTAAAAGCTGTTACAAAGCCGCTATAACCGGAATGTTATTATACGCCGAATGTAAAAAGAAGAACATTTTGCCCGATAATTCTGATAAACTCATTGAATATTTTTTGAAACGCGATGTTTTTTATTCGTCAGATAAATCTAAAGCGTTTTATGATAAAGACGGCAAAGTCGGGTGGCGGTTCATTGATAATTTTTTTCCGGCAGAACCTATGCGTATTGGTATTCATCTTATCGTGTCGGCATTATCAGTCTTAGGCGCAGGCAATCAACCGGCAATGACGGAAGCGTGGAAACTGTTTAAAGAGAAAGAAAATGAAAACGGCATATTAAAGTTGGAAGGCACTTTAACAAAACAGCCGTGCAGTTTCGGTACAGTAGGGAAAGACAATAAATGGATTACTTTTTATGCTTTACTTGCGGAGAAGTATCGTATGTTATAAACATTATATAACGCGATAATAAAATTTACTTCGTTTCCTGATTATAAACATTATTAGACTAAAAAAGCAAGACGGAGCAAAAGTGTTTCCGTTTTGCTTTTTATAAAAAGTCAGAAAACTATCTTTCATCTGAAAAAATTTCCGCGTTTGTTTTTTATTAATAATATTATGTTGACAGGGCAAAAATAAAAAAGTATAATATAATTTATAAAATATACAGATTAAATTATTCGGAGGATAAATAATATGCTTGTCAATGCAACGGAAATGGTAAAAAAAGCGAAAGACGGACATTACGCCGTCGCACAAATCAATATCAACAACTTGGAATGGACTAAAGCGGTTCTTCAGGCTGTGGAAGAATTAAAAGCTCCCGTTATACTCGGCGTTTCAGAGGGGGCGGGAAAATATATGACGGGATTTACGACTGTGGCAGCTATGGTTAAAGCTATGGATAAAGCCCTGAATATAACGGTGCCGATCGCTCTGCATTTGGACCACGGGTCATCCAAAGACGCATGTTTAAAGTGCGTCGAAGCCGGTTTCACCAGCATAATGTTCGACGGCAGTCACTTTAATATAGACGAAAACATCGCGACAACAAAAGAGCTCGTCGAGACGGCGCACAAAAACGGTTTGTCTATCGAAGCCGAAGTCGGCAGTATCGGCGGCGAGGAAGACGGCGTCATCGGCATGGGAGAAATCGCAGACCCTGAACAGTGCAGACTTATCGCGTCTCTGGGAATTGACTTTTTAGCCGCAGGCATAGGCAATATCCACGGGGTTTATCCGCCAAACTGGAAAGGTCTGGATTTCGGCGCGCTTGAAAAAATACATAACGCGACGAACGGTATTCCGTTAGTATTGCACGGAGGCACAGGAATCCCTGAAGATATGATAAAAAAAGCTATAAGTCTCGGCGTGTCGAAAATCAACGTAAATACAGAGTGCCAGCTCACGTTTGCGGCGGCGACCCGCAAATATATCGAAGAAGGCAAAGACAAAGCGAGCAAAGGATTTGATCCGCGTAAACTTCTCGCGCCCGGCGCAGAAGCGATAAAAGAAACTGTCCGCGAAAAAGTGAGACTGTTCGGCTCGGAAAACAAGGCGTAGCTATTTATATTTTTAATTAATATAACAGTAATAACAGTAAAAAAATACGCATGAAAGCGTATTTTTTTGTCTGCAATAATCAACAGATATATTTTCTATTTATTGACTGATTTGTACGCTCTCGACATATATACGCTCAATATATCCTAGAATTTTATATTTGTTGTTTTCCGACAGTTTCTTAAACATATACAAAAGCTGCTGTTCGGCATAATTTTCAGTATGCAATGTACAACCCTCACAATTAAATTCGCCAGAGACTAATTTATGATTGCGGTTATTATTTTCATCAATATTTCCGTGAGTCAGCCATTCGAATGACACGTCATAAAAATTAGCGATTTTTTTTAATACTGACTTTTTGGGGATGGTCAGATTATGTTCCCATCTGTATACGGTATTTAACGATACATTAAAAATATCGCTTTCTCTTTTTAATGTTCTTTTTGCGTTCAGCCGCAGATTTTTAAGTCTTTCGCCGACAGTCATTGAAATTTACCTCCATTTTTGCAGTGCGAGGCTATCAGTCCCGCCAATGCCTTTTCTTCCGCAGTTAATAAAATCTTCTGCGCGCCAATGATTTTATGTCCTACTAAAATGCGTTCCGCATATTTTATGATCTTGTATCTTTTAATATTTGGCAGTCTTGTGAACATCTCTATAAGTTCACGTTCATCCTCGCGGTTCAGAATAAAGACGGTGTACTCACTGTTTTCCTCCGCTTCTACTGTATCTCCGTGAAGAAGCCATTCAAACGGTATGCTGTAAAAATAAGCGATTTTTTTCAATACCGATTTTCTTGGAACATTCAAATTATGTTCCCATTTGTACACAGTATTTTCTGAGACGTCAAAAATCTTGCTTTCTTCTTTCATAGTTCGTTGCATTTTTGTACGCAGACTTCTCAGCCTTTCTCCTATACTCATGTTTTCTCCTATCCGGCGTGTATGATTGCCGCCAATAAGACAGCTCTTGCACCGTCGAACTGATAAGAACAGGTGGAAAGGGTCAATATGTTGGCATTATTAATATTATCTATGTCAATATAATTGCGGGCAGCTTTTTTCACATATTCAAAATATTCGCCGCGTTGTTCAGGAGTATAAGCCGTATTATAAATAATTTTATCATTCGCATTTACAGTCATGTAAGCGAAAAACTCCAATGTGTATACCCTGTCTGCCAGAAATATTGTTCCGGTACGGTTGGAATTGAAAAATCCCTCGTCCGCAAACAAAGTCAAATCCCCGAACATGCTGTTGTTTTTCATGTTGTGACCATAAATTATGGTGTTGAAATCCGTAAAATCTTTGGAGCACCTGTAATCCATAAACACGGTTCCCGACAGCGCATAATTCCCGTGTAAATCCCGACGCAGATAATCATTGTCATCTTTGGATATTACAAAAGGATAATCTATATGAGTATTCGGTATATTAATCCAGCCGACTATATCTTTGTTTACGTTGTCCTGTAAATCTATTATCGACTGGTTGACTGTGGATTTTTCCGGCTGTGTCGCCGTTCCCGCTTCTGTCACTTTTGTAATTTCTGTAGTTTCCGTTTCTGCTGTCTCCGTATTTTCTGCCGCACAATATTCTGTTGGCTGTGTTGTTGACGCCGTTGCGATTAACGGACGGTATTTTGCTATACTGTCTTTTACCTGCGTTTCCTGAACATACCGTTCCGACATTTTCCAGAGATTGTATCCGCTTACGCAGATAGCCGCCATCATTATTGTTATGACTAAAAATTTAAATATCTTTTTAATTGTCTCCCCTATTTTCATTACAGTCTCCCTTTTACAATTCGCTCTCGTTTTCATTGTCCCTGTCTAAATTTTCAAGAGCATAGCAAATACAGACGTCAACAAGTTTATTCAGCGAAATACTTTTTTTTTCACAGACTTTATACATTTCTTCCACAAGTTTTGTATTTAGTCTGAAAGTTCTGTTGACATATTCTTCTTTTTCTATTTTAAGTTTTCTGAAAGATGCCATTTCGAAACCTCTCCTGAGTATTCTTTTATGATTTTTTGATAACCGGAGGCGGCATGCCCGCCTCCGGTTTTGTCATTTTTACATTGTCGGTTAATTTATGTTTGTATTTTAATTGAATATTGCCGAATCAACCCAGAGTGCCGGGTAAACAAGACCACTTTCGCTGGACGTGGAAGAAGATAATTGGAATTGGAACGTTCTGCCGGTGTAATCAAGCGCGCCCATTGTGCCGGAAACATCGCCCGAACTGCGCAACCACGCTCCATATTCATAAACTTGCGGAACGGTGATTTTGGCGAAATTTTTCGTAGCAATGTTGCTGCTCGGTTGCATTTGAGGGTTCGCGCCTCTTATGTCATGCGTGATGGAGCAGAAGTTGGCAACTTCACCGTAGCTAAGCGCGAAAGCAACGTCGTTGGAACCCGACGGAATTTTGACGTTGGTGGGCTTGCTGAACCCGTTAGTCATACCCGCCGTAGTGGAAGCAGTGCCGAGTGCGCTGATCGCGTTGTTCTGCACCGTGAACTGACGCAGTCTCGCAGTCGCAGACAATTTGTCTTGGTTGCCTGAGATATTGGCGCCGTTGAACCAGTTGTTGATGGCATTATTGACGCTGGAGCCTTTGTAAGCTTGCGAAGCATAATTGAGGATTTGCCATGACGGGTCATTGTAATGACCGTTGGAGTAGGTGTTGATGTAGTTTGCACGCACAATCAGCGAATAGCCGCCGTTTCTGGCGATTTCAACCCACTTGCCGTCGCCGGTCTGGTCGTCCGTGAGCACTCTGCCGCCGTTGCCGCTGCCGTCGTCCGCAATATCTGGCGTGTCTGTGATCGGCTTAGCCGTTACTGTTACTGCCGCGGCGCTCTTGACTGTTGGATCTGTCTTAGACGTTGCCGTAACGGTCAGCGTCGCGTTTGTTTCGCTGTCGCCTACCGTCAGTTTGCCGTTCTGGTCGATAGATGTGCCGCCGCCAGCCGGAGAGACCGTCCACGTTACGCCCGCCCCGTCCGTCGAACCGTTATTTTTTGTTACCGTCGCCGTGAAGGTCTGCGTACTGCCTTTTTGGACCTGAACGTCGGATGGATTGATTGCGACTGATTTGACGGCATTAGGGTCGTCAGTGACAGTTACTGTCGCGGCGCCGCTTATCGTTGAAGTCTTTTTGGAAGTCGCCGTTACTGTCAATGTTGTGTTTGTCTCCCCTGCGCCGATTGTCAGCACGCCGTTCTGGTCTATCGAAGTGCCTGTGCCCGCCGGGGAAACTTTCCAGGTCACGCCGTCGCTGTTAGCCCCGTTGCCGCGGGTAAGCACCTGAGCTGTGAACGTCTGTGTGCCGCCTTTTATGACGGTGACGATGTTAGGATTGACATTAACGCTTACGATGTCATTCGGATTTTCTGTGGTCATATCGCCGTTTGCATTTTTGTAGTATATTACGTCGTCGCCGTATTTGTTATCAGCAGTGCTGTCGAGATAGCCGTCGCCGCCGATTCTTGGGTCTCCGTAGTAGTACTGGTCATTTCCAGAACCGATCGGACCGACATAGTATCTGGCGTCATTGGCGGTGTTGTCATAGATTTGCGTAACAGGGTTAGTTGTCGGATCACGGTCGGGACCTCCGCCTGTGAGAGGACCTAATACTGTGGGACCGGTGACTTTCTGCCATACATTCT
>WQYZ01000180.1 GCA_009780985.1 Oscillospiraceae bacterium | reverse complement strand
TGGAACATGGTACTTTTTGCCTCCTATGATTGTGTTTGTCTTTTCAACTTACACTTTATCACATGGAAGTGAATTTATTATTTACGGCTCATCTTTTTCGCAAAAACTTTTAACTCACAAGTAAATATATACTTGTATAATATATCATTTTGCTATTATCCATTTTATCTAATCCTTTTTTTAAAATAAAATATTCTGTTAAAATTAGAATTTCTTGCTTCTAATTTTTTGTTATTTATTAATTTTTCCTGTTTATAATTATTTTAATTGTCTTACACTCCGACTTAATGACTGTGTGAAATTGTTAATTGTTTGTAAATTTCTCTTTTCACCCCTTGATTTTTATTAGCAGGTCTTTTTAATTAATATTTAAATTCTCAGTTCTTTAAAATCTATAGAAAAATCGTCTTCAAATATGCCTACTTTTATTTTATCGTCAAATGTGTAAGTATTAACAGTAACTTCTTTTTTGCCCTTTATATAAACAAAAATTTTCTTTGTCATTGGGTTTACAATCCAATATTCTTTTACTCCATATTTCATATAAACACTCAATTTGTCGATATAGTCGTGTTCTGAATTTGACGGGCTTACCACCTCAACAACAAAATCCGGCGCGCCGTATATCCGTTCTTTAGTTATTTTCTTCGGATTGCAAACTACGAAAACATCAGGCTGAAAAACATTTTGAGAGTCATTTTTTTTGTTTTTTTCAAATAAAACAACGTCAACTGAGGCAATGAACGGCTCACAAGGCTTTCCCTCCAGATAATTTGAAAGTCTTGTGCTAAGAAATCTGATAATTCTTTGATGTTCAACCGCAGGCGCAGCCATCATATAAATTTCACCGTTGATTAATTCATAATGTTCAATTTCCGGTTTGTCTTTTATAAATTCAAAAAATTCTTTTGCGTTATATTTTCTTTTTTTCGGTATATTTCCCCGAATATCTATATCTACCATTCAATAGCCCTCTTTCTTTATATATGTTTTCTAATACTCCAATACAATGACTTTATTGCAGTTGAGTTCGTTAACCATAAACTTTATCCTACCGTCGTCAGACTGTGTAAAACGTAATTCCTCTTTTGTTTTGCCGTCATAGACTTTTTTGATTTTTTCATTTATAATAAGTTCTGCGTTTATATCATACAACGGTATCAAATCTTCGATGACTTCAACTCCGTCGCCTCTTTTTACCGGCGAAGCATACAACAGATGATTTACATATCTGTTATTTTGCGGCTGTTTCATAAGAGTCACGACTCCGCCGGACGGCATGTTTGATTTGAAAGTTTTTCTGCTTCCCAAAAGCGCGTCAATCGCGTATTTCACCGTTTCTTTGCAGATTAGACTGCCTTTTGTCGCGTAATCCTCAAAAATTGCCCAGGAAATATATATTCCGTCTTTGCCCTGTATCATTCCCGCACCTGCGTCTTTTAACTTTGGCGGCGTGTGCTGATGCGACGAGAAACTGAACGTATCGCGGTTGAAATACGGGTCGCGTCTGTAACCTAAAACTTTACCGTCTTTTTCGCTGACTCTGAACGGTTCGCCGTAGAATACAAAATCCGACTGACCTAAATCCCCCGGCTTGAATTCCGGTCTGAAGTAACATGGCTGATATTCGTTTTTACCCTCGAATTTTGCCCCGAAATCAAATAAAAACTCCTGCTTGTTCACATCTGTGCCGGATAATCCCGACGCTAAAATTTTTCCGCCGTTTGATATAAACCTGTCCAACTTAGCTTTTAATTTATCATCTACACAAACTCTGTCCGGAAGTATTACCAGTTTATATTTGCTTATATCGCTGTCAATATCAATTATATCATACAAGTACTTGCCCTCGAGCATCATTCTCGAAACGCCCGACGTAAATGCCGGCACGCCGAAATTCCCCTGCCTGCGTATTGCCGTATATTCGGATATATACGCCTCGTCGCAGAACAAGGCTATATCCGCGACGCTCTCAGCATCGTCGCAGTATTCTTCGACTTTTTCGACTTCGGAATATGCCACTCCGATTAATTCGTATGTCGCCCTGTCAAGAAAACCTTCCGGGTGCATCTGGTCGCCGATTGAGCATTTTGCGCCGTTTGCGATACTGAGCGCGACTTCGTATTTCAGCGCGTTCGGGTGTTTAAATCCGCCGAATTCGCCCCATGATGTGTGGAATTTGCCGGTCATCCCCAAGAATTCAAGTCCCAAACCGTGAACATATCTCGCGGACGTCGGGAAATGATCGTATCCCCAACCGCCTGTCGGCAGAGATTCGAGTTCTATGTGAGTGTTCGCAAAAATCAAATCGCGTCTCCCAATCGGAAAATGACCGCTGTTATGAAATATTCTCAGCTCCGGATTTATATCATGAATAGTTCTATTCATTTCCGTATAATATTTTTTGTATGTTCTTTCGCCGAGTTCTTTTACTGCGTTATCGTCGCGCGGGTCTTTGCCTTCTCCGCGCAAGATTTTAACGCAGTTCTGGCAGTAGCAGACACGCGGCGCGACTATGTCCAGCCATAAACCTTTAGTATCTTTAAATTTACTTGCGACCTCCTTGCACTGTTCAAGTATAACGTCAAAGTACGGCGAGTTCATACAAAACAGATGATAACCCGGATTCATAAATCCTCCGTTCCAGCCCACGCTTTCGTCTTTGTTGCGTAAAAGCCAGTCGGGATGTTTTCTGGCGATTTTTTCGTCAAGCCCGACAGAGATATAAACTTGCGTCTGAACTTCGATTTCATGGCAGGCGTCAATCATTTCGGAAAGCAAATCAAAATTTAAATTCGGGTGTTTTTGATTTTTTTCGGTTTCGTGATACGCCCAGCCGTGATGGCACTTTGAGAATATATTGATAGAATTTACATGACCGACTTTTAACATTTCCTGAAACTGTTTTTTGTCGAATTGCCCGCCTATATCCGGTATAAGCTCTGATGTGTGAAAATCTAAGTGCACCTGTCTGAACGATAATCTGCCCATAAATATAACTCCTTTGTAGTTTTGAATAATTTATTTTATATCATTTTATAATATCGTAGCGCATCTTTTATTGCGTCAATTTTTTCGATAGGGTAAGGATTTTGCCGTACATTAATTTCCTTGCGATTATGTGCCGTTTTAGGAGATAATCCACATATTTCTTTAACGTGCGCAATCCAACAAGATTTAGGAACAAAGCCACTTTGTGCTTTTGTATAATCTTGAATTTCTTTAATAGTTGCCATATTAATACCTCCGAAAAATTGATTTCACCTCACCTGACCGTCGCCGTCGATTAAATACTTCACCGTCGTGAGTTCGTTTAATCCAACCGGGCCGCGCGCATGAAGTTTCGACGTCGATATGCCTATCTCCGCGCCGAACCCGAATTCTTCGCCGTCCGTGAATCTCGTCGAAGTGTTGACATAGACCGCGACCGCATCCACTTTCGACTGAAATTCTTTCGCGTTTTTCATATCGTTTGTGATGATTGCCTCGCTGTGTTTTGTGTTATATTTGTTTATATGCGCGATTGCCTCATGCACGTCCGCGACCACTTTAACCGCAAGTATAAAATCAAGATATTCTGTGTAATAATCTTCTTCCGTTGCCGGTACTGCGTCTTTTAAAATTTCAAGTGTTTTTTCACACCCTCTGATTTCAGTGTTCAATTCGTCGAGACGTTTTTTCATAACCGGCAGAAACTCTTTATATATTCCCCGGGAAATCAAAACCGTTTCGACCGCGTTGCATACAGACGCTCTCGCTTTTGACCGCACGACTATATTCGCCGCCATATCAAAATCCGCGTTATAATCTACATAGATATGACAAACTCCCACGCCTGTTTCGATTACGGGGATTCTTGAGTTTTCCCTAACGTTATTTATCAGCGGCGCGTTGCCTCTCGGAATCAGGACGTCGATTTTGCCGTGTTGTTTCATCAGAACGTTTGCGCTCTCGCGGGTTATATTGTCTATAATCTGAACGCAGTCAGAATCAAGTCCTGCTTCTTTCACGGATTGCCTAATTATATCAGCCAATATAAGATTTGAATTTATTGCTTCTTTACCGCCTCTTAAAACTACGGAATTGCCGGATTTTATGCATAATGCCGCCGCGTCCACAGTCACATTCGGACGCGACTCGTAAATCATGCCGACAACGCCGAGCGGCACGCTTATCCGTCTTATTGACAATCCGTTCGGTCTTATCCAGTTGTCGCCTTTGCCTAAAGGGTCAGGCAGGGCTATAATTTTCATCAAAGCTCCCGCGATATTTTTTATCCGTTTTTCGTCGAGTTTCAGCCGGTCAACCATTGCGTCTGTAATGCCGTTTTCCTTTGCGTGCGATACGTCGATATCGTTTTTCTCTATTATTTTATTGATTATATCAGAATTTTGCAACTTATCCGCCAACATTCCCAGCGCGTTATTACGTTCAGTCAATGACGATTGCGCCAAGTTATATGACGCATCTCTCGCTTTATCGCAGAGATTTGCGATGTATTCCTCTAAATTTATATTATTATTCATGATATTTCCCCCTTGTAATTGTTAATTATTTATATCCTCTTGTGAATTTTTGCGGAGGTTTTATATTATCTTTATTTAAAGCATAATCCGCTATGATTTTTTTGATTTGGTCGGGTTTTTCGTCTGTGAAATTAAGTACAATAAAAAACAGTCCGAGATTTTTATACAAATCTTTTTTATCCGCGAGATACACCGGAACGCTGTTATATATTATGCTCCTGTGACCGAAATCGCTTTGTACTAAAAATTCCGCGCCGGTTTTATCAGTTAAATAAAAGTTGCTGTTATACGCGCAAAAATCGCCGCCGTTATTTATTTTGCACGCGCCGGAGTTTTTTATCAGACAATTTTCGGAAATAATGACATGCGTTCTGCCATACGCAATTATGCCGCAATTTGCCGTCTTATTTATATCACGGATTTGCGCAAAATTCAATTCCGGCGATAAAATTATATCTTTAAACCCCATTTTTTTATACTCGTCAAGCGTGTATGAATTTGTTACGTTCAGCCCAAAGTCGCCGAATAATTCACACCCCGATTCTTTTGCAATATCTATATGACCGATATTGTCGATAATAGCGCAGTTAATTTCTGTTGATTTCATCAGATTTGCGATTTGTTCGCGTTCGCTGTCAAACATAACATACGGCATTTTTACGCCCGTTATTTTCATAAATTCCTGCGGAATTTTTGTTTGACCTGCAAGAGGCAAAAATATTTTATAAATCCGTTTGAAAACTTCGTCGTTTTTAATATATTCCGAAACCGCCGCAAATTGATTGTATGAATTAAACATCAGACATAATTTAGGGGTTATTTTTATATTTTTGCGCGGATTTAATTCTGTTGTAGGGGCGATCACGCGAGGTCGTCCGTCAGATATCTGTTCTGTTTTGACAGGCGACCACACGGAGCCGCCCCTACGGGTTGTGTTTGGAAGCGCAGCATAATCCCTCGATTCCTGTTTGTTTTCGTCCGTACGAACGCCGTACATGTGTGAACTGAGACTTTTGACAAAATACCCGTCTGTAAATCCTTGACGCGAAAATATTTTTGACAGAAAATCTATCTCCTGTTTTGACGCATTTCTGTTTTCGTCAAGACACGTCCTGTATATTTTGCATACATTATACACATATTCAGGAGGTTTCATACGCCCCTCGATTTTCAAACTTGCCGGAGACAGTTTTATAATCTCCTCGATATGATTTGCAAGACATAAATCTTTTAAACTTAAAGCATATCCGTTGTTATAAGATGTCTGACGATATTGCATACGGCAGGGCTGGGCGCACATTCCCCTGTTTGCGCTCCGCGTATTGCCCAAGGCAAAACTCATGAAGCATCTTCCGCTGTGCGACGAACATAGCGCGCCATGCACAAACATCTCGATTTCGAGCGGCGAATTTGCGACTAAACTTTGCAGATTTTCCAAGTCTAATTCGCGGGCAATCACCATGCGCGAAAATCCAAGCTCAGATAAACGGCGTGATGAATCCGTATTATGCCCGGACATCTGAGTGCTTGCGCACAGTTTTATTTCCGGGAAATATCTGCGGACAATTTGCGACAGACCTATATCCTGCAATATAAACGCGTCCGCGCCGCTTGCATAACAATGCTCCGCGAATTTTAACAATTCCGAAATTCCCGTATTGTCGGGATTTATTTCTCTGTCTGTGTGCAAAGTATTCAGAGTGACGTAAGCTAATTTATCTTTATCGTGCAGAAATTGTATCGCGCACGCTATTTCTTCGTCTGTAAAGTTCCTCGCGGCATTGCGGGCATTTGCCGTTTTTCCGCCGAAATATACGGCGTCCACCCCGCCCTGAACGGCGGCGCATAACGCGTCAAACGAACCTGCGGGAGCCAATAACTCCGGGATTTTATATTTATTGTTTTTCATATAATTTTTCTAATTTTCATCAAGAACTGCCGAATCGTCGTCGGGCATTTCAAGCGCGGACGAAAATTTTGAACCTTTCGGGGATTTTTGACGCTCGTAGCTTGCGAGTTTTTTATGCAATATCTGTATTTCGTCAACATACTGCGCTATAGTTTTTCTCATGTTGTCGTTGTCGTCCATGAGCCTTCTGTTTTTGTCGCACAAATGAATACAAGTCAGAACAGCAGCGTCCGCTTTAGATGTGCGCAGATTCCTATATGTTATATCCTCTATCATTTTATTTATTTCAGTCGCTAAAGACTTTGTATAATCTTCAGATTCGTCTGTCTCAATAGCATATTCTTTATCGCAGATTTCGATTGAAATTACATTTTTCATTAAATCTAATCTTCCTTTCTGTTTTCCCGTTTTATAGATATTATGTAATTGTTTTACGTTAATATTTTTTTAACTTATTTGTGTTAAAGTTATATATAATATATTATAATATATTTATAGAATTAATTAAAGAGGTTTTTTAAAAAATTTTTTGGGAAATATAAAAAATATTAGAATTTTTCCCTGTGTGTATTTCTATTTATGGAAATTTATAAAAAATATAGGGGTTTCGCAGTACCCTACAAAATCCCTATAATATGTTGTTTGACGTTATTTATTGGTTGCAATGCAAAATGCTTATAATATTCATCACACCATAGTCGCTACATCCAAAGCGATAAGCAAATATTTCTCATTTATACTCAATGGCATCTCTGAACCTAAACTCCTGATTTCCCATTCCGTACTGTCTAAGTTATCTGCGGCATAAAGAAATTGATAAACTTCAACTTTTCTGAATTGTCCCGCCGCCATAATCGACGCGCACTCCATTTCAACGGTCAAACAGCCCTCAGATTTTCGTTTCAGCATATTGTTTCGCGTTTCCCTAAAAAAAGCGTCTGTTGTCCATGTTCTGCCCTTGACATTCGGCAGTTTTAACTCCGTCATAATATCCGATAATTTATCCGCAGTTTTAACTTCTATATAATCGCTTGCTTCTGCGTAATGATAACTTGTCCCTTCGTCCCTATATGCGGCTGTGGGTACAATAAAATTACCGTCCGTAATATCTTTATCAAGCACACCGCAGCTACCGAAGAATACAAATTTTTTCACGCCCCATGCAATCATTGCTTCAAGACGCGAAACAGAAATCGGACCGCCAACTATAGTCTGATAAACCGCGATACGTTTATTTTTATGTGTGACTGTATAAACATTGGTATCATTATCGCTGCTACTTGTAGACAATTTGTCAGTAATTATTTCAACGTCGGGTCTGTTTTTTATTATCTCCGTAATCGACGGCAAGAATGTCACAACCGCGACTTCTGGGAGATTTTCGATTTCATCCTCGATTTTATTATAAATCATACTCGGTTTTACAATTTCTTCGGATAATTTATCAAATGATTTTTCTATACTCATAATTTATTTACCTCCACAAACGAACTTTGTTCGTTTCACAATATATATTATTTTATTGTTTATATATTGGCGAAGGATAAGTCCAACCCAATATAAGTTATTTTGTATTTGGCATTGGTTTCACCTCCTGCATAAAATATAAATTTCATAATATCCGCGCCAATAACTGTGATGACGCAGATAATAATTATTAACCGCTATAAATTACTCTTATTATAGCATATAAAATATTAGAAAGCAACAGTACCGGCAAAAAAATATAAATTTTTTACAGCTTCGGAACCCTTGACAATACATAAGTTTTTCGGATATAATATTAATTGGAGTAAAAAATATTAGTTTTTTAGGAGTTTTTAATCAATGAATAATAAAAAAAGCGAAAAACGCGAACCGGATTATATATATATCGAGGATATAAAAAAAGCCAAACGGATTGTGATCAAAATAGGTTCGTCAAGTTTAACGCACTCAACAGGGAAATTGAATCTGAAAAAGATAGAAATATTGGTAAAAACAATATCAGATTTATCAAATGCGGGAAAAGAAATCATACTTGTCAGCTCAGGCGCGGTCAGTGCTGGGGCGTCAAAACTCGGCATGAAAATCCCGGTCGAAAAAATCGGGGACAAAAAAGCGGCGGCGGCTGTCGGACAGGCGGAGCTTATGAATATTTACGACAGGTTTTTTCTGTCGTTCGGGATAAAAATCGCGCAGGTATTAATGACCCGCGATGTTATAGAAGACGAAATCCGCAGAAAAGAAGCCGAAGAGACTTTCTCAGTGCTGATAAATTTGGGCTGCGTAACGATTGTCAATGAAAACGACACAGTTTCAAGCGACGAGTTAAAATTTTCAGGCAACGATATACTGTCGGCGTACATCTCAAAATTGTGCAAAGCGGATTTACTGATAAACTTTTCGGACAGGGACGGTCTATACGATAAAAATCCCGCGGAGTTTAAAGACGCCCGATTAATTCGCCGCGTAAAAGAAATCACTCCCGAAATATTATCGTATGCCGGAGGCGCGGGTTCGAGAGGCACCGGAGGATTTATCACAAAACTTCAGGCAGCGCAGATGATTTCTGAAGATAAAATCCCGATGATTATAGCAAACGCGAAAGACCCCGAAATTTTATACGATATATTGGACGGCAAAATTGCAGGAACGTATATCGGCAATGATTTATAAAATTTATAAAGGCGGCGTTATATATGAATTCAAAAAATAATTTCCCATTAGTGCGGATAGAAAACGTTTTTTTCAGGTACAATACGGACGCTGAAAATACGGAAAATAAAGTTTTGAATAAATCTGACTATGTTCTGAAAAATATAAACCTCGATATCCGTGAGGGAACTTTTACCGCCGTTCTGGGACATAACGGTTCGGGGAAATCAACCCTCGCAAAATTAATCAACGCGATTTTAACTCCTACCGAGGGCAGAATATATATAAACGGCAAAGATATTTCAGAGACGGAC
>WQYZ01000179.1 GCA_009780985.1 Oscillospiraceae bacterium | reverse complement strand
AGAATGTATGGCAGAAAGTCACCGGTCCCACAGTATTAGGTCCTCTCACAGGCGGAGGTCCCGACCGTGATCCGACAACTAACCCTGTTACGCAAATCTATGACAACACCGCCAATGACGCCAAATATTATGTAGGACCTCTCGGACCCGACAGCGACGGTAATTATTACTACTATGGCGATCCCAAACCTAACAGCGACAACTCTCTTGACAGCACTGCTGATAACAAATACGGCGACGACGTGATATATTACAAAGACGATAACGGCAATATGACTACCGCAAAACCCACGTCACCTATAACCGACATGCCTACTATAGCGGACGACGGCAACGGCAACGGCGGCAGAGTGCTCACTGACGAGCAGACCGGCGATGGCAAGTGGGTCGAAATCGCCAGAAACGGCGGCTACTCCCTGATTGTACGCGCAAACTACATCAACACCTACGCTAACGGAAATTATAATAATCCGTCATGGCAAATCTTAACTTTAGCGTCAGCCGTTTACAAAGACTCCACCGTAAACAAAGCTATCAACAACTGGTTCAACGGCGCCAACATCTCAGGTAACCAAGACAAATTGTCAGCAACTGCGAAACTGCGCCAATTCACGGTGCAGAACAACGCAATCAGCACGCCTGGCACCGCTTCCACTACGGCAGGTATGACCAACGGATTTAGCAAACCGACCAATATCAAAATCCCGTCAGATTCGGCTGATGTTGCTTTCGCGCTTAGTTACAGCGAAGTTGCAAACTTCTGTTCTAACACACATGACATAAGAAACGCAAATCCTGAAACACAACAGAGCGTTAGCATTGCTAAAGCTAATTTCGCCAAAATCACTATTCCGGCTTCCGGCACATACAACGGCAGTTATTACAATTTCGGCGCATGGCTGCGCAGTCCGGGTGATGTTTCCGGCACAATGGGCGCACTCGACAATACAGGCAGAGCATTTCAATTCCATATATCCGGTTCCAGCGAAAGCGGACTTGTTTACCCGGCACTTTGGGTTGATTCTGCAATATTCGACCCTGTCTTGACACCGGAACAAGTGGCAATAGGAAACGCAAGTATTGACAGCACGGTGAAAATTGACAGTATTGACTGGTACGTGAAGCAAAAAGACGGGGATTATGCGTTCCTCGTAGCGAAAAACTATCAAGGATTAAGCCAATTCGACAACAGTACCCGTAACTCCTCCGTTTACGAGGGTTCGGTTCTTCAAAACTCAATAACCAGTTTCTATAATGATTTAAAAACTATCAAAGCAATAGCGGTTCTTCCGCAATGGACAAATAAAGGCGGCGGCAATCAATTGACCAGCACCACTGACAAAACGGAACATACGACTACAATGGCAGGGTCTGTGACAAAAGACGTATGTTTCGCACTGAGCCAGGCTGATTTGAATGGTTGGTCGAAAACTTTCTCGTATCCCGGGAGTTCCCATTATTGGACGCGTACCGCACTCACATCCAGCACAGTAGGCGAAGTTAATGTATCCGGGGGTTCTATAACTGCCGATAGCACTGTACTCGCTACGCTCAACATTGTTCCCGGCATTTGGGTGAAGCTCAAATAATTGAATCAAATAACTAATAACAAAACCGGGGGCGGCAAACCCGCCTCCGGCTTCCCGGAAACCGGCAATAATAACACTCGAAGGAGGTTTTCGAAATGGCTTTCAGAAAACTTAAAATAGAAAAAGAAGAATATGTAAACAGAACTTTCAGACTAAATACAAAACTTGTGGATGAAATGTATAAAGTCTGCCATAAAAACGGCATTTCCCTTAATAAACTTGTTGACATTTGCATTAGTTATGCTCTTGAAAATTTGGATAAGGACGACGATAACATATGTCCGACGTAAAGGAGGCAGCCGCAGTGAAAAACATAAGGGTCAGAAGTATGAGCCGGCACCTGATAATAATTATTATGACGGCGGCTATCTGCATAAGTGGGTACAACCTGTGGAAAATGTCTGAACGGTATGTTCAGGAAGCGCAGGTAAAAAACAGCGTAGCGAAATATCGTCCTTCCTATTATTTAAACGCCTTAAATGATTCAGAATCGTCGAAAACGGCAGAAATTACCGAGGTGAAATCAGAAACGCAAAATAATCAATTTATAATAGATTTGCAAAACGAAATAAACAAAGACATCGTAGGCTGGATTACCATACCGAATACTAATATAGATTATCCATTTGTGCAATCGTACGATAATAGTTATTATCTGCGCCGGGACCTGTACGGAAATTACGCGCTTGCGGGAAGCATATTCATGGATTATCGGTGCTCAAAAGATTTTAAGGATTTCAATACTATAATTTACGGACACAATATGAAAAACAGCAGCATGTTCGGCAATTTGACTTTGTTCGCAGACGATGGGTTCTTTGACGCCAATCGTACCGGAAGGATATTTTTAGAAAAAGGTACATATATTTTGGAATTTTTCGCTTATATGATTGTAAACTCCGATGACAAAATTATTTACAGCAATACCCCGGCAAACATGGATGAGTTTTTTGAATACGTGAAAAAAAATGCTGATAATTACAAGGAATTCAAAATAAACGAAAACTATACTGACAATATTAACGTAGTGACCCTTTCCACATGCTCATATAACTTCAACGGCGCGAGAAGCGTTTTATTGGCAACAATACATCCCAAATAGGAGGGGATTTTGATGACTGTCGGCGAAAGACTGAAAGACTTGCGTATAAATGCAAGAAAAACATTAAAAGAAGAAAGCGACATCTTTAACATATCAATAAATACCGTATACAGATGGGAACATAATCTGACGGCTCCAAGGAAATCAATAATGAAAAAAATCTCCGACTTTTACGGCGTGCCGTTGAAATGGCTGCTTTACGGAAATTCATCAGGGGAGGAAAACACTAAATGCGAGAACTGCTCGCTGCATCCTGAAAATTACGCCGAACAACAGCTTTTGTATATGTTTAAAAAACTGTCGGAAAATATCAAATATAAAATTTTAGGATATGTTGAACGCATATATGTCGAAAACGAACGGGACAATAGTTAATCTTTATTGAAAATTTAAAATTAAAAAAGAACGGAGGGAAATACCGTGAAAAAAGCAACGGGAATTATAAGGAGAATAGACGACCTCGGCAGGGTTGTCATTCCAAAGGAAATAAGACGCACTATGAGAATCCACCAGGGAGACCTGCTGGAAATATACACAGCCAACGAGGGTGAAATCATATTTAAAAAATATTCGCCCATAGAAGAATTTGCCGATACCGCCGCGCAATGTGCGGAAGCGATAAATAAAGCGTGCGGAATGGCAATTATAATAACAGATAACGATATTGTGGTAGCATGTGCCGGAATGCCTAAAACGGACATAATTAAACACGCAATTTCACAGGAACTTAGAAATGTAATAGCTTCTAAACAATCATATATATGGCGTTTAAATGATAGAAGAATACCTATAAATAACAGACTGGATAAGTATTTCGCGAAAACGGTTATGTCGGTTTTATCTGACGGAGATATAGTAGGTTCCGTTGCCGCGATTGAAATTGACAACTTATTAAACGAGCCTGCTGAAGCGGAAATAAAGATTGTTAAAACGGCAGCTGTTTTTCTTGGCAGGCAGTTGGAAAGTTAGGTGTGCAATGGTAGTTTTAAAAGATGAAAACATAATTTTGGCAAAATTAAATGAGTTGATGGAGATAGAAATTAAGGATTTCATCCAATATTGCTCAACGCCAATCTGCAACAGAGCGAAAGAAGGCAAAGAATATGAATACAATCAATATAAAAAAAGAATTGAACTGTTAATTGACGCGAAAAATTATATCTTATTTTCGTTTTTCTTCGCGCCGTAAAAAAATTCAAAAATACTAAGAAAGGTTGGATGGGAAAAACGATGAAAGCTGAAAAAAAGAAAGTTGTTCTTGTGGACGATGAACCCGTCAATTTAAAAATCGCCGCGAATATACTCGCGAAATCATATGAAGTTTTTCCCATACTCAGCGCGGGGAAAATGTTCGATTATCTGCAGAAAAAAACGGCGGATATAATTCTGTTGGATATTCTTATGCCTGAAATAAACGGTTACGAGGCTATCAGGATTTTAAAATCAAACTCGCAGACAAAGGATATACCGGTTATCTTTGTCACATCAATGCGCGACCCGGAAAGCGAAATGCAGGGATTTTCTCTGGGAGCCGTGGATTTTATCATAAAACCGTTTATACCCCGAATCCTGCTCAAACGGATTGAAGTGCACCTGATGATAGAATTTCAACGCAAAGCGCTCTTTTTCGTTAACACGAATCTCCAGAAGATAGTGGATATGAAAACGGCTTCCGTAGTGGATTTACAGAGAGCCGTCCTGCTGACAGTCGGCGAATTGGTAGAGTGCAGGGATCATGTGACCGGTCAGCATGTGGAAAGAACCTCGCAGATAATGGCTATGCTTATTGAGGAAATGAAGCGGCTCGGTGTGTATTCTGACGAAATAAATAAATGGGATACCGACCTTGTGCTTCATTCATCACTGCTGCATGACCTTGGGAAAATGTCCATTTCCGACAGAATATTGTTAAAACCTGGGAAACTGACCTGTGAAGAATTTGAGCAAATAAAAAAACATGCCGAGTTCGGCGAACAAATTATCGCAAAAATACAGCAGAAAACTGCTGAAAACTCTTTTTTAACCTATGCAAAAATCATGGCGGGCACTCATCACGAAAAATGGGACGGCTCCGGTTATCCGCGGAAACTGGCAGGTCAGGATATCCCCCTTTTGGGTCGGCTGATGGCTGTTGCAGACGTGTACGACGCGCTGATTTCCGACCGTCCGTACAAGCGGGCATTTTCCGCCGAAGAAGCGGCGCAAATTATCATCGACTCCTGCGGAACCCAATTTGATCCGATGATAAAAGATTCTTTTGTTAATGTCGCAAAACGCCTCGCGTAGATTTATAAAAATATAAACCGAAAAGGAAAGGTGATAAAACATGAAAAAAATGGGAAAGAAAATAATATTGGTAATTGACGATTCGTTCGCTAATCTTCAGCTTTGCCGCGGTCTTCTGAGAGGGGAATACGATGTGCGTCTGGCGAAATCCGGAGAAATGGCGTTGAATGTGCTGGCAAATGTAAAACCGGATATAATTCTGTTAGACATAATGATGCCAGATATGTCGGGATTCGAGTTCATCAGAGAAATAGGCGAGGATGCGGAACTGCGCGCAATTCCCGTAATCTTTGTCACGGCGCATGTAACGGGAGAATATTTGTCCGATGCGGCGAGCTGCGGAGCGGCTAATTACGTCGTAAAACCTTTTGCGGCTGATGTCCTGCGTGCAAAAATTCAAAATGCCTTAAATAATCGAAGGGCTGACAGTAATAACACAATATTCTCCCCGCAATATATTAATCCGTGACCTGCTGACTCCGCGTTTAGTTAAAATTTAAGATGGAGGCAACAGATGATAATAAAATGGTTTAAAAACTTGAAAATTCGAAACAAATTATTGCTTGCATTCGGTACGCTTATATCTATGCTTGTTATCTTATCAATATCTGCCTGCGTACAGACTCTCAATATAGAAAATAACTACAGCCAACTTCTCAACGCAGCCATTAAACGGCAAGACAGTTTAGCCGGAGCAATTAAAGACCTGCGCAAGATTCGCTCTATAAATAGTATTAAAGGTTATTCTGCGGTTTCAAGTAATATAAATATAACTCTGATTGACGATTTAAATAAAAGCTATAAAACATACGTTGATTCATACACAGCGCATTTGGACGACTATTGCAACAATGTGAATAATAGCAGAAATTTTACCGAAATTGAAAAACAGGAACGAATTACAATTATTAACGGAATCAACGAATTATTCGCTGATAATTATACGCTAATGGTAAGCGAATTGAATTCGACTATAAACAATAATACCAATACGCAAAGCTTATTTAAGCTTATGCCGGAAATTATTGTGTTAGGAGACCATATTGCAGACGAAGTACATATTCTTTACTCTATGACTTTTACCACAATTATTGAAAAAGCGGAAGAAGCCGCTTATAAGTCCCGCGAAGCAATAATTATAATATTAAGCATAACCGCCGGTCTTTTTATAGTATCAATTTTTCTGTCAATATTTACGGCTAAGAGTATAAAAAAGCCGATTGAAAAAATTGAGTGCGCGATGTCTGAGATTTCCAAGGGAAATCTGAACTATCCGATTCGAAGCGATCAAGAAGACGAACTGGGAATACTCTCAAACCGCATAGGCGACATGGTTGATAATATTTCAGAGATGAATAAAACAATGACCGTTATGGATTATTTAGATACTATGATAGGCGTCGTTGACCTTGATTATAATATAATATATATGAACCGGCGCGTATCAGACGTTTTCGAAATTGACAGCAAAAGCTATAACAAAAAGTGTTACGAAGCCTTACGCAATTATAACAAGCCATGCTCTTTTTGCCTGTTATCCAAGTTTCTGCCCGAAAAGGATTCATTGCCGTGTGGGTACTATGAAGATATATATGATGAAAAATTGGATGCATGGCTTAGTGGAAGAGGCGCAATGATACGGTGGATAGATGGTTCTATAGTATATTTGCATTGTTTTACAGACGCGACGATGAAAATGAAATATAAAGAACAGCTTCGCGAAGCATTGAAAGACGCGGAAGCGGCGTCAGCCGCCAAATCTGCTTTTCTTGCCAATATGAGCCACGACCTCAGGACGCCGCTTAACGTTGTCGTTGGTCTTACGGAATTAAAATTAGAAGAAAATTTACCTGAAGATTATAAAGAAACTCTGCAAAAGGTGAAAACTGCCGGTGAAACATTGTTGAGCATGGTCAACGATATTTTGGATATTTCCAAAGTTGAATCGGGGAAACTGACATTAACGCCTGTCGAATATGACACCCCCTGTTTAATTCATGAAATCATTACTCCCGTTATTACTCGCATTGGAGAGAAGCCTATTACTTTCCGTCTGAATATCAGCGACGATATGCCCAAAAAGCTTTTCGGCGACGACATGCGTGTGAAGCAGATATTAAACAACCTGCTCGACAACGCAGTCAAATACACCGAGAGAGGCACCGTCGACTTGGAACTGAATTTCATACGCGACGGCGGCAATATATGGATGGAAATCACTGTAAGAGATACCGGTATTGGCATACAAAAGGACAAAATAAATAAATTATTTGACACCTACTATAGGGTAGAAGAGAACGCAAACCGAAAAATTAATGGAACAGGCTTAGGTTTGCCCATAACCAAGAGGCTCGCGGAACTTATGGACGGCGCAATATCCGCGGAAAGCGAGTACGGCTGGGGCAGTATGTTCCGCGTGCGCTTACGTCAGGGTTTTGTCAATTGCGAACCGCTTGGATCGGTTGCGGCGGACAGCCTGCGGAGTTTCCGTTTCTGCGGGAATAACTGTCAGATTTCCAGAAAACTTGTGCGGGCGGATTTATGTTACGCAAGAGTGCTGATAGTCGACGATATGCCGTCCAATTTAGAAGTCGCGGCGGGTCTGCTGCGCAAGTACAAAATGCAGGCGGACTGCGAAACAGGCGGGCGAGCTGCAATAGAGCGGATTAAACGCGGAAAACCGGTTTACGACGCCGTTTTCATAGATCATATGATGCCCGAGATTGACGGCATAGAAACGACTGAGGCAATCCGCGCACTCGGTACGGAATACGCACGGACAATACCGATTATTGCGCTTACAGCAAACGCTATAAGCGGAACTAAAGAAATGTTTTTGGAACACGGATTTCAGGCGTTTTTGTCTAAACCTATCGATATTATGTCGCTGGACACAATCGTGCGGCAATGGATTGAAAGAAAGTCTTATGAAACTGAAATGTTTGAAACTGCAAAAGTATCAGCCGTAAAATCTCTCCCCTGTCCGAAAAGCTGCAATGCGGAAACTGCTATGCCAGTATTTGAAATAACAGGGATAGACGCGCAAATCGGTCTTGCGCACTGCGACGGGGATTATAAAATTTATCAATCTGTCCTTCGCGCTTACGCCGCGCACGCACATGAGATTATCGGAAAATTACGCGATGTTACGGAGGAGACTTTACCATATTATGTTATCGCCGTACATGGGTTAAAATCCTCCAGTGCCAATATCGGCGCAGAAAAAATAAAAGAAGCCGCTGCAAATCTGGAAACGATGGCGAAAAATGGGGATCTGCCAGAAATTTTAAGCAGGAATAAAACGTTCTTAGAAGATATTGAAAGCCTTGTTTCAGGTATACAATCCTGGATAAAAGAATATGACAGTAAACGCGTGAAATCACAGCTTTACGAGCCGGACAGGACGCTTTTAGACTGTCTGCGGAAAAATTGCGAACAATACGATATGGATGGCGTTGAAAAAATAATGACTGAGCTTGAGAGCGCAAACTACGAAAAAGACGCCGACTTAATAATATGGCTGAGGCAGAAAATCGATACTTTTGATTTTCCTCATGTCATGGAACAGCTCGCAGAGTATGCAGTGTAATTAAACCCGGTTTATATAATTTTCCGAAAAAAACAAAGCCGCCCGGTTTTTAACCGGACGGCTTATTTGAAATGCGAAAAACACAAGCATTATTTTAGAATCTCGTCAATTAGCGAAAGCTCCTGTGCCGTAAAATCAAGATTTTTAAGCGCTCCTACATTCTCCTCTATCTGAGAAGGTTTGCTCGCTCCTATCAGAGCGGATGTTACCCTGCCATGCCTTAATACCCATGCAAGAGCCATTTGCGCAAGACTCTGTCCCCTCTCTTTCGCTGTATCATTTAGTAAATTGGCCTTTTTTATGTCGCTTTCTTTAATACGGTCTGGTTTCAGGAATCCCCAGGGTTTCGACGCCCTTGAACCTTCGGGTATATCTCCTTTAAGATATTTGGAAGTCAGCAAGCCCTGTTCAAGCGGACAGAAAGCTATGGACCCGATGCCTTCTTCATTTAAAACGTCCAAAAGTCCGTTTTCTATCCATCTGTTGAACATTGAATAACTCGGCTGATGAATGAGACACGGAGTCCCGAGTTTTTTCAATATGGCGGCGGCTTCCCGCGTCTGTTCGGGACTGTATGACGATATGCCGACATATAAAGCCTTGCCTTGCCTTACAATCGAATCAAGCGCCTGCATTGTTTCTTCTAACGGCGTATTGGGGTCAAACCGATGCGAATAAAAGATATCCACATAGTCAAGCCCAATTCTTTTTAAACTCTGGTCTATACTTGAAATAAGATACTTTCTGGAACCGCCGTCGCCGTACGGACCGGACCACATGTAATACCCGGCTTTGGTGGATATTATCATCTCGTCCCTGTAATGAGGCATTTCGCTT
>WQYZ01000178.1 GCA_009780985.1 Oscillospiraceae bacterium | reverse complement strand
GGAGCTTTAATGCCGGTTTTGCAGAAAGCCCAGGGCATATACGGCTACCTTCCAATTGAAGTGCAGAAAATGATAGCTGAGGGAATGGGCGTAAGTTTGGAGGAAGTTTACGGGATAACAACGTTTTACTCGCAGTTTTTGCTTAATCCGAAAGGCGACGTCGCTATCGCGGTATGTTTGGGAACAGCCTGCTATGTAAAAGGCAGCGGAGAGATAATCAACAGAATATCGGAGAAACTCGGGGTTAAACCGGGGGAAACGTCGCATGACGGCAGATATTCTTTAGACGCGACAAGATGTATCGGAGCCTGCGGACTTGCACCGGTTATGACAATCAACGAGGAAGTTTACGGCAGGCTGTCAAATCTTGATGAGATTGACCCGATTCTTGAAAAATATAAAAAGTAAACGCGAATTAATTAAGATTATTTAAGGAGAATAAAATATATGAAAAGTCTTGCCGAATTAAACGCTTTAAAAGAAAAACTGAAGAGTAATACAGCCAATAGTAAAGAAAAAGGCGAGGGAACGAAAATAATAGTGGGAATGGCGACATGCGGTATAGCCGCGGGAGCAAAACCCGTTATGGCGGCGTTAAAAGAAGAAATAAACGTAAGACATGTCGAGAACGTAAAAGTCGCGCAGGCGGGGTGTATAGGAATATGCCAGTACGAACCTGTCGTCGAAGTATACGAGCCGGGCAAGGAAAAAGTTACTTATGTCAAAATGGACGCCGAAAAAGCAAAAAAAGTCATAGACGAGCATATAATCAACGGCAAAATAATCGTGGAATATACGATAGGCTCCGTAACCACAACAAACAGTCAGAAGCAGTAAATAAAAATAGTTGGAGGATAAAAAATAATGATACGTTCTCATGTATTGGTTTGCGGAGGAACCGGCTGCACCGCTTCCGGCTGCAAAAACGTTATAGCTGCGTTTGAAACAGCTATAAAAGATAATAATTTGGAAAACGAAATAAAACTCGTGACAACAGGCTGTCACGGTCTGTGCTCTATAGGTCCGATTGTCGTAATATATCCCGACGCCGTGTTTTATGCGAAAGTAACGCCGAATGACGTCGGCGAAATAGTCAGGGAACATCTTATGAAAGGCAGACCCGTAAAACGTTTTGTATACGACGAAGCCCTGCACGGTAAAACTGCGCTTTCTTTAAACGATACGCCGTTCTACAGAAATCAGACTCGAATAGCTCTCAAGAACTGCGGCATTATCGACCCGGAAGACATAGAAGAATATATAACTGCCGATGGTTATCAGGCTTTGGGAAAAGTCCTGACCGAAATGAAACCTGAAGAAGTTATAGACGTTATAAAAGATTCCGGGCTTCGCGGCAGAGGCGGCGCGGGATTCTCGACAGGAAGGAAATGGGAACTCGCGGCCACCCCGGTTTCTGATAAAAAATATGTGTGCTGCAACGCCGACGAGGGCGACCCCGGTGCGTTTATGGACAGAGCGGTTTTAGAGAGCGACCCGCATTCCGTAATCGAGGCGATGATAATCGCGGGATACGCCATAGGTTCGGACGAAGGATATATTTACGTAAGAGCGGAATATCCTATTGCGGTAAACCGTCTTGAAATCGCGATTAGTCAGGCTCGGAAAATGGGATTTCTGGGCAAAGATATTTTCGGCTCGGGATTTAATTTTGACATAACGATAAGGCTTGGGGCGGGCGCGTTCGTATGCGGAGAAGAGACTGCCCTTATGACCTCTATCGAGGGCAAACGCGGAGAGCCGAGATCCAGACCTCCGTACCCGGCAAATAAAGGTCTGTTCGGACAGCCTACAATTTTAAACAATGTCGAGACATACGCGAATATAGCGCAGATTATATTAAACGGAGCGGACTGGTTCAAATCCATAGGCACGGAAAAATCCAACGGGACAAAAGTCTTCGCATTGGGCGGCAAAATCACAAATACGGGTCTTGTCGAAATTCCGATGGGCACTACTCTGAGAAAAATAGTCGAGGAAATCGGCGGCGGAGTCCCGAACGGCAAAAAGTTTAAAGCGGCGCAGACCGGCGGTCCGTCCGGCGGCTGTATTCCGGCAAGTCTTGCCGACACCCCTATAGACTACGATAATCTGATTGCCATAGGTTCTATGATGGGTTCCGGCGGTCTTATTGTTATGGACGAAGACACCTGCATGGTCGATATAGCAAAATTCTTTTTGGATTTTACCGTCGATGAATCCTGCGGGAAGTGCGTCCCGTGCAGAATAGGCACAAAACGCATGTACGAACTTTTGGAAAAAATCACTTCAGGCAACGGCGAAATGGAAGATCTGGATAAACTCGAGGCTTTGGGAAATCATATTAAAAACGCTTCTCTCTGCGGTCTCGGTCAGACTGCGCCGAATCCCGTGCTGTCAACTATAAGATATTTCAGGAATGAATATGAAGAGCATATAAAAGATAAAAAATGCTCCGCCGGCGTATGCAAAAATCTTCTGAAGTACATAATACTTGAAGATAAATGCGTAGGCTGCACGGCGTGCGCAAAAGTATGTCCGACGGGTGCTATATCTGGAGAAGTGAAGAAAACTCACGTAATAGACCAGACCAAGTGTATAAAATGCGGAGCTTGCCAGCAGAAATGCAGATTCGACGCTATAATAAAGAAATAAAGTATTGTGCGATATTTTTATTAAATTGGGAGGAAAAAAATTACAAATGGATAATGTAAAAACTGTAAATACAGTAAATATAAAAATAAACGGTAAAGAGTACAGCGTCGATAAAAATGCTACGATACTTGAGGCGTGCAAAGTTGCGTCGATAGACGTTCCCACTCTTTGCTATATGAAAGACATAAACGCCATAGGTTCATGCAGAATCTGTCTCGTCGAAGTAAAAGGCGCAAGAAGCCTTGTCGCCGCCTGCGTTCAGCCGGTAAATGAGGGCATGGAGATTATGACGAATACTCTGGCGGTTCAGAAAGCGAGAAAAACGAATCTTGAACTTATTTTGTCAGACCATAAAAAAGACTGTTTAGACTGTATCAGGAACCAGAATTGCGAACTGCAGAAAATGTGCAAGGATTTCGCAGTCGAGGACGAGCACTATTTCAAAGGCGAAAGATCGGAATTTCCCGTCGAACATTCGACTATATTTCTTGTCAGGGACAACAACAAGTGCATAAAATGCAGAAGATGCGTCGCAGCCTGCCAAAGAATACAGGATATTGGCGTTATCGGAGCTAACGACAGGGGATTTGACACCCATATCGGCTGCGCGTTTGAACTGAATCTCGCGGATGTGCCGTGCATATCGTGCGGACAGTGCATAGTCGCTTGCCCTACCGGGGCATTATACGAAAAAGACGATACTCAGAAAATCTGGGAAGCTATCGAAAACCCGAAAAAACATACGGTTATATGCACCGCACCGTCAATAAGAGCCACCCTCGGCGAGTGTTTCGGAATGGAACCGGGAAGTTTCGTTCAGGGCAAAATGGTCGCCGCGTTAAAACGCATGGGATTTGACGGAGTATTCGATATGGATATGACCGCCGACCTGACAATTATGGAAGAGGCGAACGAACTTATAGAAAGAATACAGCACGGCGGCAAACTGCCGATGATAACGTCGTGTTCTCCGGGCTGGATTAAATACTGCGAACATTATTTCCCCGAATATATAGAAAATCTCTCAACCTGTAAATCACCGCAGCAGATGTTCGGCGCGATTTACAAATCATATTTTGCGCAGAAAAAAGGCATAGATCCAAAAGATATAGTTGTAGTTTCGGTAATTCCGTGCACTGCAAAAAAATTCGAGATAACCAGAGAGGGTGAATCCGTAAACGGAATCAGCGACGTCGATATAGCAATAACGACACGGGAACTCGGCAGAATGATAACCAGAGCCGGAATAAATTTCCACGCGCTGCCGGACGAAGAATTTGACAGCCCTATAGGCTTAGGCTCCGGAGCGGGATTAATCTTCGGGACAACCGGCGGAGTTATGGAAGCGGCGTTAAGAACTGCTGCCGAGACAATACTCGGCAAGCCGCTTGAAGAAGTGGATTATAAAGATGTCAGGGGTATTGCGGGAATTAAACAGGCTTCGTATAAACTCGGCGATTTAGAAATCAAAGTCGCGGTCGCGAGCGGAACTGCCAACGCAAAAAAACTTTTAAACTCGCTGAAAAAAGGCGAGCTTGACGTGCAGTTTATTGAGATAATGGGATGTCCGGGCGGCTGTATAAACGGCGGAGGTCAGCCGGTTCAGCCTATGAACGTCAGAAATTTCACGGATTTAAAAACCGCGCGTTCAAACGCTCTGTATACCGAAGACGCGAAATTAACTGTCAGAAAGAGCCATGAAAATCCGGTTATAAAAGAAGTGTACGAGAATTATCTCGAGAAACCCGGAAGCGAGAAAGCGCATCATCTCCTGCACACGCACTACAAAAAAAGAGGCATGTACGCGAGATAACAGATAAAATTAAACCCCGCAAAGGTTTTGACTTTTGCGGGGGAATTTTTTACTCCAAATCTTTATTCATTGTCATTTCCACAAAATCCTGACGCGTTATAAGAACCTTTCGGGGTTTTGACCCCTCGAACGGTCCGATTATATTCATCTTCTCCATTTTATCGACAATACGCGCCGCTCTCGCGTAGCCGAGAGCCAATTTGCGTTGCAGTAACGACGTTGAAACAGTCCCCATGTCAATCGCGATTTCAATCGCGGATTTGAGCATAGGCTCTTTTTCGAGTTCGTCGTCCGCGCTCGAATCGTCGTCTTTGCTTTGAATCTTCGCGCCTTTCGTATTGCACCTCGCAGCTTCCTGCTCGATTTCGCTTAAGATATTTGCGTCGTATTCGCCGTCGGACTGCTTTTTCCAGAATTCCGCCACTTTTGAAAAATCTTTTTCGCCGACAAACGCCCCCTGAACGCGTATCGGCTTTGTCACTCCGATAGGCAGATAAAGCATATCCCCGTAGCCGATTAGTTTTTCGGCTCCCGCTATATTTATTATAGTCCTCGAATCTACCTGAGAGGCAACGGTAAACGCTATCCTCGCTGGAATATTTGCTTTTATCAGTCCCGTGACAACGTCCACAGACGGTCTCTGCGTGCCGACAATCAGGTGGATTCCTGCCGCTCTCGCTTTCGCTGCAAGACGGTTTATGGACTGCTCCACGTCCGCCGGAGCGGTCAGCATCAAATCAGCAAGCTCGTCGATTACAATCACTATTTGAGGCAAAGGCTCCGCAAACGGGTCGTCCGCGATTTCTTCGTTGTAAGATTTCAAATCCCTCACGCCTTTTTCTTCAATCAGCATATATCTGTTTTCCATTTCATTGACCGCCCAGCTTAAACTTCCAGCTGCTTTTTTCGGATCGCTGACAACCGGCACAAACAAATGGGGAATCCCGTTGTATATATTAAGCTCGACTTTTTTGGGGTCGATTAAAATCAATTTAACTTCGTCGGGCGTAGCTTTATATAAAATGCTTGTGAGAATCGAATTTATACAAACTGATTTTCCCATGCCCGTAGCGCCCGCGATAAGCAAATGCGGCATTTTCGCAATATCAGAATATATCGGATTTCCCGCGACATCCATTCCCAACGCAATCGTGATTTTGCTCGCCGCGTTTGTAAACTGCGGCTCTTCGAGAAGAGCGCGCAAATGCACGATTTCCCTGTTTTTATTCGGCACTTCTACTCCGATTGCGGATTTCCCCGGTATTGGGGATTCTATTCTGACGTCCGCAGCTAAATTAAGCGAAATATCTTTCACAAGATTTTCTATGGAATTTACTTTAACTCCCGCGTCGGGAACTATTTCATACCGCGTAATCGACGGACCTCTCGAATATCTGTAAATATTAGTTTTCACCCCGAAACTTGCCAGCGTATCAATTAATTTTTTAGCCGTCGCGCTTGACTCTTCCGAAATATCGACGTTAAGAGAATTTGTGTCTTTTGTGAGATAGCTGAGAGGCGGCAACTTGTATTCTTTTTTAGAAGGTTTTTTATTTTCATCTTCAAAGACTTTTGAAGTTTCCAAGATGACCTCAGGCTCGTCACCCCTGATTTGCGGAGCGGATTCCACGATTTCCAAATTGCCCAATTCATTCGTTATATTATTGATATTTTCACCGGACACCTCGGGTTCATTGTCGAAACCGTCGAATATTTTATCGCAGTCTTTTACCGGATTATCCGGCTTAATGCTGTTTACATCGGCATTATTTCTGTTGTCGAAAAATTCCCGTCCGGGAATCATAACCGGGACGTCGTTCGCAATACTCCCAATATTTTCAGAGTTTCCGCCATTCTCAGAATTTCCGGAATTTTTTTTCTCAAACGGATTGCCGCCTATGTCTATCAGCCGCTTCTTTTTTCCGACTATATAATCCGCAGAATTCGCACTCGGTTCTTTTGCGTCGTCGCCGCCGAACGGAATGTCAACCTGAAATCTCCCGTGCTGATTATCCGAATTTATATTATTCGCGCGGGGTTTTGAATTGCCCTGTAAAACCTCGACATTTGACGCTATTCTGTATTTGTGGGTTCTCGTTTTGAATCTGCGCCTGTCCTTATTAAAGTCTTTCTGTCTTACTAGTATTCTTCGTTCAAATCCTTTTCTGCGGCTGTCCTGATATTCGCGCACGAGTTTGATTATTCCTTTCACGACTTCGACCGGCGTGCGTCCGAACAAAAATACGCTGAATACAATCGACAGGGATATAACAAATATCCACGCTCCTACGTTGCCGACGCACTTCCGCAGAGTTTCAGCCAAAAATCCGCCGAAAATACCGCCCCCGACGCTGACTTTGCCGTTGTCAAAAAGGCGCACGGCATTATATCCGACCCCTGCGCTCGCGTTTGACGCCAAGTGAAAAACAGCAGCGTACAAAACCAAGCACGAAACCGAAAATATAAGCCTGTATTTAAAAAATCCGCTTTCCAAATCGCGTCTTAAAAAAAACGCGATACTCCCAGTAAAAAATGGCACCAATACGGCGACGCTCCCAAGCAGCCCATAAAACACGTTCCTGCTGAAAACGCCGATACCGCCGACGTCTTTCATCCCGTTTTCGCCGCTGTAAATTACAAAGCATATAAGTATGTATACTGACGCTATAAACAATATAAATGGTATAACGTGCATAGCAACAACATTGTTGGCGATAGCGTTATTGACGATACTGTCCCGTTCTTTCTCTTCAATTTTGTTTGCTTTGGTTGACTTATTTGCCGCCGACGCATTTTTTTTGCGCGCCGGTTTTTTATTTGACACGCCCGTTTTGTTATTTTTCCGCGTCATGTTTTCTCCCCTTATTTTTATTAATCCTGCCGGTTTTGCTAAAAGCCCCCTTTTGAAAGGGAGTGGCAAACGTCGCAGGATAATCTTATAGATTGCTCATTGTTCAAGCGGCGTTTGACGGGAGATTGTTAATCCCAGTCCGACATCAAATTCCGCAATCCCCCGTCACTTCGTGACACCCCCTTTATTCCCGCTTCACGGAAAGGGGGCTTTGGCGCGTAATTATTTATCTTTTCCCTACCCAAAAATCAGCGCGAGAAGCCCGACAATAGCGCAATATATTGAAAATATATAAAAATTCTTGTTTTTCGCTATCATCCGCAGCAGGATAATCGCAAAAAACCCGAAGATAAACGCAAATATAAAGCCTACTATGCTCATGCTGACCATAGAACCGGTAATATCGGCTCTATTTTTTGCGGCATCAGCAAATTCAAACACGCTCGAACCGAGTATCGCCGGGATTGACATAATAAACGAAAATTTAACTGCGAATGTGCGGCTGAAACCGTTCAGAAGTCCGCCTGTAATTGTCATGCCCGAACGGGATATTCCGGGGGGCACTCCGATAAGTTGGAACAGCCCGACTATCAGAGCCTGTTTGGGCGTAGCCGTTTTTTCTGTGACATTGCCGGTTTTTACGTGGTCTGAACAGAATAAAATAATTGCGTTGATTATCAGAAATACGCCGATAAGTTTTGTATTTCCAGACATCCACTCGATTTGTTTATTTATAACCGCGCCCACAATTAACGGTATTGTCGCGATAAGTACCAACAGAAAAAAACGTTCCCCCTGCGTCAGATTTTTATATTTAAACTTGCCCGAAAAAATTCTGACAATCAAAGTAATAAACCCGATAAACAATTCTTTTATATCTTTGAAATACGCGATAACCACTGCAACAAGTGTTCCTAAATGTAGAATTAATGTGAATAATATTGCGTCGTCGAAACCGAAGTTAAATAAATTGTTAAAAATAGCAAGATGTCCCGAACTTGAAACCGGCAGAAATTCCGTCAGTCCCTGAATTATACCTCCCACAATGGCTTTTAATATGTCCATTTAAATATAAATCTCCCCGTTTTTTATTTGTTTATTATCTGTAAATCATAAATTAAATCCGATATATCCGCAAACATCCTGACATTCAATTCTTCCCCGCGTATGCTTTCATTTCCGGTGATTTTTTTTACGATATTTATTACTTTTTCTTTATCCAAATTCATTGAATTAACAAGCGCATTCACAAGTGTTTTACGTCTCTGCTCAAATGCCGCGTCTATTATTTTATACATCAGACCCTCGCTTTTTGGATTCGCAATCGGCGCATTATGCGGGATTATCCTCACAACCGTTGATAAAATTTTCGGCGCGGGATAAAAATCCAACTTCGGCACGTTAAACATCTTTTTCGCTTCGCCGTAATAATTGATTACTGTGGCAGTAGCGTTATAATTTGCTTCCCCCGCTTTTGAGCAAAGTCTATCCGCCGCTTCTTTTTGAACCATCACCGTAATGCCGTTAAATCTCACACCGCTTTTCAACAGTTTCAAAATGACGGGAGTAGTGATATAATACGGCAGATTCGCGCAGACATAGATTTTTTCACATTCCGAAAACTCATTTTTGACTAAATTATGCAAATCTACTCTTAATATATCGTCAAAAATAATATTTAGATTAGAATAGTTTGCCATAATATCGTTTAAAATCGGCTCAAATGTCCTGTCAATCTCGACTGCGGCGACTTTTTTATACAGCCTGCAAAGTTCAACAGTCAGCGCGCCGATTCCCGGACCTATCTCCAATACGCCGTCAACGGGCGGGAAAACTCCACCCATACATATTTCCGCCGTTTTTTTTGCGATTTCGGGGTTGATTAAAAAGTTCTGCCCTAAAGAACGCTTAGGAATTTTATTGTATTTTTCAAGAATTTCTTTTATTTGTATTAAATTTGACATATTTTTCTGTTATTTTATAATAAATTAGATTTTATATATTTTATTATATACTATATATATAATATATCTATTAAGAAATTATGAAATTAATGCCAAACGAATTGACTTTAGCTAATACTTAGTGTAAAATTATATATGGATTAATTT
>WQYZ01000177.1 GCA_009780985.1 Oscillospiraceae bacterium | reverse complement strand
GTGCCGATAATAAAAAGAGTTATCGCAACCGAGGGGCAGACTATAGATTTTGATTTCCAGAACTGGCAAGTCACGGTTGACGGAAAACCTCTTGTCGAACCGTATGTGAACTATGAACCGGGCACAATGATGGCTAACGAAAACATAGACCTCAGCCAGCTTCCCATTACCGTCGAACCGGGGAAAATCTTTGTCATGGGGGATAACCGCAATCACTCGACCGATTCGAGAAGCATAGGGCAGGTAGATATCAGGGACGTTGTCGGACGGGTGCTTATACGGATTTTCCCGTTGAATGAATTCGGGGTTGTAAAACCGCATGTCAGTTGAAAATAATAAAAACGATAATGTCAAAGATAATAGAAATCCTATACAGTGGTTTCCGGGACATATGGCGAAAACCCGCAGGATAATAGCGGAAAATCTTTCGCAGGTCGATATAGTTCTGGAACTTTTGGACGCAAGAGCGGTCGTATCAAGCAGAAACCCGGATATAAAAAGCATAACCGCGGGCAAACCCGTTCTGACTTTGATAAACAAAAGCGATTTAGCCGATGGAAAAATAAACCGGAAATGGATTGAATATTATAAAAGAAGCGGTGAAAACGCGCTTTTAATCGACTGTAAAAGTTCGGATAAATCAAATGGAATAAAAAATATTTATCCCGAAATAAAAAATATTTTAAGCGAAAAATTAGAAAAATATAGAAGCAGGGGAATGACCGGACGCAGACTTAGAGCTATGATTCTGGGGATTCCGAATGTCGGCAAGTCGTCCCTGCTGAACAAGCTGTGCGGGAATGTAAAGGCAAAAGTCGAGGACAGACCGGGAGTAACGTTGAGAAAACAGTGGGTTTCGGCGAATATCGGCATAGACTTATTGGATATGCCCGGGGTGTTGTGGCCTAAATTCGAGAGCGAAACTGTCGGGCTTAATCTTGCGTTTATCGGCTCAATCAAAGACGATATATTGGATAATCCGGAAAACGTTGTAAAACTGTGCGGATTTCTCAGGGCTAAGTATCCCAACGAGTTTGCCGAGAGATTTAAATTGGATATGGCAGAAGTCAAATCAGACGAAAATATTGAGCCGAGCTCAGCAGACAATTACTATATATTTCAAAGAATCGGGCAGAAAAGGGGCTATATAATGCCGGGCGGCGAAATTGATTCTGAACGTTGTGCAAAGACAATCCTGACAGAGTTCAGGGCAGGCAAAATCGGAAGAATTTCGTTGGAAGAACCGGGAGAATAAATATATTTTGTTTATATTATGCTGGAGGCTATCTATATGTCTGCCTTATCTTTTGTCCCAATAATAGTTTTGGTTTTCCTTAGTTGTTTAATAGTTCTGTTTTCTTTATTAAAAAAGAGAAATTTATTGTGGCTTACATATATTCTATATTTGCCTATAATGTTGATTTCACTTATAATTACATTGTGGGGAAATTTTAACCAAGATAACGGATGGGCAATATTATTCATTGTATTTCCGGCAATCGTTATAGAAGTCTTTATCTTTATTTTCCCTATTCTGATGAAATCAGTACCTAAAATTGAAGAATTATCATCATATCCCAAAACACTGTCTAAGTTAATTGTTTTTGCAAAGATTATGGTTGGAGTAATAATTGTTGTATTTTCCTCATATTACATATTGATGAACGCATCGGTTTCTTTTAACCAAATTATTGATAAAAAACCGTTTTCAGATATGATTGACCTTAAAAGAGGCGATATTGATAGTATAACTGTAACCGAACTGTATATTGACGGCGAATATCAAAAAATCAATCCGAAAGCTGTTGATGTTACCTCATATGCCGATAAAAGTTTAGCCGGTAAATTGATTTATGACGGTCCCTATATGAAAAAGTTCCGGTTTCCGCCGGATTTAAAATCAGATTATTCTATTGTGATATATAGAAACAGTAATCCTCATAATATGTGGGATAACATACTTTTCTTCAGCACAGATGAGAGCGACAGGTTTCTTACGTATTACGAATACAGGAGTTTTTATGTAATAAGCCCGCAATTAGAGGAGATAATAAAAAAAATAAACGAGTGATAAAATAAATTTATGATGAATTGGAACTTAGAAAACAGTATTTTACGCGAATACTACGAGGGCTGCGAATACGGCGGGAGTTGCAAATACATTGGCGATAATATAATCAGAAAAAATTTTATCTGCGGTACAGATGAAGCGGGCAGAGGTCCTCTTGCCGGAGACGTTTACGCGGCAGCTGTAATTCTTCCCCACGGACTCGAAATCGAAGGACTTGCGGATTCGAAACTGCTCAGTCCGAAGCGAAGGGAAAAATTATATGATATAATAACGGAAAAAGCGCTCGCGTATTCAATAGCTTCGGCGAGTATTGACGAGATAGACAGGATAAATATACTGAACGCCGCGCTTCTGGCGATGAAAAGAGCGGTTGCGACATTGTCAATAAAACCGGATTTTGTCTTAATCGACGGGCATATCGTCAGGGGTTTTGACGATTATAATACGCTGGGCATAGTAAAAGGCGACGCGAAGTCGCCGAATATAGCGGCGGCGTCGATTCTGGCAAAAGTCGCCCGCGACAGGTATATGCGCGAATTAAATGAAATGTACCCGCTTTATCATTTTGAGAGAAATAAGGGATATCCCACGCATGAACATATATTCAGGCTTCAGACATTCGGGGAATGTCCCGTTCACAGAAAAAGTTTTCTCAAAAATATACTGTCCGAGGATTTTCAGACGCAAATAAGAGTAGAAGAATTACAGGAAAAAGTATAGGATATAATATAAATAAAATATATGGGAAATACAAAAAAATTAGGTGCGGACGGCGAAAATATTGCAGTATTGTTTTTAGAAAGCAAAGAATATGAGATAGTCGAAAAAAATTACAGAGCTAAATTAAAAATTAAAAAAGGCGCGGGGTGCGAGATTGACATAATCGCAAAAAAAGACGGTTATATTGTGTTCGCCGAAGTAAAGACAAGAAGCTCATTAACCTACGGTGTTCCGTCCGAAAGCGTGAATATAAATAAGCAGAGGCATATAATCTCGGCGGCTAAATATTTTTTAATGGGGCGCGGGAGTTTGTATTCAGAAAGCCAGCCGCGATTCGACGTTATAGAGATATACCGCGACAATAAAACAGGGAAAAATTATGTGTGTCATATAGAAGGCGCGTTTATCACAAACGAAAAAAACAGTTATTGATATTTGAGGTGAAAAAACAGTTGAATTATACTGATTTACATTGCGATACCGCATACGAAATATATAAAACAAAAAGCAGACTGAAAAAAAACGAACATCATATAGCCATGGAGAAAGTAAAAAAATACGGCAGGTATTCGCAGATATTTGCAATATGGTCGGAAAACGACAAAACAGAAGATGAAAACTATGAAGACTTTTTTAGCGTCAGAGATTATTTTACGGAAAATCTCGCGGACAACGATATAGTTTTATGCAAAACAGGGATGGAATACAAAGACAACAAAAATAAAAACTGCGCTTTTCTCGCGGTAGAAGGCGGGAAGTTATTATCTGACGATATATCGAGGCTTGATGTTTTATATGAAAACGGCGTGCGGTTTTTAACTCTCGTGTGGAACGGGATATGCGAAATCGGCGGAGCGTTTAACACAGATGTCGGGCTGACGGTTTTTGGCAGGGAAGTTGTGAGAAAGTGCGGCGAACTTGGGATAACAGTCGATTTATCGCACAGCTCCGATAAGACCGTCGCAGATGTGTTTGAAATCGCTGTAAAGCCCGTAATTGCGACACATTCAAACTCGCGTGCAGTTTTCAATCACAAGAGAAATCTTACGGACGAGCAGTTTCTTGAAATAAAAAAGCGCGGCGGGATTGTGGGGATAAGCCTGTGCAGACCGCATATAAGCGCAACTGAAAACGGCGAGCCTGTGTTGATTAAAAACGTTATAAAACATATAGACTATTATATGTCTTTGGGCGGGGAGAATACCGTATGTTTCGGTTGTGATTTTGACGGTGCTGAACTGCCGGACGATATGAAAAATGCGTCCGATATTGAGAAAATCTGCGAAGAATTGCAAAAAATCGGGTATGACGATATATTGATAGAGAAAATCATGTACAAAAACGCCGATAATTTTATAGTCCAGAATTTGTGATATTCAAGGGGATTTGCAATGGGGGAATTTATAGTAGCGGCAAAGGCTGTAATTCTGTATAACAGAAAAGCGTTGTTAGTACAACGTTCAGACGGCGGGAATGAATGGGAATGTCCCGGCGGAAGAGTAGAGTTCGGCGAAGATTTGCATACTGCTTTACGGCGTGAAATAAAAGAAGAAACTGATTTGGAAGATATTTGTATTGGGAAATTACTTTATGCTATGACTGGGAAATTGGGTCCTCAAAGGCAAATTGTAGGTCTTATGTATATCAGTTATGCAAAGAGCGATAAAGTCAAAATATCACATGAACATATAGATTTTATATGGGCTGATAAAGAACAGTTTATAAATTTGTTAAATAAGCATATGTTAAATGAATTAATAGAAAATAATGTTTTAGATTCATTAGGAATTGATTAATCAGGAGTAAAACATAATGGGAAACATCAATTATATAAGCACAAGAGATATAAAGCAATCGCATAAATTTACGTCAGCACAGGTCATAAAACAGGGTATCGCGGACGACGGCGGACTGTTTATGCCGTCTGAAATCGTTAAAATCGATGAAAAAACGCTAGCGGGTTTTGTAAATAAAAGTTATGACGAAGTCGCGGCATATATATTATCGCTGTATCTGACGGATTATAACAAATCCGATATTGCAGATATAGCTAAACAGGCGTACTCCATGGGAAACTTCCCTGACGGAGCGGTAAAAGTCGCGAAAATAAACGATAAAATAAACGTGTTGGAATTATATCACGGTCCGACGGCGGCATTTAAAGATATGGCGCTGCAGATTATGCCGTTGTTACTGCGAAAAGCGTTCGATATAACCGGCGAGAAACGCCGCGCGCTTATATTAGTTGCAACGTCCGGCGATACAGGTAAAGCCGCACTTGAGGGGACAAAAGATATTGATAGAATAAGCACCCTCGTGTTTTATCCCAAATACGGCGTCAGCCGGATTCAGGAATTGCAAATGAATACGCAGGACGGCAGTAACGTCGATGTGTGTTCTGTTATCGGCAATTTTGACGATTGTCAAACCGGAGTGAAAAAAATCTTCAGCGATCCGGAAATAAAAGTTCTTGCCGAAAAAAACGGAATATTTTTATCGAGCGCGAACTCAATAAACTTCGGCAGGTTAATCCCTCAGGTGGTCTATTATTTCTATGCGTATATAAAAATGGCGGAGACCGGAGAAATAAAACTCGGCGACAAAATAGACGTGACTGTTCCAACAGGAAACTTCGGCAATATATTAGCCGGATATATCGCAAAAAAAATGGGATTGCATATTGATAAATTAATCTGCGCGTCGAATATGAACAATATTCTAACGGATTTTTTACGCACGGGAATATACGACATGAATCGCAAATTTTTCACGACGATGTCGCCGTCGATGGATATATTGATTTCTTCTAATTTAGAGAGACTGCTATATTTATTGTCAAACCCGGAAGAAAACGCAAAATATATGGCTGATTTAAAACAGACGGGGATATACGTAGTGTCGGACGATTTAAAACGCAAACTGAACGAGGATTTCATAGGTTTGTCCTGCGATGAAAACAGTACAGACGCGACGATTAAAAAAGTTTTCGGTGAGTATAAATATCTTATCGACACGCACACGGCAGTCGCATTTAATTGCGCGGAACAATATCTGTCGGAAAGTAAATCAGACAAAAAAATGCTTGTCGTTTCGACGGCAAGCGCATATAAATTTTTAAAAGACGTATATTCTTCACTGACCGGAAAAGACGAGGTTGAGAGTTTAAGCCTGCGTTTGAAACTTCATGACTATACCGGCGTAAAAATCCCGAAAGCGTTGGACGAACTCGCAGTCAAACCCGTAAGATTCAACAACACCGTAGATATTGACGGCATGAGGGATTATGTGATGAAAGAATTGGAGAAATAAACGGAAAATTTTATATGTAGGGGACGATAGTAATCGTCCCGAAAGATTGATTTTGTTTCACGGGCGGATTACCATCCGCCCCTACGAATATATTCCCGAATTCATAGGGAAAATTTCTATTTCATCTTCTTTTCTTTGAAAGTTGCGCAGACTGTGTCTGAACTCGACGTCGCATAAGTCGGTCCGACATTGATTCTGTTTGCCGTGCAGTAATTGTCGCCGTCGTGATATACGCAGTTTTTCGCGTCGCAGCTTATCCCCTGAATATGCTTCGGCACATTGCTTGTTGAGTTGTTAAAAATACTCATTTTATAATATCCCCCTAAATAATGTATTGATTTTATTACAACATTATTTTCCACAATTTTGTAAATTTTATGCGCGAGGAATATAAAAAATGGCAGTTTTTGTTATCGCAGATTTGCATTTGGCTCTCTCAGATAAAAACAAATCAATGGAAGTTTTCGGGGGACGCTGGAATGATTATATAAATAAATTGGAAAGAAACTGGAACACAACCGTAAAAGACTCCGACAGCGTAATAATTGCCGGGGATATATCTTGGGGAATGAATATAGATTCATGCGGGGAAGACTTCAGATTTATAAACAGCAGTTTGAACGGGACTAAATATATCCTGAAAGGCAATCACGATTATTGGTGGACCACTGCGTCAAAAATAAATAAATGGCTTGATTCGAACGGTTTTTATAAAATAAAAATACTGCACAACAACGCGTATTTGTGCGAAAATTATATAATCTGCGGAAGTCGGGGCTGGTTTATTGACGATGAGGAAAGTTTAGAACAAGAACCAACTGACATGTTCAACCAAAAAATACTGAACCGCGAAATAGGCAGACTGGAATTATCAATACAAGCCGCAAAAAAAATCAAACTCGGGCATCAAAACTGCGAGCTTGTTTCTTTTTTGCATTATCCTCCCATATATGGGGGATATATATGTCCGAGAATTATAGAAGTTCTGGCGCGCGGAGAAATAGAAAAATGTTATTTCGGGCATATACACAACGCAAGCGAAATCAAAATAAAGAGAATATATGAAAATATAAGATTTGAGCTTATTTCTGCCGATTATCTGAAGTTTATGCCGCTGAAAATCAGATAATTAAAAAAATTTTATGTTACACTTGTGTTACAAAAACGTGGGAATGTTGAAAATATTTTTAAAGTGTGGTATGATATTTGACAAAGATGATAAACTCATCTTGAAAAAATAAATTTATTTAATTCAAGGAGGAAAATCCACAATGAGTAATCTAAAAAGATTTCTCGCGCTTGCCCTTGTTATCGTAATGGTAGTAAGCGGCATGGCAATGACAGTATCAGCTAAGCCTTTTGCAGATGTGGACGCTACGGCGAGTGTTGCCAACGCAGATTTGGCTCATGCTCTCAACGTTCTCAACGATTTAGGCATAGTAAAAGGTACCGGCGTTGACGCAGACGGCAATCAGGTATTCAGCGGAGACCAACCTGTCACGAGACAGCAGTTCGCTCTGTTCGTAGCAAGAATCACATCTGCTACGCCTGAATATTTCGTATCCGACCCGTCAGTGTCAGTAAATGACTTCACAGACGTTACAGACCCGACATACTTCACAGCAATCAACTACTGTGCACAGAACGGCATAGTAAACGGAATCGGCAACGGCTTATTCAACCCGACGGGCAACATCACGCTGCAGGACGCAGTTAAAATGCTCGTTACGGCGCTGGGTTACACCGGACTTTCATATCCGGTTGGCTATCTCTCACAGGCAAACAACGTTGACGTAGCTTTAATCGGCGCATACGTCGAAACATCGTCTTTCTCATTCAGCGGCGTTGCAGCTACACAGGAGATAACAAGAAATCAGATGGGTATGTTGCTCTACAACTTCTTACTCTCCAACTACAACAAACTCCAGATGGTATTCAACGCAGTCGACGGCAGATATGAATCACAAAACGTTCAGACCCCTGTTCTCGACTCGTTCGGTATAACCAAAATAACAGGTTATGTCTCAGCTATCCAGGGATACGCTGCAGGTCTCCAGATAAAAGACTATGCTAAAACAGGCGTACCTGTAAACCTTAAACAACCGGATCCGCTTACAGCAAAACAGGTAGCAGGCACAGTAAGCAGTAAACCTGTCGATTTAGCAATTTCCTATGCTACAGTTGACAGAACAGTAACTCCTCCGGTGGTAACGGCTGTTAATGCTCCTATATATGCAAACAGCTCAGACCTCGGCATACTTGATGCTAACGGCAATCCTATAACTCCTGATCTGCTTCTCGGCTTAAAAGTTACGGTTTATAAAGATTCAAGATTGAACACATCAACTCCTATCGTACTTCCAGCTGCAAAAGTAGTCGGAACAAAAACTGATGTTACCAATATGTCAGGTTCAACAGCTGATTACGGAACGAAAACCGCTCCTACTGCTACAACAGTTCCGACAACCAGAGTGGACGGATTAAATTCCCTTACACTCGGAACAGATAACGGCGTTGTAAAATACGATCAGAGCGGCACGCATGATTTGAGCGGCGTATATAATTTATATATGTTCAGAGGCGACAATGCCGTACTCACTGCAGAGCAAACAGTTGCACTGCAACCGACAACAACAACTACAACAGTTCCGGGACATTTTGTATATGTAGACACTTCAACTCCTCCTGATCCGAAACTTGGTGTTGCTTGGGTACCGGATGCGACAACAACTAATATTGTTCCTGCAGGCGGAACAGTTGATAATAAAACAGCTATAAATATATATGAAGATAGTATGGAAAAACAATTGGCTACTCAGGTTAAAAATGCTGGTCATTACAAACTCGAATACGTCAATAACGGAACAGATTCCAACGGTTTAACTGAATTCTTCTATATTTATCAACCGATGAGCGTTGGTTATTGTACAAATATCACCGCTGGCAACTTGAATCTCAACAGACTCAATACCGACGGCACTGTAAGTGCAGACATAAACGGCGGCGATCCCGCTTCATGGCATTATACTTTGGTATATGACAAATCATCAGATCAGAATCTCAAATTCACAGTAGGCAACGCATATCTCTATACAGCATATTCAAACATGATAAACTTATACGCTCAGCTTACAGAAGTTTCTACAGCAGGCGGCGTACAGGCTCTTGCAACAGGCGGCGGAAGTGCAATGTTTGCGGGAAATCTCAAAACAACATTTGGATATGGGACAACATTCCCACAAGCTATAGGAGCTCTCCAGGCAAGCGATGCATCCTCTATAAATGCTCTCGCATACTATAAGGTATTCGCAGATTCCGCAACCAGTACTCCTTATTTCGTATATAAATCAGCAGACGCTCCGGATCTTACAAGAAAATGGGACTATGCTGTAGCATTACAGCCGTTAGGAGCTACTACTGGTGGTACTGTATGGCCAAATGGTATGCCTGTATCATATGCTG
>WQYZ01000176.1 GCA_009780985.1 Oscillospiraceae bacterium | reverse complement strand
AACTTAAATCGAATGGAGGAAACAATATTATGTGGGAACGTAATGACGGAATCAGTGAATCACATATATTACAAAATCAATTTACCGCATATCTGGTAACTGCGATACGCAGACGGAAAATACAGTATATGCGGTCGAAAATACAGATACATCAATGCGAAATATCTTTGGAGATACAGGAGCATCTTATGTCATTACTGACTGAACCTGATATGCACGATAATCTGCCGCTGCTTGAACAGCTCGAAAACATGAAACTGCGGGAAGCGATGGAACAAACAAAAGAACGCGATTTACATATATTTCTTTTGAAAGCGTTGGAAGGGCGGTCTTTAGCCGAGATAGCGGCGAAACTGGGTATCGGCTATAATACTGCGGCGTCGGTATATTACCGTATGATTGAACGGCTGAAAAAAGAGCTGGGAGGTGAAAAAGAATGAATTTCAAAGAATTACTAACCCGAGCGAAAGAAAAAGACGACAACGCGCTAAAAGAAATAATAACTATGTATAAACCCCTGCTGATGAAAGAGTCCGTTATAAACAGCGAATTTGACGAGGACTTGTATCAGGAACTCTGGCTGACTCTCCTGCTGTGCGTACGAAAAATAAAAATTTAAAAATTTCGGCTGGGAGCTATGATGTTCCCAGCTTTTTATATAATTTTTCAAAAAAAATAAAAATATTTTTCAAAACATGCAAAGATTCGCGTTTTCTTTTATGTTTATTAAACATAGAGGGAAATCAGACAAGGTATCAATGTCTGATAATCCCATACATTCAATTATTTATCTATGACAAACAGCCGCGATGCGGCTCATAGCTTCTCGCCGGAGGTTATACAGGATTTGCGGATAGTGTGCCATGAGGACTTGAATAAGCGGAGTGCGCCCGTAAAATAATTGCCGCATAGCGGCACCTGCAAATACGCGGTCACAGCGAGCGCAGGAAATGGGTCGGCGAGAGGTGTTATATAAAATTTATAAATTGAAAAATATTAATTTTCATATGAATAGAAATATTATGAAATCGAATTTATTGTAATTATTCATTCTGCTCTATCAATGCCAAATTATAATTGTAGCAATGGGAAAATAAATAAAAAGAGAATTGTAAAAGTCTAATTAAAAAAATAAAGTAGAGGAGTAACCAGAAAATGGAATTAACTAAATATAAAGATTTAACGGAAATTTTTGGAGTTAGTAAATCAACGATTTATAAAGAAATAAAACAAGGTAAATTCGGAGTTCCTATACAAATCGGACGAGCATATAAGATACCGAAAAATTATGTAGTAAAAAAATTTTTTAGTAATTATACATAACTTATTAACTCAGTTTGTCCTGTTTTATGTTATAATGTTATTAAGGTTAAATATGACATAGATAGGACATCCATTTAATTAAAAAGGAAAGGATTAAATATCTATGACAGTCACAGTGCAAATAAAAAAAGATAGACCGAATTATTATATCGTACTGGATTATGTTGACCCTACGGGTAAACGTAAACGGCCGTGGATTTCAACAGACATACCGGTAAAGGGAAATAATAAACGGCTCGCGAACACTAAATTGAAAGAAGTATTGACTGAATACGAATCGCCTAATATCGCGCAAAACATTGATTTCGGCAAGGACGTTTTATTTACCGACTTTATGACACAATGGCTCGAAACGCTTATAAATTCAAAATCTATATACCCGACAACATACGACGGGTATAAATTGATTCTTAATTCTCATATCATTCCGTATTTTGAACCTCTGAAAATCAAGGTAAAAGATTTAACTCCAGCGCATATACAAAAATATGTGAACGATAAAATGAAAACATTATCTCCGAATACTGTAATCAAACATCTGCATAACATTTCCAAGTGCCTCAATAACGCGGTTCGGCAAAATATTATTTTGTTTAATCCCACACAGCGAATAGATAAACCGCAAAAAATAAAATATACGGGCGCAAAATTTTATAATGAAACTCAAATTGAACGGCTACTGTCCTCTGTGAAAGGCGATATACTCGAAACAATAATACTGTTTGCTGTTTTTTACGGGTTACGGCGTTCTGAAATTTTAGGGTTGAAATGGAGCGCAATCGACATGGAAAATAACTTATTCACCATTAAACATACTATGTATAAGGGTGAATAAAACAATGCACAAAAGCGACCTCACGAAAAATAAAAGCAGTTATGGAGATATGCCTATTCCAAGCGTTATTAAACAAAGCCTACAGCACATAATGCAAAAACAGGCGCAGGATAAACTCACGCAGCCAAATGACTATGTGGACGAGGGTTATGACTTTACACATATTAATGGTAAAGTCATTCATCCTAACTATGTCACAAAAAGATTTACCAAGCTGTTGGAACGCAACGGTTTGCCGCATATCCGTTTCCATGATTTACGGCATTCGGCGGCAGGGTACTTAAAATATCTTGGGTTTGATATGAAAGATATTCAAACGTGGCTTCGGCACGGATATATAGGCACGACGATGAACATTTACGTTACTTTAGATATGGACGCAAAACGCAATATAGCAAATACTCTTAACGGCAAATTCCAGCATTTCGATTCTTAATTTATTATGGTAGACAAAATGGTAGACAAACAGCTTTTTAAAGCAAAAAGATAGAACCGCACCTTCGTGAAAAATGCGATTCTACCATAGGAATCTTGGCTGGGATGGCTGGACTCGAACCAGCGGAATGCAGGAGTCAAAGTCCTGTGGAAGCAAGTTTATATGGTTTTACGACATACCTTTACATCCCTTAGAATGCTCGCAAGTTTTCAGGCAAAAACAGCATTTTTATATAAAATATCGCAAACATAAGATTCTGCCTAAAAAATTTTTTTATAATTTTTTTAAATTTTTATTAGATGAAAACACTCATTAATCAATATTAATATAAAAATAAATTTATAAGTTACGGAATTTATCAAAAATTTTTTCTGTAACTTTTTAATTACCAATATATATTTAATTTCATCCGCAATTACGCGACAAATTATAAAGTTTTCAGCATTAATGAAATAAATTTAAAATCTAAGTTACTCCCTATATTTAAACTATGGAGAGTAACTTTAGTTTTAAATAAAATACAAAAAGCAACGGAGGAATAAAATTGAAATATAATAAAAAATTAACGCAGTCAATACATAAAAATGTGATAATGATTTCGAAACGCAAAAAACAAATATATACAATAATTACGACGATGATAATTTCTACCATGCTGACTACACAGGCATTAGCCGCAGACGACGATATATGGACGAAAGCAAAATCGCTTATGCAGGACATATACAATAAAATTCTGCTTATTTCGACAGCGGCGGCGGTAGTCACGGCGGCAGTGGCTCTGCTCATGATGAACTTCTCGAAAAACGGCAGAACGGTCGATGAATCACGGGCGTGGCTGAAACGAATCGTTATTACATGGATTATACTGAACAGCCTTGGGTTCATCGTAGCCTACATTTCACCTTTGGTTTCAGGCGGACAATGGACGGGATAACCAATTTTATATGGTATATATCCCGTCCATCGTTATCTTTAAGTATACACCAAAATCATCAAAAAGTCAATAGGTTTTCTAAAATAAATAAAAATTTTTGTATGGGGGCGATTCAGATAGGTATATTAGACGGAATAGTGAAATGGATAGCGGAGCAGGTGATGCACGGACTGGACTTGATTACGACATCTGTGTTAGGCGCACTCGGCTGCAGCATGGACACATTCCTGCGGTATTTCCCCGCAGTCGGTACGATGTACAATATATTCGTGGCACTCGCAATCGGGCTCATACTACTCAACTGGGTATGGCAACTGTTCAAAAACTTCGGGCTTGTCGCGGGCATCGAGGCGGAAGACCCTATCAAGCTCAGTATCCGCTCGGTCCTGTTCATATTGCTGGCATACTTCTCGAACGACATAGTCAACATAGTGCTGAAAATCGGTGGGACGCCGTACAATTGGATACTGACGTCAGATTTACCGCCGATCAGTTTCGCCAGCTTCAACTCGGTCATGCTCGTGATATTGGGCGTCATATCGAACGGAGCGGTGGCGATCATCGCGTTGATACTGGTGCTTATACTGGCGTGGAATTACATCAAACTGCTGTTTGAAGCGGCGGAACGGTACATACTGCTTGGCATACTGATATTCACAGCGCCTGTGGCGTTCGCGATGGGAGCGTCGCAGACAACATCTAACATATTCAAGTCGTGGTGCCGAATGCTTGGCGGTCAGATATTTCTGCTGATAATGAATGCCTGGTGCTTGCGTGTATTTACCAGCTTCGTAGCTAATTTTTTGGCAAATCCGTTGTCATTGTAACAAAAATAAAATATTGAGGAGTATAAAAAATTATGAGATTTACGAAAAGGAAAGCGTTTATAAAAACGATGTTTGTACTAATATCAGTCACAGTTATAGTAATTGCATTATCGCAAATAAAAGTTTATTCACTTTCGGAAAGCGATGTACAAAATCAGGTTGCGGCGAGCAGCAAGGAATCGGTGGGCGGCAATGTATTCATCTGGTTTCTGTGCGCGATAGCATTTCTGAAAGTATCGCAGAAAATCGAGAGTTTGTTAGGCAGTTTGGGGATCAACGTTGGGCACAGCGGGGGTTCGATGTTGGGCGAAATCATGATAGCGGCGAGAGGGTTGTCGTTTCTGAAAAATTTCGGGAGGGGCAAAAGCGGAGCGTCATCGGGCGGCGGCGGAAACGCGGCAAATCCAGCATCAGGCGGATTTGCAGGAGCAGTCGGGCGCAGAAATCCCAGTGTTCCGCCAAACAGCAGTGCAAACGGGAATACCAGAAATACGAATCCCGGAAGCGCAACATCACCACCGAACGTGAATCCTATTCCGGCTTCAAACAATACCAGTACAACTCAGGCAAACACGCCAATACCGCAAAATACGAATCTTGATTTTACTTCAAGTGGAGAAATCGCACCAATCTTTGGCTTCCCAACGCAACAAAACATAAACCCAGACACTGGAAATCCTATTGGCATATCGCCTATAGAGGTTTTACCGGCAACGAATGTACCGGCAAATAGCGATATACCGCAAAGCATATTTGACATAAGTACGGAAAACGGCAATATATCGGCACATGATATAAATTCTGATACATATGACGATATTTCCTCTATATTTAATGAAACAAGCGTACCATTTGATACAGTTAAGTCAAATATAAAAACCAATACCGCGCAAGAATTAAAGAACAGTAATATACAGACCAATATAATTGATTCCAATACGGCAACGAATAGTATGTCGGAATTCGGAGAAGTCAGCGTACCGCCGAATATCATTGAATCGAATATGAAAACTGATGATATACAAGATTTTGAGACAAGCAATGTGCAGACAGAGATAATCGGTTCGGATACATACCTGAACAATAGTATATCAACGTCCGGGGCAGTAAATGTACCGACCGATACAAAAATCTCAAATACAGAAATCAATAATATATCCGGTTCCGGAGCAAATAATATACAATCAAACATACCTGTTTCAAATACAGACAAAACCATATCATCATTTGGAGCGAGCAATATACCGGCAAATACAGAAAAAATCATCGAAACTATTGATGGCGGTATCGCAGATACAGAGCGAATAATCAGTTCGGCAAATCTAACGGCGAATAAATTTCCTTCGTACATGGGATATACAAACACGCCTGATATACCGAAATTCGCAAATGTTGAAGTCGGCAACGGAATGATAACGGGGACGGAAACATCGTCAGCTTACCCGGACGGAAAACAGTTCAGCATGTACAATGCGGAGCAATATATGTCCCCAGTTGGCAATTATACCACAGTAGAACCGGCAGACGGCACAAAATGGCACAAACAATATACATACGGCGAACCTGAAATTGTGCCGTATAAGAGTGCTGATGGCAGCATAAAAACACATCTGGAAATAGTGCAGACGATGCCGGAACCGCCAAAGCGAAAGGGCAGTGCGAAAAATGGCAAGTGAAGATAAAAATAGCAGAGCGGATTTGTTAGAAAAAGGCATGAACATAGCGAACGCGCTCAAAGGCGCGATGAAAACGGGCAAAACAGTGTCAGGATTGGCGAAAGGTGCAACTGCAGGTGGACCATACGGGGCGATATTAGTAGGATTGTGGCAGAACAGGAAAACTGTGGGCAAAATCATAGCGGCTGCCGCGTTTATACTGCTCCTGCCAATTCTGTTCATACTCATGCTGCCGTCGATCATCTTCGGCAGTCTATTCGGCGGCGGAGCGAACTCAGCTGATGTGCCCGTGATGAACGGTAACAGTGTAATCATGGCGAATATAAGCGAATGTGAAACTGTAGTCAGCTCTATACTGCGCGAAAGTCACAACAAAGTTTTAGCCGATATTGAGGACGAAGAAGCTAAGCTGTCAGAAGATACAGAGACTGATATAATTGACGATTATTCAGACGACATCTTTTACAACAGCGACTTGATAATCTCGCAGTATTGCGCTTCAAAAGACAGTTATGAGGATATAAATATCGACGACTTGAAAGCGACCATCGAGGCTGAAAAAGATAATCTGTTCAGTTACACGTCGAAAACGGACATTATAACGGAAAAAGATGCGGATGGTAATGATATAAATGTTACGAAAATCACATACACAGTCGTATACTCCGGCGACGATTATTTCGCCGACAATGTATTTCGACTGACTGACGAGCAAAAAACGACTGCGGCAGATTACGCCTCGAACCTGAGCATATTCCTTGATGAAGATTTCAATAATCAGGCGTCGGCAGTACATAATTCACTGTCAGACTTGTCAGGCACATACCCATATAAATGGACAGACGATAAATTCAATTCGCCGTTCGCGGATATGGACTGGAAGTCGCATATCACATCAGGGTTCGGCAGCCGAGCCGACCCTATCACGGGAGCGCAGGATTTCCACACGGGAATCGATATCGCTTTTCCGATAGGTACGCCGATTCATGCTGCAAAATCGGGCGTTGTGGTGATTTCGGAGAAGAAGACAACAGGATACGGGTACAGAATCGTCATAAATCACGGCGATGGGTATTCGACATTATATGCACATTGCAGCGAACTTTTGGCATCAGTTGGCGATACAGTGAGTGCGGGCGACATCATAGCCAAAGTGGGCGCAACCGGGCGCGTAACCGGACCGCATCTACATTTTGAGGTTATTTTAAACGGAGAAGTGCAGGATCCGTTAGAGTATATCGGGTAAATGTTGACGTGAATTAAAGTTGAACAATTTTAGCACAAAGTTCAATAAAAAGCATTAATGTTGTATAAAATCTGTCGAACGAGGTTTTGTGTAATATAGTTATATAAAATTCTCGCATTTCGAATAATAAAGTTCGATAATTCTATTTTCGTTATGTCGAGTACGACCGCACAAAACGTATTGCGATGTTACAGAATAGTAAAACATTATCGCATGACTTCGCTCCATTCACATAAAGCGATTTTTGATGATTATTATTGAACTTTAATACAGAAAACGACTGAACTATTGAAACTTTAATTCTCGTATACAGTAAAATTGTTTTTATAAGGAGTTTAATATGTAATAAAATAGGAAAAATATCAGAGAGGGAATGCGAAATATGAAAAAATTCAATACAACGGGAACATGTGTACCGGAAGAAGATTACATGGTCGATATAAGCGGCAGAGCAACTCAAATAAAGAAGCTTGTGGATAACAGATTATACCTCGTAATCGAAAAACCGCCGAAATTAGGCAAAACTACCATGCTGGCGGCTCTCGAACGAGTATTGACGGACAGCGGATATACGGTTATTTCAATAAACTTTGGACACCTTGACGGTGACTGCTTCAAATGGGAGGAAATTTTTTGTGTGGGATTCATCAAGCAGGCGGTGAATGCGCTTCAATTCGCAGTATGCGACAGGGATTACATAAAACATTGGGCAGATTATAATATATCCGATATAGATTCACTCGGCAGACATATCGGCAGGATGTGCAAGGGGAAAAAAGTAGTATTGATAATAGACGGCGCGGATAAAAACAGAGACAGCCATATATTTCTGAGGTTTTTGAATATGCTCAGAACGAGATACATAGCCAGTGAAATCATCGGCAGAGATGCGTTCCACAGCGTTATACTGGCTGGGGTGAACGGCATAAAAAGCATAAAGATTCCCGAAAATGTGTCGGCGCATACGCCGAAAACATACAATACCATGAGCAATATCACGGCGGAGTACAGCGGAAATATGCTGTTCACTCCAGCGGAGACAGCGGCTATGCTGAAAGAGTACAAAGAAGATAACATCGTAGATATGGATATTGCGGCAATATCACAGGCGATACATGACTACACAGGCGGACATCCGTATCTGATGTCGAAACTGTGCAAATGTATAGACGAGGACTTAGAGCGTGACTGGACGGCAGACGGATTGCTGACGGCAGTGAAATTATTGCTCGGCGAAAAAAACACGATGCTCGCGAGTATAATCTGCGCCGTCGAAAACGACGCATATCTGTATGAGCTTGTGTATGATATACTGATAACGGGCGAATACAGGAAATATGAGCCTGACGTTGATTTCATAAGCGCAGGAGAGAGGATAGGTTTGATAAAACAGACGGACGGCGATATAATAAGCAGGATAGCTACTGAACTGAACATCACATCAAATGGTATGTGCCTGGCAAACCGCATATATGAGATGCTGTTCTGCAACTATTTCATCTCGCAGATGGATATTACCCCGGTACCCAAAGATATTAATATAAACTGCGGTGGAAAATTCAGCATGGAGCGGTGCCTGGAGAGGTTCGCGGAATACTATGCCGAAACATCGGCGGGAAGGAATACGGAATATTTAGAACGCAGCAGCCGTGTGATGTTTCTGGCGTATCTGAAAGAGTATATGAGCATATATGGGTTATGTTACATAGACAGCGGAAACACGAATATGTGCCGGATGGATATAACAGCAGAGATTGGCGGCGAACAGTACATCATAGAATTGAGGACACAGAGCGGCAGGAGTCAGTATAAAGATGATATATATCAGGAATTTGCGGATTATCTTGAGAGCAGGGGCAAAATGAAGGGTTATCTTGCGGTATTCGATTTCCGGCACGACGCAGATGAGGAAAGACGAGCTGAATATATTGAGATAGACGGCAAAACGATATTAGAAGTGGCTGTCTGATTTTCCGATAAAACCTTGACTTTTGCAATGACTTGATGTATAATAATATATACAGGCAAAATCAAGAAAGGCAAAATTTATTTATGAAAAGATTCAATGTAACGGGAAACTGCGTTCCCAACGAAAATTATATGGTAGATATAAGCGACAAGATAACGAAGATACGAAAACTTGTTGACGAGGGCAGTTATTTCACGATAAACAAGGCGCGTCAGTACGGCAAAACGACTACGCTGGCAACTCTGGAAAAAGCGATAGAGAACGAATATATTGTAGCTTCAATCAGCTTTCAGGGGCTTGGAGACAACAATTTCGCATCAGACGAAAATTT
>WQYZ01000175.1 GCA_009780985.1 Oscillospiraceae bacterium | reverse complement strand
TTCTATAAAAAATTCGCAGAAGCAATTATTTGTCATGCTCCGTGAGCCGAATAATTGGGTTCAGGAAATAATTGTTGTCAACGATTATCTGTCTCCGCAGTCCGTTAAATTTAAAGTGACAGATTTAGACACGGCTGAAGTTTTAGCGTCGGGAGATGTTTTTATCAGCGGAAACAGCAATGCCGTTGTTGGCAGCGTGCCGTTTAAAAGATGCGAAAAGAGATTTTTAATTATAGACTGGGAAATAGAATTCGAAACGGGCAAGAACCATTATTTAGCGGGACATCCGCCGTTTTCGCTCGAACAGTATATTAACTGGATTGATAAATCCGGTATGTTTACTGAATGGCGTGATAAAACAAAAGTGTGGTAAGGTTTAATCTTTTTCCCTGATTTCGATCAGTGCGTTTATTTCGCTGCCGAGAAGAAGCACAATGCACATGATATTAAGCCATAGCATGAGTATTATTATCCCGGCGATACTGCCATAAATAGAAGAATAATTCGTGAAATTTTCTATATAAACATTAAAAAGCCAGCTCGCTGTAAACCATGTCAAAACAGTGAAAACAGAGCCGGGAAAGAGCGATTTGAGTTTTGTCTTTTTATGCACGGCTAATTTATTTATCAAAAGTACGCACAAAAATACTGTTATCACTGAAACTACATATCTCAAAACGTTAAATATATAAAATAAATATATATATTCGAGGTTAAAATACTCTTTTATAAAGTCCAGTATATTGTCGCCGAATATAAGCAGAATAAAAGAAGCTATGATTATAACCGTAAAAATCAGGACTAAAGACATGCTTATTAATATTTTTACCCAAAATTTCCGGTCGTCTTTCTGACCGTACGCTTTATTTATACAGCGCATTGCCGAATTAAATCCCGAAGATGCGCTGTATATTGCCATAGTCACTGAAATGAGTAGCGAAAACGATAGTATATTAGCATTTCGTATTCTTAAAATTTCTTTTATGACATTCTGTACGGATTCATTTATGGCATAAGGCAGAACAGATGAAATCTCGTCAATCAAAATGTCCGCATCCAATTTCAAAAATCCCACTATCGCCATTAAAAATATAATAAACGGAAAAAGCGAGAACAGTATTTTATATGTCAAATCGCTGGCGGCGGAGAACATATCGTCATTTTGTATTTCGGAGATTAATTCCTTTGCGAATTTTTTTATTTCCTGTGTTTTTATCTTCATAATATAACAATTTATTTTTTATTTATAATTGACTTTTGATAAATTTTATGATAAAATTAAACAAACGTATGGATAAACACGAGACGATTTTCGTATATCGAAAATGGGTTCAGGCGGGGCGAGGGTTCAGCGAGTAACTTCCTAAAGGAGTGAAAGCCTATGCTGAAAAATAGAATATTTTTAGTGATAGTGTTCATAATAATCGTAATATTATTATGTGTTCTACTTGATATAAAAGTATACTAACCGTCCCAAACAAGCCAAAGTTTGACGGCTAGTATATAACATACTGACTAAACGCAGGCTGAGCTGCCTCGCAGTTCTTATCCATACGTTTATTTTTTCTTTTTACGCTTATATTATACATCAGAAAATCATATTTGTCAAGTGTTTCTAAATTTTTTCACACAACCCAGATGTCTTTTTCTCCGCTGGTTATACATTTGCCACCGTCTTTTGTGACAATATACGTGTCCTCGACGCCGACCATGCCGACTCCCGCGATACTGCGCTTCGGCTCGACTGCGATTGCCATATTTTCACATAAGGGTTCGTCGAATTTATTCGCGATAACCGGATATTCGTCAATCTGCAAACCTACGCCGTGACCTAAGAATTTTACCCGTTCTTCGCCCATTCCCATAAATCCTGACAAAAATTCAGCGTCCAATTTTGACGTCACTGTATTGTATATTTCAGACGGAATATTGCCGGGTTTCAGCAATTCTGCCGTTTCTTTCTGAATCTGTCTGCATTTTGTGTGATATTGTACAGCTTCGTCTGGCGGATTTGCGCCGAACATATACACCTGCGTCCTGTCGGAATGATAACCATTGTATCCGTAGCCGATGTCAACAAAAACCAAATCGCCTTTTTTCAAGAATCTGTTTCTGTCTCCTATAATCGGCACGGCGGGGCACATTCCGCGCATACCTCCGGGACCGTCGAAATTTGTGGGATATATAGAGTTATCGCCGAAACCGGACTGCCCGACTATCATTTCGGTCTGAGATTTGCTGAAGCGCGTCACTCCATGATAGCCTAAACCCACCATTCTTTCATAGATTTTCCCTGTAAGTTCAGCTTCGTTCATATCCTCGCGAAGCAGAGACGGTACTATATCTTCAAGTAAGATTTTATGCTGTCTGCCGGATTCTTCCATACACGTCAGTTCATACGGGCTTTTAACGGCTCTTATTTTTTGTATAATTTTATCGACCGGCGCGACATTTTTTATGTCAAAATATTTGCCTGCTCTTTCAAGAGCTGCATATGTCATGATTTCCGTTTCGATATATATTTTCCGGGTATTTTTACCGCTCTTTGAAACGGTATTCGCAATATCCTTATAACTCACCATCGGATATATAATATTATTAAAAGAACATTCGATTTTTGCCCTCTCAAAACTCCGGCGAACGAAGTAAAAATATTCTCCGTCGTTTCTTAAAACAAATACTCCGTCCTGCATTGTTCCTGTAAAATAATATTGATTTATTTTATCCGTAATAAAGGCAAAATCCCAGTTGTTGTCCTGTTTATTTATTGTGGCGTAGAGTTTATTTATTCTGTCCGATAATTCCTGTTTCGTTGGCTGTGCTAACATTTTGTTGTATTTTCTCCTTTTTTATTCTTTGTAAATGACTTGTCCGGTTTTATAAATATTTTTCACAAAACCGCTTTTATCCTGTGTGCTGTCAAGTAAAACAGGCTCGATATCAAAGCTGACATTACGCCGAAGCCGCCATAACAGAGAAGCTGTTTTCAGCCAGTCGCCCGTGAAACCGTCAAAGATTACGGCAACATCTATATCGCTGTTTTCGTGAGGATTGCCTTTTGCATATGAACCGTAAAGAACGATGGCGGCGGGTGAAATTTCTTGCGTTAAAATATCGGCGTATTGTTTAACTGTTTTTACAACCGTATCTTTATCCAACATAAAAGTTCCTCCGTTTCTTTTATCAAATCTTGACAATAAGTTTCAGTTAAATTTACAGCTAAACTCTTTTTATATTCAGGATAACGCGCTTCGATATTAAGCGGATTCACATCTTCAATAAAGTCTTTTTGCGTATCTGACATTGCGTCAAAAATTCTAGCGCGAATTGCCAATTTTGATAAATCGTGAATTTTCGGCGGTATATCTTCGTCAATGCAATCCCCTGCAATTACGGCTTTTAATGATTTTTCAATAACCTGATGACACATAAATCCCACATATAGATATCTACCTGTTTGTTGCATAGCTTTTGCCGTTTCCATATCATAGTCTGCCAAACCAAGCCAGTATTCTATTCTCTCGTTTATCAAATCTTCGCCGTGTATCCATTTGATACCGCCCGCCCATTTTTCATCCGAATGTTTTAGAATTTCCCTGCAATAATCATTTACTTTACTTGTTTCATAACTATAATTTTCTTTTTCGTCTATATAATAATTTGAGATTCCGACAGATTCATATTGCCCGTCGATACCATTATTGTGTATTTCCCACGCAGACATTGGAGTTCCATTCTCATGTTTGAATATCGCTCCGGTTACAGGGTCGGCAACGCCCCATCTATTATCATAATACACTTCTGCCACAGTATGTCCATTGTAAGCAAATTTTGTATTTGCTGTATTTATTATACGCGAAGGAAACCCTGCAACCTGAAACATTACGCAAGCAACGCGCGCTATATCAGTACACCAATACGTGCCTCTTTCAACGATTTCTTCCTCTGTTCCGCCGAATATAAAATCTTCTGTATCCATATCACAATTTTCAACGATATTCCTGCAATATGATATTATATTATCAACCGTGTTTGTATCTGTTTGCCCTTTTAGCGTGCTTATTATATTTTCAAAATAAACTCTGTTTGCCGGTCTGTAATGGCTATATAAATCGGTATATGAATTATATAAATATTCAACGGAATCGTTATCGAGTTTTATCATTTGCTCAAACAAAGTTTTAACAACAGAACCGTCTGCTTGAACATCATTCTTATACATTATTTCATACTGTTTCCCCAAAATGCTGATGCCTTTTTGCATATCCTGTTCCCTCCTGAAAATATAAATTCTCCGTCGTTTCTTAAAACAAATACTCCGTCCTGCATTGTTCCTGTAAAATAATATTGGTTTATCTTATCCGTAATAAAGGCAAAGTCCCAGTTGTTGTCCTGTTTATTTATTGTGGCGTAGAGTTTATTTATTCTGTCCGATAATTCCTGTTTCGTTGGCTGTGCTAACATTTTGTTGTATTTTCTCCTTTTTTATTTTATTATGTTAGATAATCACGATAATCTACAAGTTCCATATCTTCACATAGATTTATTAATTCACGCAAAATATACAAATGCCCGCAGCCATATAATGAAAACACGCGCTCATGGCTCTCAGATAACTTTTGCAGGTTCGCAAATATCTTTAGGTTTCGCATATACCATTGACCAAAAAAATTTGCGCCCGTATAAGAACCGCCTGCACCGATTGCATTATTTACAAGGTACAACTGTTGGTTATGATAAGACCATTCGTCAGAATTAAGATATCTTAAAATTTCAAGGATAGTTTTGCCTTCTACTGCGTTCATCTTTTCTAAATGTTTATCAAAAGCAATCTTTATTCTTTCAGGTATTTCTTCGTCTATGTCGTCGAGAATTGAATCATCGTCAATGGCGTGGATTTTACCCGCACCCATTGTTTTACCCAATCTGTACCCAATTTGTATAGATTCATTCTTATATGATATGGGAAATGTACTGCCATATATATTGATAGTTCCCAGTGTTTCATTACGCATTTTATCAAAATCTGATAAATCTTCGAGCGAAAATTTTTCATAACTTTCATTGACAGCACTTTGCGCGTGTGCCGCCGCTTCCAAAGTAATCGCATCAGGATTAAATTTTTTTAATCGTTCATTTGTATCACAAAGCTGCCGCTGTGTGTCTTCGGTGTAAAAATCAATATCACTTTCACGAAAATGAAATGTACCCAATAAAAATATTTGCGTCATATTTTTGTCCTCCACTATTCCGAAAATATAAATACTCTACATTATTAATAATATTTAACATAACTTTTTATTTCTAACATTCATTATACTATATTTTTTATGTTTTGTAAATACATTTCTATAATTTTCGGTAAAGTAACAAAGAGATGAAATATATGCAAATTTATAAAATTTCTCTTTACTTTTCGCGATTTATGTGTTAAAATTGACATAGAAAAAATATGTGGAATTTATATAAATTTAGGGGGAAACGAATTTGAACTATTTACTTGGCATAGATATAGGGACGTCAAGCACAAAAACGGTCTTGTTTGACGAAAAAGGCGAAATTACAACTTCAGCTACTGACGTTTATCCGCTGTATCAGCCCCGCAACGGCTGGGCGGAACAGGATGCGGACGATTGGTGGAATGCGGCAGTCACAACGATAAAAGAAGTCTTAGCGAAATCAAAAGTTAATCCAAAAGATATAAAAGGCATAGGACTTTCAGGACAAATGCATGGTCTTGTCATGCTCGGCAAAAATAATAAACCGCTCCGTAAATCTATAATATGGTGCGACCAGAGAACATCTCTTGAGTGCGACCAGATAACGTCGCTTGTCGGCGAGGAAAAATTGATTGAAATAACGGCAAATCCGGCATTGACCGGTTTCACCGCATCGAAAATCATGTGGGTGAAAAACAACGAGCCGGAAATCTATAATCAATGCAAAAAAATTTTACTGCCAAAAGATTATATACGATATAAACTGACCGGGGAATTTGCAACGGAAGTCTCGGACGCTTCGGGTATGCAGCTGCTTGACGTTCCGAAGAGACAATGGAGTTCTTATGTTCTGGAGAAATTAGGCATAGATATAAATATGCTCGGCAAAGTGTATGAATCCCCGCAGGTGACGGGAACTGTGACAAAAGAAGCGGCGGGGCTTTGCGGACTTGCAGAGGGCACTCCGGTAGTCGGCGGGGCGGGCGACCAAGCCGCATCCGCAGTCGGCAACGGCATCGTGAAAAAAGGCGTGATTTCTGCGACGATAGGCACATCGGGAGTTGTGTTTGCGCATTTGGACAATATCGCCATAGATAAAAAAGGCAGAACGCAGACGTTCTGTCACGCCGTGCCCGGGGCGTAGCATATTATGGGGGTGACAAATACTGCGGGATTTTCATATAAATGGTTCAGAGACAATTTTATGACGTCCGAAAAATTCACTGCCGAGCAGTTCGACGCAAACCCGAACACAATAATAGACAAAATAGCCGCGACTTCTCCCCCCGGGGCAAACGGGCTGATATACCTGCCGTATTTAATGGGAGAACGCGCGCCGCATTTAGACGTAAACTGCAGAGGGGTATTCTTTGGGTTATCGTCAATGCATGTGAAAAAAGATTTACTGAGGGCAGTTATGGAGGGAGTTATATTCTCAATGAACGATTGTTTGAATATAATCCGTGAAATGGGGACTTCGCCGAGCAGTATTTTCGCGGCTGGCGGCGGGGCAAACAGTCCGTTGTGGCGGCAGATGATGGCTGACATAATGGGGGTAGAAATAGCCGTGAACAATTCGACCGACAGCGGAGCGTTGGGAGTCGCTATACTTGCAGGAGTAGGCGCAGGGATATATAAAGACGTAGTATCCGCGTGCGATTCTATAATCCGAAAGCAGGACAGCCAGACATATCAGGAGAATAACAGAAGTTTATACGAGGAGATGTATAAAATTTACACGTCGTTATATACGTCGCTAAAAAAAGACTTTGTGGAGCTTGCGAAAATAAACCAGAAGTTTTTTGTGTAGAAGTTTTTAATAAGTTAAATTATGTTTTTATAAACAGATTCAAATAAACAAAGCGAGGTGAGGGAAAATGCAGTTTGAGGTTGACTTATCGTTAAAAAATGTTATTAAGTTTATAGCGTGCGTCATAATATTTATTTCTGTGGTAAAACATGTCAGCGATATACATACGCGACATATCAGTGAAATCAGTGAAATAAAAATGCGCAGTAAAAAAGGGGCGAAAGCATGATAAATTCGTAGGGGCGGCAATCTGCCGCCCTCATAGGGTTTTTATGCAAAGCAAAGGCGGGTTTTTATGAATTGGAATTCATTTTGGATTATAATCGGTCATATTTCCAATATTTTGGGGATATTGAGCGTTATAATATCTTTTGGGCTGTGGTTAAGTTTCGGGAAATTCAAGAAGGAAATCGAACGGCAGAAGATAAAATATATTGAAGAACAGGAAAGAATATTAAAAAATTTGACCTCAATATACGAATCTCTTTTTGCTAACGACGAAAAAAATGACGACGTCGTAAGCGACCTGAGAAAGCAGATATATTCGATAAATAAAAAATTCAGGAAATTAATGATACATGAAGATTTAAAACATATTGATGCAATAACAAAAATACTTAGAAAAGATACTGATAGACTGGATTTTTCAGGATTAAGAAAAGACCTTGACTGTATTATAACCGCTTTCGCTGAAAAGCATTACGACGATTAGATGAACGGGAGAAATCAATAATATATGTGCGCAAACCAAAGGCGGGATTTTTATGGATTGGGATTCATTTTGGAAGATATTGGGGCATTTTCCCGATATTTTAGGCATAATAAGTATCATTGGCTCTTTTTTGCTCTGGTTGCTTTTCAAAAATTTAAAAGAAGAAATTGCAAAACAAGAAATTAAATACGCCGAAGACAGAGAAAGTATATTAACAGATTTAAAAGTATCGTATAAATCAATATTTGAAGACAATGTGAAAAATAATATGATGATAGGAGAGGTTAGACAAAAAATTTTTACCATTAAAGAAAGATTTAACAGACTGCTTGGTAATGATAAATTAGAGGCTATAAATGAAATAATAAAAATTACAGAGAAAGATATTTTAGGCATAGATTTTTCTAAATTGCAGAGAAAAATTGATATATTCATATCTATTTTTGAAAAATAAGATTTTTTTATTATTAAATTAAAGAAGGTGTGATAAATGAATGGAGATATATTAAATAAACTTATTGAAAAGCTCATTAAAGATACTAAATCAGATAATATAAAATGGTCCAAGTCAGAATTTGAAAAATATGCCATCGACAGAGAAAAATATATCACATATATTGATGAAATAGGAAAGATATATATCAGTAAGACTAAAAATAACGAGGTATATTTTAGTATATCCGAAAAAGAGGAAACTGCTGTAAATGATTCTGAAGATATAAAAATGACAATAGATTATAACAGTATTTATTATGTTGATATGATGAGATTATATAATCTTATTAACAGCGGATATATGGCAAAACTTTCAACTGGCAGCTTAGAAAAAGCGATAACTGCATATATAAACCGCCCTAATTAAAATAAAAAATTAAGCACAAAAAAATAAATAAAGCGAGGTAAAATTATGTTTAACGGATTAAACAGCAATCTCGGCAATCTATACAAACTCTCGGACGCAAAGACGCGCTCTGTATCACCAGAAAACTTCACCGCCGAAAAAGGCAAAGGTGGCATGTCAACCGATGGACCGGCTAAAAACTGCGCAAGAGATTTGGGACAGGGCTGGAAAATCAGTCCGTTCGTCGTGATCAAACCCGGCGAGACGTTTGTAATGGCTGATATAAAATCATGCGGAGCTGTAAATCATATCTGGCTCACAACATCCGGATTTAACTGGCGCGATTTTATTTTCAGGATTTACTGGGACGGAAACGGAAGCCCCAGCGTTGAATGTCCTGTCGGCGACTTTTTCTGTTCCGGCTGGCAGGCTTACACTCCGATAACGTCTCTGCCCGTATGCGTAAATCCCGGGCGCGCGTTCAACTGCTACTGGAATATGCCGTTTAAAAAAGGCTTTAAAATCACTCTCGAAAACCGCGACAAAAAAGATATGGTCATATATTATCAAATAGATTACACGGAAACTGAAATTCCCGTAGATGAAAACATAGCGTATTTCCATGCGCAGTTCAGACGCGCGAATCCTCTGCCGTATAAAGACGTTTACACGATACTTGACGGCGTAAAAGGCAGGGGGCAGTACGTCGGGACATATCTCGCGTGGCAGGTCAACAACAACGGCTGGTGGGGCGAGGGTGAAATCAAATTCTACATGGACGGAGACAAAGAGTTTCCCACGATATGCGGCACTGGGACGGAAGATTATTTCTGCGGCTCGTATGATTTTGAAAATCCGTACACGCATCAGTATGAGAATTTCACAAGTCCGTACACGGGATTCCATCAGATACTTAAATCGGACGAGTTATACAGGGTGCAGAAAAGATTCGGCATGTACAGATGGCATATAACCGACCCGATAAGATTTGACGAGGA
>WQYZ01000174.1 GCA_009780985.1 Oscillospiraceae bacterium | reverse complement strand
TGCCCGGCTCGCTGACAACCGTGAGACTGCCGCCGAGCTTTTCCATGACTCTGTAGGCAAGCGCAAGCCCAAGCCCGTTACCCTCGCCCGAATGGGATGTGTCGCCCTGATAGAATTTGTCGAAAATACGTTTTATGGTTTGCTCGTTCATACCGCACCCTGTATCGCTTACAGATACGGTTATTGTATTCGCATCCGATGTCTGTTTCAAAGTCACTTCGCCGCCCGGATTCGTGAACTTCAGCGCGTTCGACAATAGATTGTTCCAGACGATTTCAAGCATGTCTTTGTCCGCCTGTACCGTTGCCCTGTCTTCGATATCCACGATAAACTCTATATTTTTCTGTTCCCACAGCGACTCAAACTGTAATGCACAGTCGGTGAGCTGGCGGCAGAGGTCGTACGATTCCGCGGCGGATTCGATTTCCTGATTCTCTAATTTGTTCAGTTTGAGTATATTGCTCACCAGAGCGGAAAGATTGTCGGTCGCTTTCACGATTGTATCAATATATTCCTCGCGTATATCCTCAGACAGATTTTTACTTCGGAGTGACGATGTATAGTTTTTGATGACGGCAAGCGGGGTTTTGATTTCGTGCGACACATTTGAGACGAAATCGTTTTTCAGCGTTTCGATTGTGTTGAGCTCCTGCACCATCGTATTGAAATCCAGAAACATGACGTCGATATAATCATAGTTGTCAGGAGTATGGTTCGGTTCTATATAGACGGAGAAATCGCCATCCGCAACCTTTTTCGCCGCCGCGCTGAGTTTTCGCATCGGTTTATCATACCGCTGTTTTATCTGCCAGTTCGTTATATAGGTGAACGCCAGCGCCAGTACAGCCCAATAGCCCATGATTATTGTGACCTGAATGAATGAGTGTAACTTATTAAAAGCAGGTAAAACCACAATACCCGACTGAATACCCACAAGCAAGAGTATTGTGCTATAGGTAATGGCAGTTTCACGCCAGCGCATTATCTTTTTCTTGACGCGCTTATCTTCTTCGTTCTGATAATTACTGTTCACTGCGACAGCACCGCCTTATATCCAAGCCCGTGAACCGTGACGATCTGAAACCCGTCGCAGGCTGAAAACTTTTCCCTCAGCTTCGTGATATACACATCGACGGCACGTAGACTTGTATCGCTCTCCACTCCCCAGAATTCGTCCATGAGCTGCGCGCGCGAGAACGTCTTTTTCGGGTATGACAACAGCTTGAAAAGAATGTTGAACTCGCGGACCGTGATTGGTATTTCCTCGCCGTCGATGACGGCTGACAGCGAATCTGCGTCGAGCGTCAGATTTCCAACGGTCATCTTTTTTTGCTCCATTATGTTCGCCCGACGCAGTAGAGCCGCCACGCGCAGAACAAGCTCGTCCAAATCTATCGGCTTCACCATGTAGTCGTCTATTCCCGCTCTGAATCCCCTTTGTTTCGACGTTATGTCGTCGCGGGCGGTCATAAACAGAATGGGTATCGTTTTGTTTATGTTACGCACAGCCTCGGCAAACTCGAACCCGTCTATGTCCGGCATCATGATGTCGGAGATAATCAAGTCATACAGAGCATTGTACATCAGGTCATAGGCGTTGCGGGCATTTAACGCGCCCTTCGCACTGTACCCGTTATCGTTAAGATGCCTGCACACGATTTCGTTCTGTCGCGCATCGTCTTCCACCACGAGTATATTTATCATATTATCTGTCCTCCCATTTATTATTTTTATATAATATTTACTTTTCTGCTCTCTTTACATCAAGCGTCTTGAGTTCTTTGTTTGCCCGGATAACCATCATTACCGCCATGAAAAATATGATGAGGCAGACAAAATTGCCGAAAATGATGTTCATTATTTTCGCCAATAATTCGTCTGAATCAGTTTTGTTAAATGAAGCAAACATAGCAGTCTGAAGCGCAAACATCGCAACCAACGCTTTTGCGAGGTTGATGACTTTATGCGCGGACAGCATTGGGTCATTGGATTTCCGGTATTTCACCACATTTTTTACGGATATGGCGATACAGTAAAAGGCGTAAGCCGCTACAATATATATCATAATACCGGGGTATTTGAATCCCATGTTCTGACTGACTATCTGATAGACAATTACAATCAAAACAACATTAAGCGCAAAAATCAGAAATCCGTAAACTCGGTACTCCTTGAATTTTTTTACCATATCATGGTTATCTTTCCGCACATGACGAAGCAGCAGAAATCTAACCGAACTGAGGACGATATAGTATGCGGCGTCTGCGCCGTACCAAAACGAAGCGTAGTAGATTCCGGAAGTCAGTTTGAAAATGGCATATATCAGATTCAATGAGAGCGATGTATATAATGAAATCTTTGTCTGAAATGGTATATCCGTCATATAACGTTTGGCAAGCTTATTCTTATATACTAACGCTTCTATTTTTGCCGTTATTTCACGGGAATTAATGATAAGTAGGACAAGGGAATATGTTGTGAGCGTATATACAATATATGAAACGATCGCAGCTTGATTGTTGGAAACAAATACAAATACCAACGCCATGATACAGGATAACGTCAGCGAAACGGTCAGTACCGCTCCGGGATGTAAAATGCGATATATAATTTTTTTAATCCATTTCATACGATTACTTCTTTCCCTTTCATTCCACACACTCCAATCTTATTTTACAGGTGAGTTGTTTGCGAATTGTTTGAAAAATGTTAGGGAAATGTTAATCGCAATTATTTTTGTTATATTTTTTACTTTACTCAGTACGCAGAGCAACGACGGGGTCTTTCTTTGCCGCCATTTTCGACGGGATAAAGCCCGCGATTACGGTAAGAAGAACGCTTATTATAATCAAAGCTACAGCGCCGTAAACGGGTAATGCGGCTATGCCCGAGATTCCGGCGAGGGATTTGATGATTATGTTTATCGGAATATTCAGAAGCAATGTGATTATAATGCCTATGCCTCCCGCGACAAAACCCTCTATTATCGTTTCTGCGTTGAATACTCTCGTAATATCTTTCTTGGACGCGCCTATACTGCGCAGGATACCGATTTCTTTTGTGCGTTCCAATACGGATATATATGTGATAATCGCAATCATAATTGACGAGACAATCAGTGAAATGGCGACAAACGCAATCAGAACATAAGAGATTATATTTATGATGCTGGATATAGAAGACGTCATAAGTCCGACAAGGTCGGTGTAGTTGATGACATATTCGTCATGTCCGGCGTCCTGCTGTATTTTATTGTAGTCCTGAATAAGGGACTGTAGTTCCTTTTTTGAATCAAAATCTTTAGGATATAGGTTGATAGAGCTTGGATTTTCCAAATCGACTATTCCCAATTCCGAAAGGTTATCTTCATATGTCGTTTTATCGCCGTCAAAAGACATTCCGGTAAATACATTGATTTCGGGGTCGGCAAGCTGTTCTTTCGCGATTTCCGTCTCCCGTGTTGCGTTTATGATATAATCGGTCAAAGCCGATGTATAACCGATTGCGCCGCTTATTGAGGTTGCTGTCGCGTTCTCCGACGGTCTGATAATACCGACGACTTTTATGTCGGGCGCATTTGCGATTACGTTTATCATATAATTACTGTCATTGCGTTTATCCGCCCATATGTTATTTTCTTTAGTGTAATAATCGGTATTCAACACAAGTTTGAATGACATAGAAAGAATATCGTCATACGTGAAACTCGCGTCAGTGCCTGTGTCTTGAATTTCATCGCCACTCATGGCTTTTTTCATCGTTTCTTGAAAAGCGCCGTAATCAAGCAGTCCCAATGCGTACAAATTCATGTCGCTGATTTCATTGTTTTTATCTACAACAAGCACGACTTCATCATATTTCGTCGGCCACCTTCCGGAGATTACGTCATACTGGGAATGAAGCAAATCGTTGTTATCAAGCATTTCGCTCCATAGTTCGCTGCTTCCCGTACTCATGCCCATGCTGCTCATGCTTATACCGCCGGAATTGCCGCCCATATTCAGACTTGACATTATTTCGCTTGGATTTACCTGCAATGTCCCGCTCGAAGTGTCGGATTTGTATATTTGAGGCTCTACGTCATATCCGTATTGAATGGAATTTGTATAATCGTAAAACTGCTTTCCGTCGTCGCTTTCCAGATATCGCCTGAATTGTGCCAAATCGTTTTTCTGAATCTTTGAGGTTACCGACTGCATCATATTTGTCATTATGTTGTTTGAATAGACTTTATCCAATCCGTGACTTACGCCGTCGTTTCTGTTACTGCTCATCATGGCGGACATCATGCCTGATATGTCCATCGACTGGCTCTGAAGTTCGATCGGATATGACGACAGCGTGTCGCTCTCAAGATTTTTGACATATCCCTGCATACCGCTCGAAAGCGACAGAATGAGCGCGATGCCGATAATCCCTATACTTCCGGCGAACGCCGTCAGAATCGTGCGGGTCTTTTTTGTCAGCAGATTTTTGAAACTGAGCGACAACGCCGTGGGGAATGACATAGAAATTTTTTTACGCTTGCCCCGCTCTTTTTTTACAGGTTCAGATTTGGATGAATATGGATTTGTATCGTCCACGACCCCACCGTCAAGCAGTTTTATAATGCGCGTCGAATATTTTTCTGCGAGGTCCGGATTGTGAGTAACCATGATAACAAGCCGATCTTTTGCGATTTCCTTCAGCAGTTCCATAATTTGTATGCTTGTTTCAGAGTCTAGTGCGCCAGTCGGCTCGTCCGCGAGCAGTATTTCGGGGTTGTTGACAAGCGCGCGGGCAATCGCCACCCTCTGCATCTGTCCGCCCGACATCTGATTCGGCTTTTTGTTTATCTGGTCGCCAAGCCCGACTTTTTCAAGGACTTCGACAACCCTTTTATGCCTCTCGACGCGTGATGTGCCCGCCAGAGTCATCGCAAGCTCTACGTTTGAAAACGCCGTCTGATGTGAAATCAGGTTATAGCTCTGGAACACAAACCCGATTGAATTGTTGCGGTAAATATCCCAGTCGACATCTTTGTATTCTTTGGTCGAAACTTCGTTTATCACCAAATCCCCGCTTGTGTACCGGTCAAGCCCCCCTATGATGTTGAGCAAAGTCGTTTTGCCGCAGCCCGACGGTCCGAGTATCGACACAAAATCGCTCTTGCGGAATTCCAGATTTACCCCTCTGAGCGCTTCAACTATTGTGCCGCCCGTATCGTAAATTTTTACTATGTTTTTTAACTGTAACATTTAATAAATCCCCTTTATATTTTAATATGAAAGGGATTATAACACAGTTATATCAACCTACTTTCAATTCAATATAAACTGAATATAAACTTATATAAAAAATATGTGAGTTTATATTCAGTTTATATAATCGTGTTATAATAAAACATATTAGAAAAAATGAGGGGTGAGTCTCACGTTTAATATACTTGTCGCCGAAGATGACGAAAAACTGAATAAACTCTTCTGCGCCGTTTTAAACCGCAACGGTTACCGCGCTATACCCGCGACTGACGGAGTAGAAGCCCTTGACATTCTGGACAGGGAAATCGTTGACCTCATCATATCCGACATCATGATGCCTAATATGGACGGCTACGAGCTTATAAAGTCCTTGCGCGACGCTGATTACAATATGCCCGTACTGATGATTACCGCAAAACAGAGCTTTGAGGACAAAGAAAAAGGGTTCAACTCCGGCACGGACGATTACATGGTGAAACCGGTCGATGTGAATGAAATGCTCCTGCGGGTGGGCGCACTTCTGCGCCGTGCTAAAATCGCCAATGAGAAAAAGATTGTATGCGGCGAAACCGTTTTGGACCACGATGCTTTCACTATAACTTTTAACGGCGGCGAATTATTGCTGCCGCAAAAAGAGTTCAGTCTGCTGTATAAATTAGTATCATATCCGAATAAAATCTTTACCCGCCAGCAGCTTATGGACGAAATCTGGGGCATGGAAACCGAAACTGACGAGAGAACCGTTGACGTTCATATAAATCGGCTGCGTGATAAAATCGGGGATTGTAAAGATATACAAATTATTACAGTAAGAGGACTTGGGTATAAGGCGGTGAAGCTATGAAAAAAGATAAAAAGCCTGCGAGTCTGTGGTTTTATTTTGTTGCGGTTATCTTTGTTATATTATTTGTCACATCTGTGATAATGGCATTTATCGCCATTGCGCTTATCCGCTCGGGAGCGTTGGAATTGAGCCGCAACGGAAATTTTGAAATATCGCCGGTTTTATTTTTATTGTTCATCAGTATAATAATCGGCACGGCGATCTCTATGATTGTCGCGAAAAAGATTTTGAACCCCATCACAAGATTCAGCAAGGCTGTAAGCGAGGTTGCGAAGGGCAACTTTGATATACGATTAGACGAAAAAGAACGGATAAAAGAGTTGAAGGAATTAACCCAAAACTTCAATATAATGGCGCATGAATTGTCCTGCACAGAAACGTTGCGGAACGATTTTGTGGATAATGTATCTCATGAATTCAAAACGCCTATATCCGCGATTAACGGATATGCCACTCTTTTGCAGGATAAAACGCTGTCGGAAGCGGAAAGGGACGAATATATAAAGTTTATCATCGACAGTTCCAAACAGCTTTCGACGCTGTCGGAAAATATTCTGAACCTGTCAAAACTCGAAAATCAGGAGGCTGTTATCGATAGAAAAGATTTTCGTATCGACGAGCAAATACGGGAAACTGTTTTACTGCTTGAAAATAACTGGGGTAAAAAAGATATTGATTTAGAAGTTGACCTTGATAAAATAGTGTTCAACGGGAACAAAGGGTTGCTGGCTCAAATCTGGCTAAACTTAATTGATAACGCAATCAAGTTCACCCCCCGCGGAGGAAAGATAGGGATACGGTTATATAAGAGCGGCGATAATATCATAACCATAATAAAAGATACCGGCAGAGGCATAGACCAATCCGAAATACACCATATATTCGACAAATTCTATCAGGGCGACAAGTCGCGGAAAGAAACTGGAAACGGCTTGGGTCTTGCGCTTGTGCTCCGTATTATCAACCTAAGCAAAGGTAATATTGAGGTTCAGAGCGAGCCCGGCAAAGGTTCGGAGTTTACAGTAAGTCTGCCCGTTTCGGATAATGCAGAGGAAATAATGTGATAAAAATTTATTAAAAGCGGCATACATATGGGTTAATGAAACCTTTTATATGTATGCCGCTCATGATTTATATTATGTATTATCTGATTTGGTCAAAATCATCTATATTTTTACTGAAAATCTCTATTAACAACAATGCCCCAAGTCTGAACCCGTAAGCGAAACATTCGCCTCCGTATATATTGCTGAAATTTTTGATAGCTCCACACCAAAAAAGGCAACACCCTGTTAATCGTAAATATGATTAAAAACGCCTTTGACGTATATACGCGATGTTTTCTTCTTTTCAACCCGTTTATGATCGTTTTAGCCGTAATATCTGCGGACTGAAACGGACGAGGCAGCGGCATATCTGTGTGAATCCGCTCATAAAAATTTGTCTTAACCCCGATCGGGTAAACGGTCATGAAGTGCAGCCGTTTATGCGGCTCGAAGTGAAAACTGTCATGAAAGCCGTCAAGCGCATATTTGGTCGAGCAATACAGGGCGTATCCAGGCAATCCGAATTTTCCCAATGCAGATGAAAGCACGACGAACGAGATTTTCCCACTTGTTTTTTGAATAAATTTTTCTAAGGTATATAACGGCGACAGGACATTCGTTTCATAAATCCGACTGATATGCCCGTAATCACAGTTTTCAAATTGCTCATAGTATGCAAAACCGGCGCGGCAGATTACTATATCGATTCCGCCCATTTTTACACCCGATTCGTTTATCATGATTTCAACATTTTCTGGTAAGGTTACATCAAGAGACAAAGGAAACAAATACCTTGAATCTATATTTTCCAATGTTTTGATATTACGTGCAACCCCTACGACTTGAACGCCGGATATCTGCAATAACTGATGAACAAGTTCGAGTCCTATGCCTGAAGAAGCACCGGTAATTAGGATTCGTTTATTTTCGAGTTTCATGAAATCCCTCACATGGCTGATATTCTTTATATTTTTTAGATACAATAATATTTTGTGAATAAATCAAGGGTTTATACTACTGCGATAAAGATAGATTAAAGTTCTTTTTGTAAATTCGCATTATGTATTGATTTGCTCTCAAATTTTTGATATAATATGGTATATTAATTTTTGAAAAATATAAAAAATAAAAGAGAAAGCAGGCGACGAATAAAATGAAACAAAGACACATGACAGGAATAACGCCGGCGCACGATAATCCGAATTTTTCGTTGATGCGCGAATTAGGCGTTCGCTGGGTACGGCAGGGATACCCGTTTCCATTTGCCGATGAAAAAGGCACATTGTCACGGCACTTTTTAGAAGCGGACAGGCAGATTGAGAAATACCGGGCGGAGGGGTTTGAGATTCTATGCTCGTTCACAGGACCGGGTTCGATGCGCTACGTTCCTAAAGCAGGGAAGACGGCGTATTCGCGGACGGTGCCTGAATATTTAGGCGACCCGTCGGAAGACCGCTATCACAAGCTTTTATTCGAGGCGGCGGCGTTTGTTGGCGAATATACAAAAGACCGCATTACATGGTGGCAAATTGCCAACGAGCCGGACATAGACATATTCTACGGTCCGCTGAGTGAAAAAGACAACATACGGTTTTTGCTCAACGCGGCGAACGGTGTGCGGAAGGGCAATCCTGACGCGCAGTGCGGCATCAACCTCGGCTATATCAACGACTATGCGCGTATGCTGATGCGCGAGATATACGCAGTGCCCGAATCGCCTTTCGCGTATCTTGGAATAGACGGCTATATGGGTTCGTGGCAGATTGGCGGACCATATTCATGGAAGCCGTATATTGACGAAACATCGAGACTGTCCGGTAAACCTGTCATCATCAACGAATGGGGCTTTTCGTCGCTGCAATGGGGTGAAAAATATACTGATATTGAGCGTAAAAACCACTACAATCAGGATGTCTGCCTCAATAAATACTGGCAGATAACGTGGGGAAAAGGGCACACGCCTGAAGAGCAGGCGCGTTATATCAGCGAGTGCCTGCCGATATTCGCCGAACATCCTGCCGTCATAGGAAATTTCTTTTTCCGTTGGAGCGATACGGCGACGTGCTGGCAGTGCGGCGAAGCTGACTGTCCCGCCGAATGCGCATGGGGCTGCGTGGATTGCGACCAGAACCCCAAACCCGCTTATTATACGCTTAAAGACGGCATAAAATCATATTTTTGATATTCGGGTAAGTCATACCGATTATTTTATTTCCTTGTTTTATTATTTATTACCAATTTTTTACTGTTCTAAAATCGCCTATGTATCATTCGCAATTCCTCCGAATCATGATACCTTTCATATATTCGCCGTTGGGTAACGCAAGTTGTTTTTCATCTTCGTTACACCCGATGAGAATCTTTATTTCACTGTCTCTTTTAAGCAAATCCACCGTGCATACAATAGCGTCGATATAATCGCCGTTTGTGCCTTTCCATACATCGATTCCGCCGCCGTCCATT
>WQYZ01000173.1 GCA_009780985.1 Oscillospiraceae bacterium | reverse complement strand
GGGCTTGTAATCGGCGCAATAGAAAATAACGCAGATTTACACCTGAATGCGTTAAATGTGCCGAATGACGGCTGTTTACCGCAATTACCGGAGGGTGCGATTGTTGAAGTACCCGCCGAGGTTAAAAACGGATGCATTCAACCTGCCAAAAAAATTTATCTGCCTGATAAAACAGTTGAAATTTGTCTGAATCAATGCTCGGTGGCGGGAATGATTGCGAAAGCCGCGGTTGAAGGCAACAGTGCTCTTGCTTATGAAATTATCGGCATTGACGAAGCAATAACGCATAAAAAAGAGGCGATGCGCGCCCTGAAAAAAATGCTGAAAGCGCATGCGGATATCCTTCCGCAATTTTAAATTCGGCGGCTAAAATTTATGGTCATGTAATGCAGAAGTTGAATTAAGCTCAAACAAGTCTGCGCAATAAGGCGCTTATTTTAATATATGATTCCTGGACCGTATGGCATGAGCGCGGTCATTATATACGAGTTCGTTATATCGTCCCGGTTCTCTTTCGCAAAAACCCACATTCGACGGCACATATCGCGAATAATTTCTTTGTACGCCGGATTGTTTATCTGATTGACCGTTTCGTTCGGATCGGCTTCAAGGTCGTAAAATTCGTCATAATCAAAGCCGTTGAATATATACTTATACTTTCTTGAAAATACCGACCGCTGAATCCCGTACTGCTCGTTGCCGTTCGATTGGGTGAACATATATTCCCTAAAATCATCGTCACTTTGTTCGCCGCGAAAAAGACCTGTCAGTGACTTCCCTGCGAATTTCCGGTCGCACCGGACTCCGGCGAGTTCAAGTATTGTCGGCGCGAAATCCGCGAGCGATACAACCGCATCGGACACGCGTCCGGGGTCTTTCGCTATTCCGCCTCCGCCGATTACGCAGCTTGTACTGTAAGCCTCCTTGAAACACGGCAGACCTTTCGCCCACAATCCGTGCGCGCCGGCGTAATCGCCATGATCCGACAGATACATTATGACCGTATTTTCGGCAAGTCCCCTTTCCTCGACCGCGTCCAAAAGCTTGCCGAACAGATAATCCTCGTAGGAGCAGAACGCCAAGTAATGCCGGATACACTCCCTGTGCTCCTGCTCGGTCAGCTGCGCATACCTGTCCCTGATTCGGCGGTACATCGCCGGCTTGTCCTCCATCGCGTCCGAAAAACTTTCCGGCAGACTGATTTCGTCTATATTGTACATATCTAAAAAACGCTGCGGCGGCGTATACGGGTCGTGCGGTCCAGTGGCGCCTACATACATCAGAAACGGCTCATCACTGTTTATCTCTTTTATTTTTGTGAGCGCACTTTCCACAGTATCATAATCCCGGAAAGGATTTTCATTTACTCCATATTGTTTGTACAACGGATAACCGGGGCGTATGATTTCAGCTTCTGTGCGTATGAAATCGTCTCTGTTCAGTCTGCGCAGGTTATCAGAAATCCCGTCGTAATATTTCCACCCGCTGACATCCGGTACATTACGACAGTCTTTCCCGAAACCGTTCTTTCCGTCTATCATTTCGAATCCGTAGTCTGCCGGACCTTTTTCCGCGCTGACATGCCATTTCCCCGAAAAGTACAGTTTGTAGCCGGCGTTTGCCAAATCCCGCGGGAAAAGTTCGACATCTTCGTATAAACCTCGCGAAAGAGCGTTCGGGACGTCGATGTTGTTCCATACGCCGTGTTCGGACGGGTAGAGCCCTGAGAAAAAAGTCGCGCGCGAGGGGCAGCAGTGCGGTGAAGGGCAGTAAGCATGGGAAAACACCACGGCTTTGGGATAGAACCGTTCAAGGTTCGGCATTTTGGCAATCCCTGGAAACACCATATCGCCGCGCTGGTGGTCGGTCATAAAAATTAGAAAATTGGGTTTTTTCATATTTTATTTATTCCTTTCGCTCCGTACTTATTTCGATAGTTTTATTGTAATATATATAACTTATTTTGTCAATTCTTTTTTATTGTTTTTTCCATTTATATTTAATTTTACATCTTCATCTCTGTCGTAGAAATTATTAGAATGAATGATTTCGCGCAAACCGGAAATACTATCCTCAAATACAAAATTAAATTCCAGAGGAGCAATCACATGAGCGGCGAAAACAAACAGAAAAGTACGCAGAACAACAAAAAACGAGACGGTAAATTCAAATCGAAAAACATAAAACATGACCCGAATGCGGAAAGTGCGAGGGCTGTATTCGAGCTTAACAAGCCCAATGACATTATATCCGTCAGATCGAAAGACGACAAATAATTATTATATGAAAAACGAAGCCGGCATGATAATGTATTTTATATCTCATGCCGGCTGTATTTTTTATAAAGGTAGAATGCAATCAGCAATTCTATATACTTCAGTATATTATACTATATAGCTCTTATTTACTTTTAAGTCTTTTATATCAAGAAGAGTCTGCATAAACCATTTCATATTTAGATTTATCATTTCTTTCATACGTTTTTCGTCTTTATTTACAGTATATAAAACATCTGTGTCGTTTACCGTATTTTTATATCTTTCGCTTACATAGTCTTCGGGATTTATATATCCTAATATATCTGAATTCAGAAAAGATTTTCTGAATTCTGTTGACTGCGACCATGGAAATCCGTATTTGTCACGTATTTCTTTATCTCTGTACCATGGATAACCTCCGAAAATTTCATCTGCACATTCGCCTGATAATGCGACTGTCGCGTGTTTTTTTATATCTTCGCATAAACATAACAAGGAAGAATCCACGTCAGCCATTCCGGGCAAATCTCTCGCGTCTACAGCTAAATACAGCGCGTTCACAAGCCTGTCTGTATCCAATATAATCTGATGATGTTCCGCTGACAGATATTTTTTCATACGTTCGATATACTCGCTGTCGCTGTTCGGCTGGAATTTGCCTGCGGTAAAATATTTTTCGTTGTCTTTATAATCGACTGAAAACGTATGCAGTTTCAATCCTTTTTTCTGGAAATACCTGTCCGCTACGGACGATATAAGACTTGAATCCAAACCCCCGGACAAAAAAGTGCATACCGGGACATCCGAAACAAGCTGCCGTTCTATCGAATCAAGCACGAGTTCCCGGACTTTTTCGACTGTCTGTTCAAATGAATCTGTATGTTCTTTATCTGTCAATCCCCAGTATCTGCACTGGCATAGTCTGTGCGGATTGCTGAGTCTGTACACTGCATACGAAGCCGGTTCCAGCTCCTTGATTTGCCTGAATACTCCGTACCCAGGTGTTCTTCCCGGACCGATAAGCATAATTTCGGCTATTGAATTCGCGTCAATATCCGATTTTACTGCGGAATGTCCCAATAATGCTTTTATTTCGGACGCGAATATAATTCCGCCGCCGGTTTCAGCATAAAAAAACGGCTTAACGCCTATTCTGTCTCTTGCCATAAATAATCTTCCAGAATGACTTTCCCATATTGCAAACGCAAAAATTCCGTTAAATTTTTCAACTGCCTCGCATTTCCACTCAACATAAGCATGCCCGACAACTTCCGTGTCGGAATGTCCCGTAAACTTGTGACCGAGAAGTTCAAGTTCATGTCGCAATTCAGCCGTATTATACAGTTCGCCGTTGTAGACGAGCACATATTCTTCACTGCCTCGCGTGAAAATCATAGGCTGTCTGCCGTTTTCTATATCGACGACGGCGAGACGCGTATGTATCAACGCCGCATTGTCTTTTATATAAATGCCGTCCTGGTCGGGTCCGCGCCGTTTTAATACTGACTGCATATTTATATATATATCTTGATTATTTAAAATATAATTTATATCCTGATTTATTTCTCCTGCTATTCCGCACATATAATAAAATACCACCTCAAAAAAATTTATATATCTTCCCGATATATTCAGGAACGTTATACATTATTATTATATGTTCAGGAAATTAGATTGTAGCAAAATAATATGATTTTTTTAAAGCAACGAAAAAGCAAATTATATTTTTATATTTAATTTGTAAAAATTATTGACAAAATTTATTTTCTATAGTATAATAAATTTACCAATAATTAAATTGATAAAATTATTTTTTGGAGGTATTATTTTATGAAAAAATTTATAGCAATTCTAATTTGTTCGGTCCTTCTTGCGGGATTATTAAGCGGCTGCGGCTCCAGCGTTATGACTGTTAAAGAAGCGTATGATTTATATCAAAACATGCAGACAGCAATGGCTGACGTAAAATCAATGGATATGGATATATCCTCAACAATTGACATGACGTTAAGCGGGGATACCGCAGATACAGCCACAGGACCTATAAATACAGTTACAACCGGAAATACAAAAGAAGTAATGAACAGCGCCACAGATATTGATATGGCAATGAATCTTACTACAACTGCAAACGGCGTGGATACGCCTATGATGGCTTATTATACAAAAGGCGTCTTTTATTTTGACACCGCAGGAATGAAATACAAAATGCCCATGTCTCTTGAAGACGTCGAAAAACAAGGAGATTCCACAACTCTTAATTTCCCTCAAAGCGCAATCAAAGACTTCACAGTCACTGATGTGGACGGCGGAAAAAAGATTGAATTTACTTTAGACGGCACAGCTATTACAGATTTACTAAATCAGTCATTGACAGCTATGCAATCCATTTCGCCTGATATAACAGCTGCAGACTTGACTATGGGCGACGTAACGTGCGAAGCAGTAATTGACACTTCTTCTAATATGTTGAAATCATACAGAATGGCATGCGATATGACTGCGGCAGTTCAAGGCATATCTGTAAGTATGAGCATGGATTCTACTATAACTATAAATTCGTTTAATGACGTTACGATAGATTTTCCCACTGATTTAGACACATATGTCGATATGCCGTCTTATTAAAAATAAAATTGCCTCTTGACAAAATTTATTTTTTGTGATACAATATATGCGTTATATAAATAAAAGCGTTTGAAAATCAGATATGTCGTATAAATTTCATATTCAGAGAAGGTTTGTTTGGTGTGAAAATCTATATAAATTTATATTGAAACCACTGGTTTAGCCGTTGCATTAAATGTGTAAACGGGTTGCTCCGTTAAAAGCAGAATCCGTATTTGCGGATAAGTCGCGTTTAGATATTCTGAACGAATTTGGGTGGAACCGCGTAAGTTGTATATATTAATAAAAAATACAGACTTTCGTCCCTTTTAAAATTTTAAATTCAAGAGAATTTATTAATGGGGCAAAAGTCTTTTTTTGTCGGATTTTTCTCTATAAATTAATAAAAGGAAAGAGGAAATCACTTATGGAAAATTGGGAAATTGCCGCAACAGACTTTATTAGTCAGTGTTCATTTTATCGTGATATTGAAGCAGCTTTCTTAACTGGCAGTTATGCCGCAGGAAACGCTGATAATTATTCCGATATTGATGTGTATATCGTATTAAATGATAATATATCATGGCGGGAACGAGGAAACAAACGTATTAATGGATTTTTAATTGAATACTTCGCAAATCCAACGAGACAAATAAAAAACTACATTGATTCGTCATATAATAACGCAGATTGCACAACAATAAATATGATATTAAACGGAATTATACTGATTAATAAAAATTTTACTGCCGATAAACTTATAGAATATTGTGTGCAAAAAGATTTGAATTGTTTTCCTAAACTTGCGGAAAACCAAATAAAAATAAGTTTATATAGGATATGGGACAATTTTGATGAACTCACGCGAGCATATAAAAACAAGTCTAATGATTTTACAATGCAATACTATATGTTTATTATTAATACCTTTGAATTATATTCAAGCTATATTTGTTCGCCAGTCCCGAATTATCATCACTTATTTAAGTGGTTAACTGACGAAAAATATATCAAGGGGTTTGGACTACCCTCTTACAAAGATCAGATGTTTATTAAAGAAATAATAACATCTTTCAGTTGTTTGAATATAGATACAATGTTCACACAGGCTGGTGTAATAAAGACTCATGTAATTAATAAAATGAATGGATTTGATATAGATAATTTTGTGCTTAGATCGGAATGTGACTGTTGATATTAAATTCATCAGATTCAAATTAAAGTAATAAATTTTAATAAATAAAAATTATAGGAGTGTGTATTTATGAGCAAAATTAATTTTGATTTACCCGAAGAAAAGAAAAAGTTCTGGCATACATCGTCACATATTATGGCGCAGGCTGTCAAAAGATTATATCCGAATGCAAAACTGACAATCGGTCCGGCTATCGACAACGGATTTTATTACGATTTCGACGTTGAAAAACCGTTCTCACCGGAAGATTTGGACGCAATCGAAAAAGAAATGGCAAAAATAATCAAAGAAGATTATAAACTGCGCCGTTTTACCCTGTCAAGAGAAGAAGCGATAAAATTTATGCAGGATAAAAATGAACCGTACAAAATCGAGCTAATTCAGGAATTGCCCGACGGTGAAGAAATTTCGTTCTACGAACAGGGCGACTTCACGGATTTATGTGCAGGTCCGCATTTGGATTCGACAGGCGCGGTCAGGGCGTTCAAACTTATAAATGCGACGGGAGCGTATTGGCGGGGCAGCGAAAAAAATAAAATGCTCACAAGAATTTACGGCGTGTCCTATCCGAACAAAGCCGATTTGGACGCATATCTCGCAATGCTTGAGGAAGCGAAAAAACGCGACCACAGAAGATTGGGACGCGAACTTGATTTGTTCGATATATATGAAGAAGGTCCAGGATTCCCGTTCTTCCTGCCAAAAGGCATGATTATAAGAAATCTTCTCGAAGATTTTTGGAGAAATGAGCACAAAAAACACGGTTATCAAGAAATAAAAACTCCTATTATATTGAACGAGGATTTATGGCACCGTTCGGGACACTGGGATCATTACAAAAACAATATGTATTTTACAAAAATAGACGATATAGATTACGCGGTAAAACCTATGAACTGCCCCGGAGCTATGCTTATATTCAAGAGTAAAATGCATTCGTACAGAGAATTACCCATCAGAATGGGCGAACTCGGACTCGTTCACAGACACGAGTTGTCCGGCGCGCTTCACGGCTTAATGCGCGTGCGCTGTTTCACACAGGACGACGCGCATATATTTATGACTGAAGAACAAATAAAAGATGAGATAAAAGGCGTAATTGCTTTAACCGAAAGTTTTTATAAACTATTCGGTTTCAATTATAAAATAGAATTATCTACCAGACCTGAGGATTCAATGGGAACGGAAGAACAATGGGAAATCGCGACATCGGCATTAAAAGACGCTCTTGACGAACTCGGCATAGAATATAAAATAAACGAGGGCGACGGAGCTTTCTACGGTCCGAAAATAGATTTTCATCTCAGCGATTCAATAGGAAGAACATGGCAATGCGGAACGATTCAGCTTGATATGCAAATGCCTGAACGATTTGATTTAACTTATATCGGCGCAGATAACGAAAAACACCGTCCGATTATGATACACAAGGCTATATTCGGAAGTATTGAACGTTTTATCGCAATATTGACAGAACATTTTGCAGGCGCATTTCCAACATGGCTCGCTCCCGTTCAAGTGAAAATCCTGCCGATCGGATTCAATCAGCACGATTTCGCGTATGATTTAAATAAAAAACTGCAATCTCTCGGATTACGCGCGGAAGTCGATGACAGAAACGAAAAAATCGGGTATAAAATCAGGGAGGCGCAGACTGATAAAGTGCCGTATATGCTGATAATCGGCGACAAGGAAATCGAGAGCAGCACAGTATCTGTGCGCTCCCGTAAAAAAGGCGAACTTGGCGCGGTCAGTATCGATGGTTTTGTCAAAGATATTTTAGAAGAAATCAACAGTAAGATATATTAACGTAATTGTGTAAGGGCGGCATCGCTGAACACGTCAGCCTGCCGCCTTTACGATTTGTTTATAATTTGTTGTATTCTTCCACAATTTTATTCCATGTTATCCGTCCGATTACACCGTCGGGAACTAAACCGAATAATCGCTGGAATGTCAGGACTGCCTGATGCGTGAGCGGACCGAATATGCCAACTGCCTCCACTTGAGGGATTTGAGTATATTTTCTGCCGATTGCGTTAAGGAATGTTTGCATTGTCCTAATGTGTTCATTCTGCATACCTTGACTTAGGAGTATACCTGGGAACGGAGGATTATTGGCGGCAGGTAATCCGTCATATACCGTAACTATTTTATCCCATGTATTTCTGCCTATAATGCCGTCTGCTGTCAAATTATACAGTCTCTGGAATGTAACGACAGCATTGCGCGTCATAGGACCGAATATGCCGTCTTCTGTTAAACGGGGTATATCAGGGTAAAATCTGCCGATCGTATTTAAGTATCTTTGCATTGTCAGCACATTATTGCCCGTTTGTCCCTGACTGATATTATATCCGGGAAACGGCGGATTTACTGTTGACGGCGGCGATGTTGGCAGTTTATTATACTCTGCGACAATTCTATCCCATGTTATTCTTCCGATAATACCGTCCGCAGTTAGACCAAATAGTTGCTGAAATGCGATCACGGCTCTCTGCATATTGTTCCCGAAAATGCCGTCGACGGTTTGCTGCGGTATAACTGTATAACGCTGACCTAAGGCATTGAGATATCTCTGCATCAGCGCGACATCATCGCCGACCGAACCTAATTTCAAAAGAATAGATGGAAACGAAGGCTCTCCCTCAGAACCGAGTTCCGCCAACTTCTTCACCGCGACGTAGACATAGGATATTTTATACCACGTAGCACGGTCAACTGCGCCAGTTTGCGGCAATCCGAATATTTCCTGAAATTTTTTTACAGCCGCCGCAGTTTGAGTGCCGTATACGCCGTCCGTCGCCGCTATTACAGGAATTGCCGGATAATTCTGGCGTATTCTGTTTAACTGCCTTTGGATTACAGATACGTTTGGACCAGATGCTCCCGTTGACAAATAACCGGGGAACGATTCATAATCTGTCTTAATATTATTTGTCGTGGCAATATATATGCTCTGCCCGTAATAATAACGCAGTATCTGAAGATAGTCCATATTCTGCTTTGCTAATGTTACTGTCCCCCATTGTTTCATCCCGGGACAGGTTGCTGTCGTTCCGTTGCAGTATTCTGTAAAATACGGTTCAGTCCCGGGCGGTCTGACAACATATGAATTAAAAATTTCATCCACTATTCCGCTGACGCTGGCAAATATATTCCGTCCTTCGACAAAATACTGGTCATATTGGGTGGAATTGGTAATATGGAAGTTATATCCTTGACTGCGGTACCATTCGGTATATACTCTGTTCAGGGTTAATGAAATTTGGGCGTGTATATTTGCTCTCAGCGAATGATAAGGCCAATCAGGGAATATTTCAGACGATGCTACATTTTTTATGTAATCCGCAAAACGCACCGTCACATTCCGGGCATTTGATGCAGGAGTGCCGAGATGCACAATAATATGCGTCGGTATATATACCTCCGATTCTATGGCTGGGGTTATTCCGAGCGGGGCTTCCTGATGGGTTGAGACTTCCAGCAATGCGTTTTCGCCTATATCATGCGTAACAATACTTCCGGTGTTTGCAGGAGTTTCAGGTATTATATCCACCGGAAGGTTCGAAGACGAATCACCGTAAATCTGCACTCCTCTTGTAATGTCTTCCAAATAGCCGTCCGCCGTTATATCAATGATGTACCGATCGTAAGGTTTAACGGGCAATTCAGGATCGAGCTGTGTTTCCG
>WQYZ01000172.1 GCA_009780985.1 Oscillospiraceae bacterium | reverse complement strand
TTCCGTCGAGGGAAAGTCCCACAAGAAAATTATTTGTTTTTAAAAACCGCGCAAATTCTTCGGTTACATTTATACCGTTGGTCTGTATAGCATAGTTTATTTGCAGGCGTTTTACAGTATTTACAGTATTGACGCGCTTTATGAAATAATTAAAATAATCCAATCCCGCGAGCGTCGGTTCGCCGCCCTGAAAGGCGAACGATATGCTTTTTTCAGCGGAACTTACGGCGTTTTCTATCAGTTTATCAGCCGTTTCTTCAGTCATTACGCCGTATGACGGCATATCCCTGTTTTCCGATATATCGTGATAGAAACAGTATCTGCACCTTAAATTGCACAAACTCGACGCGGGTTTTATTAAAACGGAAAGATGTTCCATAATCTTATATTTTTACGGCAGAGCCTGATATTTTTCTATGGCTTTGTCGATATCCGTCTGTATTTTTGCCGATAGTTTATCTATCAATGAAGTAAAGTCGTTCTTCTTGCTCTGAATATTGCTCTGCAAAGAGCTTATAAATCCGCCGTAACTGTCAACGTATCCCAAATCTGCGGAACGTCCGGCGAAGATTATATCAAGCATTTCGGAAGATTCGTCGTCGCGGGCGTATTTTGTCTTTAAAGCGACGTCGTAAAATGCAGGGGTCATATATTTATACGCGCCGTATGCGAGAGCTTCGATTATTGTGCTTGTCTTGTCTAGATCGGGATTGCCCCTCGGTATTTCTATTGTGGAAGAGGGCCATGTGTGAACATAGGTGCTGTATACCTGCTGATTTACGTCGGCTTTCGGGAGCGGGATAATTCCGAATTCCGTGTCCATCTGACGGATTCTTTTTACGCACTGCATGACTTCGCCGTAGAATAACGCCCTGTTTTCCTCGAATGCTCCCTGAGCGACATAGTTGGTGGCTCCGTAAGACGTATTAGGATAGTCTGCCGCCAGCATCGTGAGGTTATCAGGTCCTCTGAAAATATCGTAAATTTTATTGAGGTTTGTCATAACGGCGTCGCCCTGAAGAGCAAATACCGGCAAATCGTTAGAGTCTTTCGTGACTATTCGTAAACCCGTGGAGTAAAACAATCCCTGAACCGAATCTATCGTCGTCGCAAACGCAACCTAGTCCTGATAGCCTATAACGCCGTCCCCGTTCAGATCTTTTGTGACCCCCTTGCCGAGTTCCGCGAATTTGTCGATAGTCCACTGACCGCTCTTTACGAGACCGTATATATCCGGAAGCCCGTAATCTTTCGCGATCTGTTTGTTGAACATCATTGACCAGGTTCCTTCTTTTTCCGCTATTGAAATATCGCCGGTTGCGAAATATATTTTGTTCATAACCGAAGTTTCTTTCATTATGCTTTGGTCCCACCATGGCTTCGTCAAGTCTATGCCCGACGTGTCGGCTAAATTTTCGAGAAGACCCTGCTTTGTCGCGTTTGAGGCGTCCGCCAAATCTATCATTGTGGCGTCGTATGCGTTGTCCCCAGCCATAACGGCTTTTTTCAGCGAGCTTAATTGATTTGCCTGCAGAACCCATAAGCCGGTTATTTTTATGTTGAATTTTTCCTCAATCTCTAAATTTCTTTTGTACACTGCGGACTGAACCGGGTCCGCGCTATCCTCTTCCGCAGATATATCCTGCGAATCCCATTCGTCCGCCTGACCTCTGATCAGAACTTTAAATTCGTAATTATTGTAATCTTCGGTGGGATATGCATATAAATCAAGATTTGCCTGACGCGGGTCGGCTGTTGTCGTTTCAGCCGCAGGCTGCGCGGAATCTGTGGAATCCGACGCAGTAGTATTATCTGTATTATTTGAAGTCTTGCTGTTGTTATTCTGCGAACATGAAAATGATAAAACTGCGGGAATCGTTATAATTGCTGCTAAAATAAAAGCTAAAATTTTACTTCTTATTTTCATAAAAATATCCTCGTTTTATTTTTTTATTTAATCTATCGCCTGAATGTTCGCGACTAATTTATCTATTGCTTTTTGCACCGTATTTTGTTTTTTGTCAATTTTTGAGGTTATATCCCTGTCGAAAGTTGTGCTCATGTTTATAACGTCGCTGCCCAAACCGCCGAAATCAAATACATCGCCAATGTCGTACGCCCTGTTTTCAAAGATTATATTGAGCATCTGCTCGCTTTCCTGGTCTCTGGCAATTTTAGTCTGAAGAACTATATCGTAGTACGCGGGCTGGAGGATATATTTTCCCTGATAGGACATATATTCGAGTACTGCGCTGGAATTGTCGATACTCGGCGCTGATTGCGGAACCGCTGTTACAACTCCGACATACGGATTGACGGTTTGCAGATAATTCGTCTGGGTTTCGTCGTATTTTGGTATCGGCAGTATTCCGAAGTCCGCGGGCATATTTCTGAGACCTTCGACGTCGTTCATTCTTATCCACATGAACAGAGCCTGATTATTCTCAAACATGTTGTCCATTCCCACTGTGAAATCCTGACCTAATTTGTCGAAAAATCTCATGACCTGAAAACAGTACTGGTCCTGGTATAAAATATCGTAAAGTTTGTTTAAGACATCCAGAGCTTTGGGAGTGTTCAAAGTTAAAATCGGCAGGTCGTTATCGTCTTTTCCGCCGATGAATTCGCCGCACCCGGATAAAAAGCTGGTCATTGAGTCTCTCTGATATAAAATGCCATAAGCGTCTTTGTCATCCATTATTCCGTTTCCGTCAAGGTCAGACGAAACGGTTTTACATAATTCCAGCATTTTATCAAGCGTCCATTTCCCGTCGGTTACAAGTTTATATAAATCTTCGACGCCGTAATCAGCCTGCATCTTTTTATTGAATATCATGGCGCAGGTCGATTCCTTATCCATTATAGTCATATCCGAGGCGACCGCAAAAATTTTATGGTCGATTGACAAGTCGTTCACGCAGTTTTGGTCCCACCACGGTTTAGCGAGGTCGTTATACTTCAAACGGCTGAATTCCACAAAATCGTTGATCGGGGCGAGGACTCCGTAAGATCTCAGACGTATAGTGACTGCGTCGAGAGAACCGTCCCCGGCGTTGACCGCTTTTTTTATTGTCGACTCGATTAACGAATTATCAAGCTGATTGTCGATTATTTTGCAGTTGAATTGCTGTTCTGTCAAAGAATTGCGTTTATAAACCGCGTCGTTTATAGTGTCTCCGTTTTCCGCATCCGCTCCGATATCCTTTTGATCCCATGAAGCGGGATTGACCCAATTAGAAGATAAGATTACAAAGTTCGCGCCGCCCAAATTGATTGCGGGCAGGTCCGGCGGAGGAAGCGTCGCAGACGTAGTGTCTGCCTGGCTGTCTGCGTTTCCGTCGTCAGAGGCGTTAGCCTGGTTTTGCGAATTGTTTTGAGTATTGGAATTGCTGTTTCCGCAGGATATGTTTACAAATAAAGCTGTTATAAAAAGCGAGCATAAAATCAGGACAGATATAATCTTTCTCATAAATTTATATTCCTCTCTGAAAAAATAGATAAAAATTTTATATATTTATATAATACAACAGAAATTCAAATTTTTCAACAGAATTTTCAATAAATTTACGAAGTAAATTTAATTTATTAAATTATATTCCTGAAGCATTTTCATGGCTTTTACTTCGTCGGGTTTTGCTATGAGGCACGAGACGCTGACATCCGAAGTCGAAATCAGGACGATATTTATCCCGTTCCGCGAAAACTCCTCAAATATTCCCGCCGCAACTCCCGGAGTATTGATTATCTGTTCGCCGAAGAAAGATATTGTAAGATTGTTCGAAGATATATTTATCTCCGTTTTTTCGTATTCTGTTTTAAACGACGCGGCAATCTCAAGGGTTTTTGCCAAATCTTTGTCCGGAAGGGAAAAAGACAGAGTTATGTCTCCTCCAAAACACGGGCTTTGGGAAATTATATCGAGATTTATATTGTTTTCCGCTAATTTCCTGAAAATTTTTTCCCTGTTTGCCACATCTGTGTTGTACAGTGTGACAAGGGTGACGTTCGGCGAAATTTTTACATTTTCAATTATATTCTGAAGCATAAATTTTATCCCCTGTTAATTTTAAATTAAATTTAAGTTTACTTCTGATTTATATTAAATTTGCTTTTATTTTATATTTATAAATGCTGTAAAGACGACTGCGTTTACATTATAGAAAAATTAGTAATAATCAACGTTCCATTTGCATATATTTTTTAGATTACAATTTCATGAAGATTAATTAAGTCATTTATAAAGATTAAGAACTATTTAATATTAAGTGAATAAGCAGTATTTTCTGTTATATTTTGATTAATATTAAATTTACCTTAAATATGTAATAAATTCACATTAAACTTGCTTTAAGTTTACTTTTCTGTTATCTCGTTTATCAAATCTTTCATAGTGTAAAGTCCGGGAGATTTACAGATCAGGAATTTTGCGGCAGCAAGCGCGCCGTTTGCGAACATTTCACGCGACTGCGCGCTGTGGGAAATTGTTATGAGTTCGTTTACGCCTGCGAAAATCACTTCATGCTCTCCGATAATTGTTCCGCCTCTGACTGAGTGGATACCCAGTTCTTTTTCCCCTCTGGCTCTTCTGACATTATGCCTGTCGTAAATATATTCCGGTTTTTCGGAATCCGCGAATACAGAGGATATTTCCCCGGCAATCATCATAGCCGTGCCGCTGGGAGCGTCGAGCTTCTGATTGTGGTGCTTTTCTATTATCTCGATATCAAAGTCGTCTTTAAGCAGTATTGCGGCTTTTTTTGCGAGTTCCGCAAGGAGATTGACGCCGAGCGACATATTGGCGGACTTGAACATCGCGATTTTATCTGCGTATGATTTTATTAGATTCATTTCTTCGTCAGTGTGACCTGTAGTTGCGATAACAACCGGGGTTTTTGACGAGTCTGCATATTCGAGAAGCGAATCAATCGAGTCGTGCCAAGAAAAATCAATTATAATATCAGCTTTATCTTTATAATCCGACGGTTTCAAAAATACCGGGAAATTAAAATTTATCGCCGCCGGATTTATATCCACCCCCGCGACTATATCAAATTCTTCCTGTTTATTTGCCGCCGCTTCGATTATTGCCCGTCCCATTCTGCCGTTGTATCCCGTGAGCATTATTTTCATCTTGTTTTTACGTTCCTTTCGTGGTTTTATATTATATAATTTTTACTGGTTTCCTCATTACAAATTTTTGTTCTGTTTCGTAATACACAGAAAAACCGCTTTTTCTGTATAATTCAACAGGTCCCATATAGTCTTCGCATTCATTTATAAAAATTTTTTCAGGATAAGCCTCTACAAAATCAAAACCGTCTTGAACTGCGTCCTGACACACATGCTCCAACAATAGTGTAGCTATACCCTTTCTTCTCATTTCCGGTGCAATCACAAAACAGAATACGGATTTTACTTTTATGCCTATGGTAGATTCCTCGGTAGGTATGGAACCCAAACATCGCGTCCAGCCGTAGCATTTTAGACAATCCGATTTTGTGTTGGCGTTGCACCATCCTGCAATCTTATTGTCGCAATAGGCAAGATAACCCTGAAGGTTGCCGCCTTTGACGCATTGAATGGCGTAATTCCTTTTTCCCTCTTCCGATGTCACAAGAGATTTTATAACCTCATAATCGTCATTACAATAGGGAACACAATAACATTTATTTTTATCGCTGTCGTACCAATGCGGCGTCGTGTCAAAAAAGCGTACATAATCTTCCGCGAGTTCCGGCGTCAATTTGCATATCGTAATGTTCATTTTCTACCTCCAAAAATAAATTTCTGTATTACAATTCTATATCAGCCCGTGCTTCTTCAAAACCTCAATCAATAGATTTATGCTTTGTAAATTATATTCCCGGTTCTTAAAACATAATCGGCAAAACCGCTCTTATCATTAGCAGTGTCTAAAAGATGAGGTTCAATATCTGTTGTGACGCTACGAGTTAATTTCCAAAGATTGGCGGATGTTTTAAGCCAGTCCCCATTAAAACCGTTAAAAACAACGGCAATATCAATATCACTATCTTCGTGAGGATTACCGTTTACGTAAGACCCGAAAATAACAATAGCGTAAGGAGCATATTCTTTTCTCACTTCGTCGGCGTAACGATTGGCGGCAGTAATAACTGTTTTTTTATCCAGCATAATTCACCACCACAATTATATAAATTTTCTGTATTACAATTCTATATCAACACGTGTTTTTTCATAACATCAATCAATAGATTTTTATTCTTCTCTTCCATTTCGCACAACGGAAGCCTAAGCTCGCCGCTGTCCAAATTCATCAGCTGCATCGCGGTCTTTACAGGTATCGGGCTGGTCTCACAGAATAAAACGTCGATTAAGTCCATGTATTTTATCTGTAAATCCGCGCTTTCCTTGACTTTGCCCGCGAAATAAAGAGCGCACATATCGTGGGTTTCCTGCGGGAGCAGATTTGATAAAACAGAGATTACCCCGATACCGCCGATTGATAAAATCGGCACATTATCTTGGTCGTTGCCCGAATATATATCCAAATCGTCGCCGCAGAGCTGACGAATTTTAATAATCTCCCCCATATTTCCCCCCGCTTCTTTTGTCGCGACGATATTCGGGTGTTTTGACAACTCTTTATATGTAGCCGACAGGATATTCAGGTTTGTTCTTGCCGGCACATTGTACACTATAATCGGCGTGTTCACGGAATCGGCTATTGCGCAGAAATGTTTTACAAGTCCTTTCTGCGTCGTTTTATTGTAATACGGAGTGACATGCAGTATTCCGTCGGCTCCCGCCTGTTCGGCGTGTTTTGACAGTTCGACCGCGTATGCCGTATCGTTTGAACCTGCGCCGGCGATTACTTTTACTCTGCCGTTTACTTTTTCGACGGTTACGGCAATCATTTTTCTATGTTCATCGTCGGTCAGAGTCGAGGCTTCGCCGGTTGTTCCGCAGACGACTATGGCGTCGATATTGTTTTTGATTTGAAATTCTATAAGTTCGTAATAACGTTCATAATCAATCTCGCCGTTTTTATCAAACGGGGTTATAATTGCGGTTCCCGCGCCTGTAAAAATTCTTTTTTTATTGCCCATATATAATTTCTCCTGATTTTATTTATTTGTTTGAATTTAAAATAAATTATTAATATACCAAAAAAATCTTGTATTCTTCATAACTTTGTGATATAATATAAAGAATATTCTATTAATCAATTATATGCCGGTAAAATTCATTCTTAAACCGGTTCATAATTTTTATGGCTTAATAAGATTTTATCACTTATTTTTATTTATGTCAAACATTTTTTATATAATAATTTAAATAATTTGAAGAAAGTATAAAAATGGCTGAAATTTCGGAAAACAAAAGCATAAATCTGACTTTAAAAGATTATTATTTCGATTTGCCTGAAAACTTAATAGCGCAAAATCCCGCGGATAAACGCGACGAATCAAAACTTATGGCGCTCGACAGAAAAAAACATACGGTTGAACACAAAAAGTTTTACAATGTCGCCGATTATTTATATAAAGGCGATGTGCTTGTTATCAACGAATCCAAAGTTTTTCCGGCGAGATTAATCGGCGAAAAAGAAGATACCGGCGCAGCCGTCGAATTTCTTCTGCTGGAAAACAAAGGAAACGACATTTGGGAAATTATCATGAAACCGGGCAGGAAAGGCAGAAAAGGCGTAATATTTTCTTTCGGAAACGGCAAACTGAAAGCTGAAGTTCTGCAATCTTTGGACGACGGGAATAAACTCGTAAAATTTTATTACGATAAAAATGACGGCGTATTCTACGATATACTCGGCGAAATAGGGAAAATCCCACTGCCGCCGTATATCAGAGAAAACGAGGTAAAAGTCAACGCAAAAGAAAGATACCAGACGATTTATGCAAACGAGGACAAGACAGGTTCTTCCGCCGCTCCTACCGCAGGACTTCATTTCACTGCTGAACTTTTGGATTTATTGAAAGAAAAAGGCGTGATTATCTGCCCGATAACATTGCATGTCGGGCTTGGAACATTCAGACCGGTAAAGTGTGAAAATATCGCGGAGCATAAAATGCACGAGGAATATTACAGCATACCAGAATCAAGCGCGGACGAAATAATCAGGGCAAAAGGAGAAAAACGCAGAGTGATTGCGGTCGGGACGACTTCGTGCAGGACTTTGGAAGGCAATTTCGCAAAGTACGGCAAAATCACGACTTGTGACGATAGGACTGATATATTTATCTACGGGGATTATAAATTCAACGTAATCGACGCTTTAATCACAAATTTTCACCTGCCGGAAAGCACGCTTTTAATGCTCGTTTCGGCGTTTTATACAAGAGAGGATATACTGTCTGCGTATAAAACGGCTGTGGAAAACAACTACAGATTTTTTTCTTTCGGCGACGCTATGTTTATATATTGAATAAAGTAGGTTATTTATATTATGTACAAAAAGGAGAAAACATCTCATGGATAAAGATTACGCCTTATCAATGGCAAATTTTAACGAATTTAACACCTATGTAAACGCCGCTCTTGATAATGATGAAATAACTAAAGATGAATGGTATGAAATAGTTAACCTTCATACTACAAAATGGTATCTTTCTTATGATAATCCCCGCGCTCAGTCAGGACACGGCGGCGACGAATATCACTACAGGTTTTCGCATTTGCCAATTATTGAATGTTTGTATAAAGACGGAACATTTCTTGACGTAGGTTGCGCTAACGGACATTTAATGGAAATGGTGCATAAATGGGCGAACGCTATTGGCTTTGACTTGCAAGTGTTTGGAGTGGATATATCAGAAGGATTGATTGAATTAGCCAAAAAAAGACTACCTCAATGGTACGATAATTTTTATATCGCTAATCGTTATTTTTGGAAATCGGAAATAAAATTTGATTATATTCATTTAATGGGGATAGGCGGTTATCCTGAATATGATGAGCGTATATGTTTTGAATACTACATGGAAAATTATTTAGCTGACGGAGGCAGAATGATAATCGGTCCATATTGGTATGAAAACGAAGATACCTAATGTCAAGAATTATTCGGTTCCGGTATATCTCCGAACGGCTATATTGTAAAAACACATTACAATAAGCCGAATTGGTTTAGAAAGGCAATGTGGTTTGATAAAAATTAAAGAGGTGCGATGTGGAAATTAAATATTCAAAAGCGGCTGTGAAATTTATTAAAAAGCAAAATAAATCTTCACAGAATAGAATTATTGACGCTATTGAAAAAATACCTGCGGGCGACATTGTAAAATTGCAAGGGATAACCGGTTATCGTCTGCGGGTCGGAAATTATCGGATTATATTTGATTTTTTCGGCAATATTATAGATATTATTGATATTGATAATCGAGGGCAAGTATATAAATAGGAGGGTTTACAATGTCTGTTATGAAAGAAAGAATTTTAGGAGCAATCACGGTTATGAGCGAAGAAGATGCTGAAAAAATTTGGGAAATTATTAAAATGCAATTTGGATTCTCTACAGATATTCCAACAGAGGATGAAATAGAAATTATAAATGCTTACAAAGAAAACCGCGATGATTACCGGCCATATATTACACATGAGGATTTGAAAAAGGAGCTTAATTTAGGGTAATATATGAATGGCGGCTAAGCGTATAAAATAAGCCAGACTGTGTAAAAACGCAGGAGAAAGAAGAGGAAAAAGGGTTGAAAAGAGCGGCGAAAAATGATATAATATAAGTAAGAAAAAGGACGGGAGAGTAAGAGAAATGAGCCGCT
>WQYZ01000171.1 GCA_009780985.1 Oscillospiraceae bacterium | reverse complement strand
TTACCAATTTGCGTTTGCTCAGCGTCCCATTTTTTCCATAATTCCCATTTATTTCTTTGAAGCGCATTTTTATTATTGCCCATTGTTCATTTGTCAAATCCGTATCATATTTCTTTCTCATATTCTTACGTTTGCTCCGCTTTCTAACATTTATTTTATTTATATTGTATCGTATAATGCGGATCTTGTCAATTCTTTGATTACAGCTTCTCAATGTTAAGGAAGCACTCTTTGATTCGCGGCGCGTTGACTTTCATGGCTTTTTATGCCGTTAAGCCGGAAGCCGTGATTTCGTCAGTTTCAAACTGATTATTTTGAACCGTTTTCCAACACTGCTCAGATATATCACTTGAAAAGAAATTCACCACCTAATATAAATGCGACGCGTTTTATCAATTCAGGATCAATGGCGTCTTTGTTCTGTTCGTTATCTTCGGTCGGACGGTCGTCATAATATCCGTCGTAATTTTCATCCATTGGATTTATAAGGGGTGCATTTTCGACATCAGGCTTTTGATCCTTTTGGGGATTCAATATGATAGAGAGCCATAAACGAAATCGAAATATTATATTTGGGGACGGGTTCATTTTTACTTGGGGTATTGATTTGAAAGTCGGCAGCATTAAACGGCGGTTCACCGATTTTTTGGTAGATTGCGATTGCTGGGTTGGGTTATTCGTAGCAGGACATCCTTTTTCCGGTGATTTTTTCAACGGTCTTTTACATTTTTTCATACAGTGTACGACATAAAAATAAATTTCAATTTATTGTGTAATAAAATATTAAAATGGACGTTTATCAAAATACCCGTTTTCTTCCCAATACTCATATGGATAATTGCCTTTGCCAACATATTTTTTCAATATAAACTTTGATATATAATAAAAAAAGACGGTTGAAAGATACGGAGGCTTCTTTGGCATTTTATAAAACCTATATGCGGCGATTTTAAGCCTTTTCTCGAATTTCAACTGTTTGGATTCAGACATTGCACCCCATTTGTTGGTGAACATTCTGAACCCGAGCGAATATATGCGGTTTATTCCCCAGTTTTTGAGATATTTCTGTATCGGCTTTATGGCGGCAGTGGAGCCTGCGGCTGTCGTAATTATAAACGCTTTTTTACTGAATATTTCTTTTCTGGGCGATACGTTCAGCGTAAAAAAATCAAGATGGTCCAGCAAATTCTTCATGCTGCCGGACATACTGCAAGCCCCGTAATGCGGAGTAGTAAAAATCAATGCGTCGGCGTCTATTATCGCGTTGTAGATAGGCGTAACATATTGCGAATGCGGACACGTTTCGCGCGGATTACCAAGGCACAACTGACAGCCTGTGCAAAACTCAGGCAGAGCCGTTGGCAGAAAAAACTCCGAATATTTCACATTTTCATATTTTATTGATTCGTCTAAAAAGATTTTTGTCGCAGTATAAGTGTTGCCTTTTCGCGGGCTTCCATGAAAAACCGCAATTTTCATTCTGATTCTCCTTTAAATTATTTACAACTTAATTTCGTAAATACAATGCTGCTTTGTACCGTTGTTTATATAGTTATAATCATCTTCCGGCAAATCCAATATGCCGACGAAATTCGTCTCAAGCAACTCGCAGATTCGGCGTGATGCGTTATTTCCCGGGTCACATGTGATATATACTGACGTCATTCCGTGAGATTTCGCCAAAACAAGCAATAATTTGCACGCTTTCAGTGAATATTTATTCCCCCTGTACGGCTCGTCTATATCATATCCGATATTTCCGCCGTATTTTATATGCCGGTTTGTATTGTCGCCGACACGAAAAGAACATCTGCCTACTATATTATTGTCACTTAGAGTTTTTATACAAAGGCGATAAGTCGGGGGATTATCGCCGTCTCCGTCAAGCAGTTGATATATCTCCGAATATATTTCATCGTCTGCCAATTTAATATCCTTACACATTTTTACTGTACCTCTGATATGTTGTAATATAACCCTTTATTATTCTTATGATTTAACCATCTGTGAGAATACCGTTGCCGCTGATCGGGATTGCATCGCCTAAATATTTAGGCTTCCTTTTCACGGTTACATCCGCAATGGCTTTTACTCTCGCAAGGCTTTCGCGTAATTTATTAATCTGAGCGTTTATACTGGTATCTTTGCACGGGTACCCATACGCATTGATTCCGAGACTGCGCGCAATATACAGCGAACGGGCGATATGAAAATCCTGCGTGCATATCAGCAGGCTTTCAACGCCGAAAATCTCTTTTGCGCGGTACATGCTGTCGTATGTATTGAACCCTGCGTGGTCCATGAAAATATCTTCGCGCGGCACGCCTTTTTCCATCAGATAATCTTTCATCACATTGACTTCATCGTAATCTTTTCGCCCGTGGTCGCCGCTGACCAATATCTTCTTTGCTTTACCCTGTGAGTACAATTCATATCCGTAATCCAACCTGTCTTTCAAAGTAGGACTTGGTTCTCCGCTCTTGCTGTAAACTAACGCGCCCAAAACCATAACTGCGTCGCTTTCAGGAGCTTCCGAAACGTCGCTAAGGATATATTCTTTTGTAGACTGCACGATATATATCTGAACGCCGAAAAAGAACGATATTCCCAAAAACATAACGCAGACGACCGAAATAATGTTCCATTTTAGAATCTTTTTGTATTTATGTTTGTTTTGCTTGTTTTTCATATTATTATATTTATCCTTTACTGAACGAGTTCAGTAGTACTACAGTTGTAATTTCAATTTTATAATCGGAACTCTCAATGCCGATATCCTTATCATTTTCAGCCTTATCGCTCTATTTTCCGATTATTATTCCTTTCCGATAACTAAAATGCGTTTTTACGGTAGAATGCGGGACTTCGGGATATTACGTATAATAATAACGAGTTATCGAATTTTACAATCGCATTCTATATATACGGCTAAAGCCACAAGAATAATCCCGACGGCGAAACTCGCGATATTCGCAGTCACAGCGTACAATGCGCGCCGTAACTTCGAGTGCTGTTTCAACAGGAATATGTACAGCACCGTTTCCACAATCGTATGATAATCTCGAACAGAAGATATACGGCAATCGCAAATATTGTTCCGAGAAACATAGTTGAACCTGAACAGCGGTAAAATGCGGGACTTCGGATTTTTGATTTTTATTATAAATTAAATCTTACATACAGAAAACTGACGTAATAATTCAGCTTTTAGCTTTATTATTTTGGTCGTGTCGCTTTTTTCCCGTAATTTACTCAACAGCAAGTTAGCTGCCGTCTCGCCTATTTTCTGCAGCGGCTGAACGACGATGGATAATTTGGGATTTACAATATTGGCAATTATTACGTTATCGAATCCGACGAACGATATATCCTCGCCGATTTTTATTACGCGGTCGTTTAGAGCTGTAAGCGCGCCTTCCATAAGGTCGTCATTTACAGCGAATACTGCCGTCGGAGGCTCAGTCATATCCAATAATTTCTGTATCGCTTCATAACCTGTGCGCATATCCGCATTGCCATAAATTATATATTCCGGATTTATGGTAATTTTGTTGTCGCTGCAGGCATTTACATACCCTTTTAAACGCTCCTGCATTGTGTATATATTTTCTGGTCCGCAGATGGCGGCTATTTTTTTATGCCCATGCTCGATGATATAATTTGTAGCCTCATACGAAATTTTCGCGTTGTCAATAATTACGCAATCGCAGTCCACGTTTTCTATAACTGCATCTATAGAAACTATTGGTATCTTTATTTCCGAAAGAATTTTTATATCCAAGTAATACGGCATTACAATCAATCCGTCAATCTTTTTATTCATCATAAAATCCAATTTTTGTTTGCCCAACTGCGGATTCGACTTAAAATCGCAAATAATTGTACTGTAGCCGAACTCCATCAATTTATTTTCTATCACCGATATTACCGGCATTGAAAAAGGGCTGTTCAATTCCGGGAGCAGTATTCCGATAGTCTTGCTTTTGTTTGTCCGAAGTCCTCTCGCAAATTCATTGATGTTAAAATTCAATTCTTTTACCGCGTTTTCGATTGACTGATAATTTTTCGCGCTGATTTTTATGCCGTTGAGATATTTCGATACAGTAGCCGGCGATACGTTCGCGCGGTTTGCGACCTGTTTAATATTGACTCCCATACAATTTCAGTTATCCCCGTTTCACCATTTTATAATAATATTATCATAAAATGGTATATTTGTCAACCTAAAAAGTTCGCGTCAAATTTAGTAAAACGATTCATTTTTATAATATTATTGTTTAATTATTTATATTATTGAGGAAATATTTTATTAAAATATACATAAATAATATAAATTTAACAAATTTTTTGTTGACAAACCGTTTATTTTTTGATATATTATAATAAAGGTAAATCGTTTTATGCAATAATATTATTTAATAAAAATAAAAATGTGAAAGGGAATATTTATGAAAAATATCAAATTAATCGCATTAATTATCATTGTCTTTATTATTTTTACTGCTTCCGCATGTTCAAAAAATAATTCCGATAACACTAATGGCGCAAACGAACAATCACAGGCAAATAATCAGGTAAGTTCAACTGAGGCGACTACTGTCGAACGACCCGATATTCCAGCCGGCACAAATTACAACGGCTATAATTTTAAGATACTGGCAAGACATTTCGGAACTGATCCTGTAAGCGAAGTCTATACCGAACAGGAAACCGGCGACACTATGAACGACGCTCTTTATAAACGAAACAACGCTGTCGAGGGTCTGTTGAATATAAAAATTTCACAAGTCACCACTACCGACACTGACCTCGTGACCTATGTCAAAAAAATTGTGCAGGCGGGAGACTCTTCCGCTTTCGACGCAATGTGTATTCAGGACTGGGACAATATAGGTCTTTTGCAGGCGGGAAGTTTGGTTAATTTATATACCGTGCCGAATATGAACCTTAAAAAACAGTGGTGGGACCAGAAAGCCGTCGCCGACCTGTCGTATAAAGGCGATAAATTATACGCCGTAAACGGCGATATATGCTGGTATGACAAATACAGTTTGATGGTGGTATATTTTAATAAGAATTTGTTCGACAAGAACGGATTACAATATCCATATCAGGATGTATTGGACGGGAAATGGACGCTTGCCGAATTTTCAGCCCTTATAAAAAATTTCACAAAAGACGTGAACGGCGACGGGATTTTAGACCAGGAAGACCAATGGGGAATGCTTGAAAACGTTGGCGCCATACAGCATTTTATGATAGGTTCGGGCGAAACAGTGGCGTCTGTAAATTCCGACGGGGTCCCGGTAATAAATTCGCTTAGCGACCGGCAGTTAAGCGTTGTCGAAGCTCTCGGGAATTTATTTTCGGACAAAAATAATGTTCTAATCGCGCAGAGCGGACAAATGCCGAATGTGGATGACCAATGGACCGACGGTTTGTTTTATGTGTTCAGAAACGGCAGGGGTCTGATGATGGCTGAAATGGTCGGCACTATTCCTACGTTCAGAGATATGGAGGACGATTTCGGACTTCTTCCGCAGCCTAAATTTGACGAAACTCAGCCGGATTACTGCACATTCACAAGCGGCGGCTGGGCGTCGTCCTACAGCATTCCGATTACAAGTTCGGATATTTCCCGCACAGGCATGATACTTGAAACTATGGCGGGCTATTCAAGCGATACTATAATCCCTGCGCTTATAGACGTTTCTTTAAAATCAAAATTCGCGCGCGACGAACAGTCGGGGAAAATGCTTGAAATAGTATTTGCGACAAAAAAATACGACTGGTGCGAGAGATTCCAATGGGGCGGCATTTACGATGTTTACGCTAATGTGACAACAAACGGTTTCGGAAATTTCACGTCGTCTGTGGAAAAGTTAATGCCTAAGACGCAGGCGGCATTAGATAAAACTATCAATATATTTGAAAGCTTGAATTAGTAAATACTGGGGGAGAATAGTATGACAGGGCGCGAATTGATAAATGAAATTACCACGCATAAATCGCCGGGTAAAGTTCCGTATTCTATCGTTCTCACGACCGAGGCGTATGAAGCGTATGGAGACAGACTGCTTGCGGAATACCGTAACGAACAAGTTATGCGGGATTTGACTGACGGCATAATATCAAAACCGCAGGCTGTATCTCTTGCGCTTGGCAATCATTTGCTGTATGTATTTCCTCCGTGGTGGAACTGGAATATAACCGATGGTTCATTCAGCCGCTATGACCCGCCGGATTATCTGCCCGATACCGTGGGATACGGCAGTTATTACGAATTTTTTACGCAGATAAAACACATACGCGAGAATTATGATGTATATATAATCGCAACAATTTGGGGCAGCCACTGGGAAAAAGCGTATTTTTCGCGCGGAATTGAAAATTTTTTGGCGGACCTTGCGGGAAATACCGAATGGGCGCAGGCATTGCTCGATATGATTATACGAAAAAACATAGTGATGCTTGAGAACTTTTTGACCGCCCCGGAAATCGACGCCGTTCTTCTCGGCTCGGACTGGGGAACTCAAAGAGGACTCGTAATGTCGCCGGAATGTTTTAAAAAGATGATAAAGCCCGGCGAAAAACAGGAATACGATTTGATAAAAAAATACGGCAGGAAAGTTTTTATCCATTCATGCGGCAATATTCTCGGAATTATGGACGATTTAGTCGAACTTGGAGCTGACTGTCTAAATCCTATACAGCCGGAATGTATGGATATAGCATTGCTGAAAAGTAAATACGGTTCGGAAATGTCTTTTTACGGCGGAATAAGCACGCAGGATACGCTTCCTTTCGGCAGCCCGGGCGAAGTGCGCGCCGAAACGAGAAAAGTAATCGAATCAATGAGCGTAAACGGCGGGTATATAACCGCTCCGTCGCAGGAAATTCAGATCGACGTTCCATATGAAAATCTGCGGGCTTTGATTGAAACAGCCAAAGAATATATATAAAAATCTATAAAATATAGAAAACAGAGAGGAATTTTTATGCCTGAAATAAAACGCTCAAGCGATGAAAGATATAACGTATTCATGGGGATGGGCGGTAAAAAGCTCATTCATTGGGAGCATTGGTCGAATCCCGATGCGGAGACATGCCTTACCGGAATAGACTACTACGAACACCCGCGTTTATGCCGCCAGAAAATGAGGGAACTGTATCCGATGCTTGGTCTGGGTATCCCCGAAAGCGACGCGCCCATAACAAAGTCTTGGCTCCGCGGGGATATATCAAGCAATTCAGAAAAACATACCGTCCGTTGGGGCGACAGCGAAACTGATACTTTTTTGCACGGGGAGTTGTTCAAAACGCCGGAAGATGTGTTCGCTTTCAGTCCCCTCGAACACGCCGATTTTTCAAAATGGAACGGTCGGGTAGTCATGAACGATGATTTTACGGACGAAGAAAAAATATATCAAAGGTACAGGGCATACTTTCCTGAAGATTGGGGAGATAACGCGCCCGAAGGCTCGTCCGCCGACACTTGGTTTTATAACACTATGTTCATGTGGCCTTTGCTGACATTCGGGTGGGAGCTGTTTCTCGAATGCTGTCTTGACGAACGGTTCGAGCGTATCATGGACGAGTTTGCGGAAATAAACCGCAGGGTTTTCCGTGCGTTCGCGAGATTGCCGATAAATTTTGTGACATGCCACGACGATATTGCGACGACGCGCGGACCGGTATGTTCACCGCAGTGGATGAATAAATATATATTCCCAAGATATGAGGAATTTTGGTCTATATTAAAAGCGTCGGGCAAAGAAGTGATTTTTATGGTTGACGGCTGTGTTGACGCATATGCCGACGATGTTTTCGCATGCGGAGCACGGGGAATAATAAGCGAACCGTACACAGATTATAAAGCTATTGCGCGAAAGCATAAAGATTGTTTTATTGCGGGCGAGGGAGATAACAGAATATTAGACAGAAACGACCCGAATGAAATCAGAGCAATGACGGAATCAATGATTGAAACGGGCAATATGTCGCGGGGATATATGATGTGTGTAGGCAATCACATTCCGTGGAATGTGAACCCCGAAGGTATCAAGCGTTATCTTGATTTGTCTGCTGAACTTGCTTTCAGGTAAAAGAGGATAAATATTTATGCAAATAAAAAAATGTCACAAAACGCTGTTGTCGGACAATCGGGCGGACCGACTGCCGCAATAAACGCTACGCTTGTGGGCAGTATTCGTGAAAGTTTACAGAATACGGATATAAATAAAATATATGGTATGTTAAACGGTATAGAAGGACTTTTAGACGGAAATATAAAAATTTTGAACGACATTTTTGAAAAAGAAGAAGATCTAAGACTGCTTGAGCATACACCTTCTGCCGCATTGGGTTCGTGCCGTTTGAAATTGCCCGATTCGAATGAAAATGAAAATATATACAAAAAAATATTTGAGATATTATCAGAAAAAGACATAAAATATTTTTTCTATGTTGGCGGTAACGACTCTATGGATACTGTTAAAAAACTTAGCGATTATGCTGAAAAAAACAATATTGACTTAAAAGTAATCGGCGTACCCAAAACGATAGACAATGATTTAAACGGTACAGATCATTCTCCAGGTTATGGTAGCGCAGCTAAATATATAGCAACGACAATACGGGAATTATCCATTGACAACGCGGTTTACAGCCAAAAGTCGGTACTTATCATTGAAATAATGGGCAGAGATACCGGCTGGCTCACAGCATCTTCCACTCTGCCACGGCTGGGCGGAGATGGGAATAACGGAGCAGACTTGTTATATTTACCGGAAGCGGCGTTTGATAGCGAAAAGTACATTTCGGATATAGAAAAGCAATTTGAATAAAAACCGCATGTAGTCATTGCGGTAGCAGAAGGCATAAAATATTCGAATGGTATGTATGTGTGCGAGATGAACGAAAAATGTGAAACAGATATATTCGGAAATACATGGCTGACCGGTTCGGCGAATGTATTGAAACGGCTTGTTAAGGAAAGGTTTAAATGCAAGGTTCGTGCGATAGAATTGAACACACAGCAGAGATGCGCCGGTCATATAGTTTCGCTGTGCGATATTACTGAATCAGTTGAAATAGGCAGAAAAAAAGCCGTTGAAACGGCAATATCAGGCAGGAGCGGCGTAATGATGACATTCAGGCGTATATCGACAACACCGTATAAAGTGGAGATAGTTCATGAAGATGTGAACAATATAGCTAATATAGTCAAAAAAGTACCAGAAAAATATTTAACGCCTGATAAAAATAATGTGACAGACGAATGTTTAAAGTACATACAACCGCTAATTTTAGGCGAACCAGCAATGGTTTACAAGAATGGGCTTCTGTTGTATTTTAAAATTGTATAAATTCGCTATGACGTTATTGCCGCTATATATGATTATACATTAAAATTTTATGATGAGGTACGCAGAATTTATGCAACGGTAAAAGTTTCTGACTGAGTAATACTTTTTTTGAAGAAAACGAAGGACACCGATTTTTTACGAACGGATCATATGCGGTAATGAACGGGTACTTGGAGTATTGAATATCTATAGCAACTTGAATTTTAATTAACTATATATCTTAATAAAAGGCTCATAAACATAGGACAGTTTTTAAAAATATCATAGTATATGAAAACAAAAGTTGCTATAATAAGAATATTTGTTTTATGGATAATATGAAGTAAAGAAGATGTGTATTTTATTTATCTGTTTCTTTTATTGAAAGATTTTATTGATGCAAATACGATACCTGACGATAATATTAAAAGCATAAAAAT
>WQYZ01000170.1 GCA_009780985.1 Oscillospiraceae bacterium | reverse complement strand
GAAGTTATAAGAAATATATCCATTTGGTTATCTGTGGGCTGGACTTTGTTCCATGCTATTTTACCGCCCGACAGATATACTTCCTGTGTCGTTACTGTTTCGGTGGTTTTTTTTGTCGGAGCAGCCGTTATCCCTGCGGCTCTATCTTTTTTTGCCTGGTCCTGACTTTCTTTATCGGACTGTTTATTAGATGAGTCTATTTCCGACTGTTTTTGCACAGCCGCGTCATAATCCGCGAAACGCTGGTCTATTGTGGCTTCGTACTCGCTTGCTTTCAATCCTACCAATGTCACTCTTGTCGTCAGCTTGCTCTCTGTTATACTGTTTATAGCGTCCTGCACCGCCGCGATAGCTTCGGGTGTTGTGGAATCCTGGACTTCATAGTAAATTACTAACCAGGCGGGAGCTCTGTTTTGGATTTGATTGAGACCTCCGGCAGAGTTACAGCTTGACAGCATTGACATCAGCGGAATAAACGCCATGCAGATTACCATAATAAAACTTATTAGCTTAGTTTTTTTCATTAAAAAAAGCCTCCTAAAAATTTTTTCGAAAATTTTTCAACATAATTTTATTTATATTACTTAAATTATTTGATTAAATTGTACTAAGATGTATTTTACACTAAATATATAAAAGTGTCAAGTACAATTTTGTGTAAAAACACTATATAAACAAAAAATTTTATATTAACAGCGAATATGAACTTGCCGAAGAATTCGTTGCCGGGCGCGCTTGGCACATCTATGATTTGTCAGAACTTTCCATCAAGTCCATTATGTATTCTCAATCAGATTTATTTTTATATAGCAAAATCTAATCGAGATAATCTTTAAGTCTTTTTGAGCGGCTCGGGTGTCTGAGTTTCCGCAGCGCTTTTGCTTCTATCTGGCGGATTCTTTCTCTGGTTATATTGAAGACTTTGCCCACTTCCTCAAGGGTTCTCGTCCTGCCGTCTTCAAGTCCGAATCGAAGTTTCAGCACATGTTCTTCTCTTGGGGTAAGAGTATGCAGAACTTCGCACAGCTGTTCCCGCAGAAGAGTGTACGACGCAGCTTCAGCCGGAGCGGGCGCATTGTCGTCAGAGATAAAATCCCCTAAGTGCGAATCGTCTTCCTCGCCTATCGGCATTTCAAGGGACACCGGTTCCTGCGCAATCTTCATAATGTCGCGCACTTTATCCACGGACATGTTCATCTCCAGCGCGACTTCTTCAGGGGAAGCTTCGTGTCCCAAATCCTGGTGCAGCTGTTTTGACACTTTATTTACTTTGTTTATTGTCTCGACCATGTGAACAGGTATTCTGATAGTTCTCGCCTGATCTGCGATAGCTCTTGTTATCGCCTGTCTTATCCACCACGTTGCGTAAGTCGAAAATTTGTAGCCTTTCAGATAATCGAACTTTTCAACAGCTTTTATAAGCCCGAGATTTCCCTCCTGAATCAGATCCAGAAACCACATTCCGCGCCCTACGTAGCGTTTTGCGATGCTGACGACAAGCCTCAGATTGGCTTCGACTATTTTTTGTTTTGCCGCTTCGTCGTTTTTAGACATTCTTATCGCAAGCTGTATTTCCTCTTCGCTGTCCAAAAGAGGGACTTTCCCGATTTCTTTCAGATACATTCTTACGGGGTCGTCTATGGCGAGACCTTCCTGCATAAGCATCTTTTCCATGTCTTCGGGACTTTCAAATTTTTCAACTTCGTCGTTGATGTCTTCCAATTCCGGCATATCATCGTCTAAATATCCGGTGATTTCGACGCCGAGGCTGTCAAGAGTTTCGTAAATTTTGTCAAGCTGTTCGGGGTCGCAGTCCATTTCCATTTCTTCGAGAGCTTTCATTAATTCTTCATTTGATATATTGCCTTTAGCCTTGGCTTTTTCAATGAAATCGTTCATTTCCAACTTTTTGTCTTCAGTCATAATTTTTAGTTATCCCCCTTCTTATCTTTTTATATCTTTTTTTAACTGTTCTTGTAATCTTTTGTTTTCTATAAATTTAACGAATCCATCGTCTGCAGCCGCTATTTCTTTAATATTTATATTTTTTTCTCCGTTAATTTTATTTTGTTCTTTTAAAGATTCGACAAGATTTTCAAGAGTATTTTTTATATTATTAATATTGACGTTATTATTTGAGTTTGCGGCGCGCGCAATATTTACGACGTTTGCAGTATTGGCAACAATCATTTTTGTTATTCTGCCGGTTTCTTCCGGCGAAAAGTCTTTTGTTATAAGAGCGGTGTCAAAATTTGCTTCATTTATTAGGCTGTTGTCCTCTACTGCGTTTTTGAATGCCGTATATATTTTTTTGTTAAATTCAGTTATGAACATATCTTCGCTCAGTATGTATTTTGTATCCCCGTAAAATTCGGGGTACTGCATTAAAAGTCCGAGAATCGCTTCTTCTATTTTTACCGCCGCCGGACTTTTTACCGCGTCGGGGTTTATTCTGTCGCCGTATCCGCTGATTTTCCGGAGTTCTCCGTTTATAAAATCTGATTTTTCTTTTTTCAGGCGTTTTGCCGCTTGTCTTTTTATTTCTTTTATAATATTATCGGACGAGATTTTAAATTTTTCGGCAAGTTTTATTCCGTAGACTTCGCGTTCTATTTCTGAATTTATCAGAGAAATTTCTTCACATGATTCGTTTAACGCTTTTATTCTGTCTTCGGGGTTGTCTAAATCGTATTTGGTATAAATTCCGTCGAGTTTTGTTTCGACATATCCTTTAGGTTTTACGAGATAATTTTCCAATATTTTGTTGCCGTATTTGTTTATAAACTCGTCGGGGTCCTTTGCGTCGTCCAATGACAGCACTTTGACTTCGATTCCCGCTTCGCTTAATAATCCGTGGGCTTTTTGCATAGCTTTTTTGCCCGCGTCGTCGCTGTCATATGCAAGCACGACTTTATTTGTATATTTCGATATTATTCTTGCCTGTTCGCTTGTCACGGCAGTTCCCAAAGTCGCCACAGTATTTGTAAATCCTGCCTGGTGCATGGATATAACGTCCATATATCCCTCGCACATGATTAAATAACCGCGTTTAGAGTTCTTAGCGAAATTTAAAGCGTATAAATTCCGGCTCTTTTTGAAAACCGGCGTATCCGACGAGTTTAAATATTTCTTTCCGCCGCCGTCGCCTTCGATAACCCGCCCGCCGAACGCGATAACGTTGCCTCCGGGTTCAATAATGGGAAACATCAGCCGTCCCCGGAAATAGTCCGTGTAATCGCCTTTTTTTGTCACTCCGCACAGAAATGCCGCTCTCTGTTCATCTTTTGAATATCCCTTTTCAGATAAATATTTTGTAAGACTGTTCCACGAGCTTGTTGCGTAGCCGAGTCCGAAATGTTTTATCGTCGCGTTTTTCAGCCCGCGTTTCCGCAGATATTCGCGGACTTTATCCCCCTCGTCCGTTTTCAGGCTAATCAGATTGTCGTGAAAATATAAGGCGGCTTCTCGGTTTAACTCGATTATTCTCTTTTGCCTTATCATTTTGTCCCTGTATTCGCTGTCGTCTTCGGGAATGGGGATTTTTGCAATATCGGCGAGTTTTGTAACCGCCGTCAAATAGTCTATGTTTTCTATCGCCATCATAAAATATATAACGTCGCCTCCCGCTCCGCAGCCGAAGCAATAATACGACTTTGTGTCTTTATAAACCGTGAAAGACGGGGTTTTTTCGCTGTGAAACGGGCAGCAGGCGACAAGCCTTGAGCCGTTCTGCTTCAATGGGACATATCTGGAAACTATGTCCTCTATGTCGTTTCTGAATTTTATTTCCTGTAAAAATCCGTCAGGAAACCTCATGCGTAAATCAATCCTATCTGTGGGATGCCATGCCGAACGTGTTCGGCAGTGCGCCATCCCCTACAATCTTCAATTTTATTCTATCTCTTTCCATGTGTTTGGGACAAATATACTGCAGTATGTATTTATAGCAAACCTGTCCGTCATTCCCGCGATATAGTCGCACACAGCCCGGTCTATTCCCTCTGTATTTATTATCGGCTCATATTCGGGGAGAAGTAAGCGGTAATTTTTGATAAAATAATTATACATCTGTTCCAGCAAATATTCAGATTTTTTTTCTTCCACTTTGGCTACATTGTTCCCGTATACTTTTTCGAACAAAAACTCTCTTAATTTATCGGCGGCTTCGAGTATATAGCCCTGCATTTTAATGTCATTCTGTTCATTCGACGCAGTTATTATGCCATTTACCATAGTATTTATACGTTCGCTTCCAGTTTTGCCTAATATTTCTATCAAATTCTGTGGCAAATCTTCATTTTTCAGTATTTTTGCCCGTATGGCGTCTTCTATATCGTGATTTATATAAGCAATCCTGTCGGCGAATTTTACTATTCTTCCTTCGAGAGTTGACGCGGTTTTATCCCCAGTGTGACACAGTATAGCGTCGCGGACTTCAAAAGTCAGATTAAGTCCCCTGAAATTTTTTTCGAGTTTTTCCACGACCCGCAAACTCTGCTCATTATGTTTAAATCCTGTGCCATACAAGCGGTTTAAGACAGCCTCTCCGGCATGTCCGAAAGGCGTATGCCCCAAATCGTGACCTAAACACGCGGCTTCGGTCAAATCCTCGTTTAATCTCAGAGCGCGCGATAAGGTTCTTCCAATTTGTGTGACCTCAAGAGTATGGGTCAGCCTTGTCCTGTAATGATCTCCCTCGGGGTCGAGAAAAACCTGCGTTTTATGCATTAATCTTCTGAATGATTTGGAATGGATTATTCTGTCTCTGTCGCGCTGAAACTCCGTTCTGATGTTATCGGATTCAAGAAGAAAATCCCGTCCTTTTGTATTTTCAGTCAAAAAAGCGTATTTTGATAAATTTTCCCGTTCTTTTTTATAAATAAAATCAATAAAGCCCATCGTTTAACCTAAAAATTATTTAAAATTCCTGTATATAGATATATATACGAAAAAAAATAAAAAACACCTCTTTTTTAATAAAAAATTTTTATAAAAGTAAGAAAAATATTTTTTATTAATGTTTTTTTCTATAAAATTATAATAATATAAATTTGTGACAAATATTTAATAATAAAATTAATAATATAAATCGGAAGAAGCGAATCTTGAATTTTTTTTAAATATCCGCGATTTTCCGTTTGTCAAATTTACAATATCCGCGTAAATTTTATCAAATTTGTCATGCCTTACGGCAAGTGAAACTGTTATATTTTCGGTAAAAACAGTTCCGTCAAGTATAATTTTTTCGGAATTTATAAATTTTTCAAGTTTATCGTAATCCGGGTATCCGCATATAACGTCAAATTCAGTGTAATTTTCGAATAGAGCAATGCCGGCTTCTCCGACTGCCAGACTTGCCGCGCGGGAATACGCCCTCACAAGACCTCCCGCGCCTAAAAGAATCCCGCCGAAATATCTTGTTACCACTGCTGTTACATTTGTCAAACCATTTTTCTGCAAAACCGAAAGTATCGGAACCCCGGCAGTAGAGGCGGGTTCTCCGTCGTCGGAAAATCTTATTGTATTTGTGCTCCTGATAATATAAGCGTAAACATTATGCGACGCATCGTTATACTTTCCGCGTATTTGATTTATAAATTCAAGCGCATCTTGTTCGTTTGGGACTGATTTTATACTGCATATAAATACAGACTTCTTTTCCGTAAATTCATTTGAACATTCTTTTTTCACTGTTTTATACGAGATAATATTGTTATCCAAAACTTTACTCCTGTATAATTATACACAATTTATGGCAAATATATTCATAAAGTAAAAATATTATTTACATCTGCCGCTTTTGACATTTTCGAATATATCCGCAATTTTGTTTCTGGCAATAGCAGCTCTGCTTAAACTGTCAAAACAGTTATTGACGTCGTACCATGATTTAATATACTGTTCAAACGTCCAGATGCTGAATCCAAAACGGATGTTTTTTTCATTTTCTTCCTGCACGCTTGCCTTTGTTATTCTCGAAATATCGCCGTTATCCAATATTATATAAACAGAGGTGCGTATAAGTTCGTAATAATTCATTTTTCCGTAAACATTATTAAAATAATTGTTGAATTTTACCACTTCAACCAACGCTCTGTCGGCTTCGCCTTTAAAGGCGAATACATTGCCGAATTTATAATCTTCCGATTGCATAAATTCTATGTTGTATGTAGTTACGCGGTTGCAACTTAAATCAATTCTATATATACTTCCGGGAATTTTACATCTTTCTATGTTGATTTTTTCCCTGTCGGTTCTATCATATCTGTTTACTACTTTCATGAATTGACATCCTTATGTTTATTTTAATCCGTTAAATTAATAATGCTGATAATTCGTCAACATCTTTGACTATGTAATCCGCTTCGTATTCTCCTTCAATGAGTTCCTCTCTGCTCCCATAGCCGTATAAAACACCTACGCTGTCAATACCCGCCTGAGCCGCGCCGATTATATCGTGATTTCTGTCTCCGACCATAGCCGCTTTCGCTTTTTCTTCGTCTGACAAAGCCTTGCATTGTTCGAGTGCATATAAAATCACATCGCATTTTTTTGACCGCCGACCGTCAAGTTCGCTCCCGGCTATTATATCAAAATATTTTGATATGTCAAAATGTTCTAATATCCGTTCTGCGTACATTTCGACTTTCGATGTAGCTAAAATTACTATTTTGCCTTGATTTTTCAGCTTTTCCAGCAGGTTTTCGATTCCGGGATACAAGTCGTTTTCAAACATTCCTCTGGGAACAAAATATTCACGATATTTTGCGACTGCCGTTTCAGTATCTTTAGCGCGTAACCCGAAACGGTTTTTAAGGATTTCAAACGAATCCCGCAGCGGCGGTCCGAGAAAAAATGAGTAAGAACTAAGCTCCTCGTCTTTTATCTCCACGCCGAAACTTTTTAAAGCATATTGCATAGATTTCAATATGCCGCGTTTTGAATCCGTCACTGTGCCGTCCAAATCGAACAGTATGTATTTTTTATCAATTCTCACTGTGCATTCTCCGTTTAAAAATTACCTGAGAGGTTGAGGAATGAATTTTTTACGCGATTTTCGCCCGCTCCAACGCGTAATGCACTCCGCTTATCTTCTCCAAATACCATTATACCACGTCCACTGCGCCAATACATAAACTCTTTGTAAATTTTCCCCGAAACAGCGATACGGAAATTTACGGAGCCGTTCTCTATTATGTGATTTCAGAAAGGACGTTTCCGCTCTATTTTAAGCACATACGCGTAATCGCACGGCTTCGTTTTCGGCGACTCAACGATAAGCGCATTGTCCCTGAATGTCCATGCAAGCGGCTTGTCTGAGCCAATCATACTAACTCTCGCAATTTCATCGGGGTATAGAAGCCCCAGCTGTTTCATAATATATTCGCCGCTGCTCCATGACAGGCATATTGCGTAAATATTATCGCCTTTTGCCGTATATCTGAAATCTCCGGCGGTATATTCTAATATCTCGTTTTCGGTGAAATCTCCGGATTTACTCTGCTTCGTCGGTCCCTCGCCGCTGTACAGCCACGGTGAAGTTCCGTATATGCTCTCGCCGTTCATGGACAGCCATTTGCCCATTTCGCTTAGTATATTCTTCGCTTCATCGGGTATTTCACCGTTTGCTTTCGGTCCCACATTCAGCAGCAGATAACCGTTTTTGCTGACATTATCTATCAGGTAATGCAGTATTGTTTGAGGGGATTTATATTCTGCGTTGAACAGATAACCCCAGCCTCCGCCCATATCAACCGTCGTATCTGTAATCCATTCGTTGTGCATGAGGTTGTCAAAATGCCCCTCCTCCAGATCTATCATAGCCGTTCCGGCAGCCATATCGTTTAATTTATACATCAAGCAGACATCTTTGCCCGCTTCCGCCGCTTTATTGTAGTAATACGCCGCCATTTCCCGTTTATAGTGCTCTTGAACCCATCTCAGCCCGAAATCGAACCATATTGCGTCAGGCATGAACCTGTCTATGATTTCTTTTGTTTTGCCGAGCCATTTGTCATGCGCCGCCTTGTCAGGTTTTGCCTGACCGCCGAAATCCAAATCGAAAACCGCTCCGGTATCGTGGGGAGAACCGTACAATCCTGCATATTCCGGGTTTGCCGTGTCGTATTCTTCATGCCAGTGCGGGTAGAAAAAGTTGTTTTCAAAGTGGTGCAGCGCAACGAAAAATTTCATGTTCTGCTTGCGTACCGCTTTTTCAAGCTCTGCGACAACATCGTGCTTCGGTCCCATTTTTGCGGCGTTCCATTCACTGTACGCCGTATCCCACATGGAAAACCCGTCGTGATGTTCCGCGACGGGTCCGGCAAATTTCGCGCCTGCGTTTCTGAATATTTCCGCCCATTCGTCCGGATCGAATTTTTCCGCCCTGAACATCGGTATGAAATCTTTATACCCGAATTTCGACGGGTCTCCGTATGTTTTAACATGATAGTTATACTGTTCCGTACCTTTTCTGTACATATTATACGGATACCAGGTAGCGTTCGGCGGGCAGGCGGGGACGGAATACACCCCCCAATGCGTATATATGCCGAATTTTGCGTCCCTCAGCCATTGCGGGGAGACAAAACTTTTCAATGATTCCCATGTGGGATGATATTTTTTATTCACTATAATACCTCCAGAATATTTCTTAATTGATATTATTATACAATAAATATTTTAAATGTCAATAAAAATATTTATTACAAATCTAAAAATTCTTAAAGCCGAAAGCGGCGTATACGGCATTTGTAAATGAATATAATGCATAAAATAAAAAATTGACAAAACCCAAATATTATGTTATACTTGCTACAAATACAGTTTTATGGAATAAAAATTTGGCAACCTAAATATATTAATCAGAACGGAGAGTTTATAATATGAAAATTGTAATTATCGGCGGCGGAAGCTATGTGTTCACTCCCACGGTTATCGAAGACTTAATTATCAAGTCAAAAATTCAGTACTGCAATATTGTTTTAGTTGATTTAAATCCGGAACCGGTATATTTATTGGCAGAGATAACAAAGCGAATCGCCGCCGACAATAATATACGCGTTGAAGTATCAGCGACGACGGATCGTATATCGGCATTGGCGGGAGCTGATTATGTAATAACGAGCGTTGCCGTTCAGGGGATAAAACGCTGGCAGATGGATTACGACATCTGCAAGGAGGAAGAAATCCCGTTTGAATGCGGCGAATGCGGTTCGCTGTCGGGTATCTCATACGGTTTTCGCGCCATTACGCTTATGATGGATATTTGCAGGGACATTGAAAGATTATGTCCAAAAGCGAAATTGCTGAACGTTTCAAATCCGCTTACCAAAATTCATGAGGCGGTACGCCGGTATACAGATATTGATTCCTATGGATTTTGCAGCGTAGCGCAGTGCGGGGCGAATGGGTATGAAAGAATCGCATATATACTTGGACGGGACTATAACGACATTGATGTTGTCAGCGCGGGTCTGAATCATTTATCTTGGGTTATTTCGATAAAAGACCGTGAAACGGGTGCGGACCTGTTCCCGGAATACTTAGGAAAATTATTTAATAAAATTGACGGCAGAGAAAGAAAAATACTATATCAATGGTATCAGGAATACGGCGCGGTCATAGCTCCGCCGATCGACCATGCCAGCGATTTTCTCCCTTTCCATCCGGATGTGCACTATCCTGATTCCCCGCCGTTTCATGGCAGTGAAAATGAACGCCGGCGGCGTTTTGAAGAAATGAGGATGATGGCGTCCGGCGAATTGGATTATCGAAACGTCGATCATTTTCTCAGCGTCAGCTGGGAGCACCCGGGGCTTGTAATCGGCGCAATAGAAAGCAATGCAAATTTACACTTGAATGCGTTGAATGTGCCGAATTACGGCTGTTT
>WQYZ01000169.1 GCA_009780985.1 Oscillospiraceae bacterium | reverse complement strand
TTCCGTGACCTTCTTTCGCCTCGTCCACAGAATTTGAAAGTATCTCAAAAAAAGAATGTTCGCAGCCTTCCAAACCGTCCGAGCCGAATATAACTGCGGGACGTTTTCTGACTCTGTCCGCGCCTTTGAGCGACGATATACTCTGATTGTCGTATGTTTTGCTTTTATTTTCTGTATGTTTCAACGCCATTTTAATTTCAACCTCGTTTCTGCATCTTTTTGATCTTATTATCTTTAAATATATTCAAATTTATAATATATCATAATATAAAAATTATATAAAAATATGCAAAGAATGTCAACCTAGAAATTTTTATAAATTGAAAATTTATTTTAAAAATTTATGTCGATTTTACGTTCGATAGAATTTTGCGAAAAATTTTAAATATTTTTTTATTTTGCTTGAAACTAAATATATATTTTTGGTATCATTTATAGTGATACGGCTGTATTTGAAATTTATATAAGTTTGATTAAATCGAAAGCGGGGGAAGAACGGGCATTATGGAAGATATTGAAAATATAACAGAAAATTCCGGCAAATATAAAAGTAAAGGCGTGATAGATTTGACAGCCGCGGAACTGAATCAAAAATTTACTGAAATATACAATTCGACTTATGACGGCATATTCAGGTACGTGCTGTCAAAATGCAGAAATTCCGGCGATATACCGGATATTGTGCAAAATACATATCTGAATCTTTACACAAGAATGAGCAAAAGAACAGATATAAAAGAGCCTATAAAATATCTTGTAAAGACCGCGAAACACGAATTATACAAAATCTACGGCATATGGAATTTGTCGTCGAAAAACATACCGGTATATTCAAAGGCGGACGACGAAAATTTCGAAGACATAGAGCGGGAATTACTTGTCGAAACAGATGAAATAAACAACCTTTTGTGCGAGGAAATATGGAAGTATATAAAAAATACCGATATTCTGACATACAAAATATTTGTTTTATATTTTCAATACGACGAAAAACTCCGCGATATTGCCGAAACTTTGAAAGTCAACGAATCCACCGTAAAAAACCGGCTTTTCAGGACGCTTAAACAAATCAAAGAAAAATATAACGTGTGAAAGGGGTAAATTTTGATATGAACAAAAAAGATTTATTTAAAAATATAATAGAGCAGAATTCTATAAATAAAGACGATATTCTGGCGAGCGTTTTGACAAAAGCGCAGACGCAAACCGTCACAATAAAAGAAAAGCGCGGGATTAATTTTAAACGGATTGTCAAATATACTTTGCCTGCCGCATTAGTTTTGGCGATTGTTTTCGGAAGTGTGTTTACCGTGCCGCGACTTGTAAATAATTCAGTAAATCCACCGACAAACAGCGACGCAAATTCAATCTCCGCCACAGAAAGTCCGAAAAGCGGCAATTGGTTCTCGCTTTCCGCATATGCGGCGGACGATATGTCTCAATCGAAAAACGTAGGACATGATGTTGAATTGCAAAAAAATGTGGCAATAAAATTGCCGTCGGGATATAGTAGTAGCGGTACTAAGTTTTTTAGAGATGGCACAATTTGGACTTCCAATCTTCAGCCGTTTAAACTTACAATCGAGGGCGACAATATAAAATCGGTATGTTTTACAGACGAAAACAACGGTATCGGCATAACCGAAAATAATTTATATTCAGCAGAGATAAGCGAAGATATTCTTCCTCACGAAAATGTTGTTATTGGGAAAATAGACGGAAGTAATTATATTAATATACAAAAATTAAAAGAATATTGGGACAGCGGCGTATTAGATGATATAAAAGAGAAATGTTTTAAAGATATAAAAAATAATCTTGACAATTATTTTTGGATATGTTTCCAGACGAAAGAAGATAAAACAAAAGGAGTATGGGAGTTATATGCAATTTATGGAAATGATGATGGAAGATTAGCAGAATTGCCGCCGACTAATAGTATAAGATTAATCAAAGAAGATGCGAATCAAACCACTTTTATATGTTCAATTATGAGATGGTTGTCATTTGGAAAAATTACGATGGACGAGGCATATAAACAAGGAAATGGTATTTCCCGCGAAATATATATAAACGACAGAATAAAGGTCACAGTCACATTCGATGACGGAGAAGTATCTACGCAGATTTTGGGATTAACAATCAATAAGAACACTGTCGAAACTTCATTACAGATCATAGACGGATAAAGGGAAATTTCGCCAAAGCCCTCTTTTGTAAAGAGGGTGGCACGCGAGAACTTTGCAGAGAATTATAATATTACATCAAATCGCGTGACGGGTGTTTTGTGAAATTTTAACAAAACACCCGTCGTCGCATCCAGTATATTTGTGCAGTTTTTTACATTATTCGGCGACGCCACCCTCTTTACAAAAGAGGGCTTTGGCGAAACTGCCCTTCTTAACTTATAATATTGGGACTTTATGCTCATGTTTTTTGCCGCTTTTTCGTCAATATTAACAAAATATTCCCGCAGTTTTGCCCGCGTTTGTTTAAACATAATAGAAAAATTTTGTGTACAATAATAACTGTACCGGTATAAACAAAACAAGCAAAAATAAGAGAATAATCGAAGAAGGAGGTTTTTCTTATGATTGACGAATCAAATAACACACAAAATAATCAAAACAGACAGAAGAAAAAAGACAAAACAGTAAAAATAATACTGGCGGCGGTATTATGCGTCGGAATTATTTCAGCCGGCTCGTTTGCGCTGCTGGCAAACGCTTCTGACAATAACAACAATACCAATTCAACTAATTCAACCGGCTCTGCCGTTACCGCTAAAAGCGGCAATAAGTCCAATGCGGACATGAAAAAAGGAATGCGCGGTATGGATATGGGTATGGGACGCGATTTCTTTAACCCGTCAGATGTCGCAACATTCTTGGGAATTACACAGGACGAGCTTCAGACTAGACTTGACGCCGCAAACGGCAATATAGTACAGGTTTTAAATGACGCAGGGCAGTTAGACGCATACAAAGCGCAGGTTTTAGCGGATTATAAAACAAAACTCGACGACGCAGTCACGGCAGGTAAAATGACACAGGACCAAGCCGATAAGCAATACGCCAGCGAACAGACCAAAATAAACAGCATAACCGCCGATACTTCAATGCCTTTCGGCGGCGATAGTAAAATGGCGCGCGGCGGAATGGACATGGGTATGGCTTGCATGGGCGGTTACGATATGGCGACTGCGGCTTCCGTAATGGGAATTACGCAGGACGAACTCAAAACACAAGTACAGACGGCAAACGGCAATTTATTCAAAGTCTTAGAAGAGGCTGGTAAAATGGACGCCTACAAAGCGCAGGTTTTAGCAAATTGCAAAACGAAACTTGACGCGGCTGTTACGGCAGGCAAAATGACGCAGGCTGACGCTGATACAGAATACGCCAAAATGCAGACAACCGTCAACAATTTCAGCAGTTCAAATGCTCCGAGTATGAATTTCAAAGGCGGACAGCGCGGCAGCCGCGATAATTGGAACAGTCAGAAAAATCAAGACGGACAAGCAACGACAAACAATCCAGATTCGGGCATAACGCCGTTCGTCCCTGGAAACTATCAGAATCATCAAAATAAAACTTCGGCTGCAACGACAGAAAATGCAGAAAATCAAGGTATATGATAACAAATAAATAATAAAAATAATTGAGGGGAACTTGGGATAGTCCCCTCAACTATTTTGTACGCTTTTATACGTTTTTATTTATAGCGGTTATGAATGGATTTTCTGATATTCCGCTTGTACTGCCGTCTGTAGAATATTTTTTGACGGCTTCAGCCAAATCAGATGAGAATAAAATAAACGGTATAAACGAATTTGAATAAATAAATTTATTGCCTTGTTTTATTTCGCCGTCAAATTCTGTATTGACTGATTCTATCATTCCCACCGATTTTAATTTGTCTATGATATTCTGCGATTTTTCAGGCGAAAATTTGAATTTTTTTTCGAATAGCTTAGTGGTAAACGCGCTTGTCTTTATAGACAGCAGATAAAATATCGATTTTAAAACATCGGAATCTGATAATACTCCGAATAATTTTATGTATTCTTCTTTAAATTTAAACATATCGCGTATGCCTTCGCTTATTTCCGGTATCATGAAAAAATATTTTAATTTATCACTGTTTGATGTATGCGTTATGCCGTTTCTCGAATATATGAAACATAAATTCAGCGAATTGTCTGGATTTCCGTTATAACAGATTTTCAGTTCGCCTTGGTTGCAAGATTGGAATGTGGAACAATAATCGAAAGCTTTTTTAAATCTTTCGGCATCGTCTGACATCTCCATAAAACTGCCGGCAATCGCAGAATTTAAATCTGAGTAGTCTTTGATTTTTCTATCGAACAGCGAATCAATCGACACGCTGAAATAATCAGCAATGGGAGCGAGCATTTCTATATCCGGCGAACCGCCGCTTTCCCATTTTGACACAGCCTGACCGGATAACCCAACAACTTTTCCGAGTTCTTCTTGCGTTATATTTTTTTCTTTACGGAGTTTCGCAATATTTTTGCCTATATCCTGATATGACATTTTAAATACCTCTCAATTTTTAATTTTTAATTTATTTTTTATACCAAAATCGATTTTGTGATTATATTATATCATACATATTTTCAACGCGCAATAGAGGCGCTTTTGTAAATACAAATATAAGTTGAGAGAAGTTTTCATATCCAAATAACAGTTGTGAAAAAATAAAAAATTTATAATTTTGTTTAATTTAATTATTTTGATATTGATAAATCAAATTTTTTAGTGTATAATTTATAAAAATAATATTTTTAAATATTTACTCGGAGGTATTTTTTATGGCAAAGAAAAATATAAACGTCGGGCTTATCGGATATAAATTTATGGGTAAAGCCCACAGCAACGCGCTATCTAAAATCGGCATGTTTTTTGACAACTCTGCAAATATAAATATGAAAGTCATCTGCGGCAGGAATGAGGAGTGGATCAAGCAGTCCGCCGAAAAATACGGCTGGTCGGAATACGAACTATCATGGGAAAAACTCGTCAAACGTCCGGATATAAACATGATTGACATCACCGCTCCGTCAAATGTACATAAAGAAATCGCAATCGCCGCCGCAAATGAAGGCAAGCATATATTCTGCGAAAAACCGCTCGCTTTGACTCTCGCAGACGCGCGTGAAATTTACGAAACTGCGGAAAAGAATAAAATCAAACATCAAATCGGATTTAATTACAGATTCGCTCCGGCTGTTCTGCTTGCAAAAAAACTTATTGACGACAGCAAAATCGGCAGGATTTTCCACGTTAGAGCAAATTTTTTGCAAGATTGGATTATAGATCCGGATTTCCCGCTTGTCTGGCGTCTTGATAAAAAAGTCTGCGGTTCGGGTTCTTTAGGCGATTTAGGCGCGCACTTTATTGATATGGCGAGATTTTTGGCGGGTGAATTCTCAACTGTCATGGCAATGAGCAAGACGTTTGTCAAAAGCCGTCCATTAAGCGAGAGCATGACAGGCTTATCGGGAAAAGCAGTTTCAATCGACCCAAGATCAATTGAAGCAGGCGATGCCGCTCCCTGCGCCGACGTTGAAGTCGACGACGGGACCGTGTTCGTCGCGGAGTTCAAAAACGGCGCGCTCGGAGTTTTTGAAGCCACAAGATTTGCGCAGGGACATAAAAACGATATGTCAATCGAAATAAACGGCGAATTGGGCAGTTTAAAATTTATTTTCGAGCGTATGAACGAATTGCAGTATTTCAGTGCGGCGGACGAACCGGGAACCCAGGGATTCAGGTTAATTCAGGCGAGCGAAGCGATTCACCCGTATATGTACGCATGGTGGCCCGTAGGGCATGTAATCGGCTACGAGCATACGTTTATACACGAACTTTATGAATTTACGGAATCTATCGCAAACGATAAACCGTTGAACCCGATATGTCCGGACTTTATGGACGGCGTAAAATGTTCTCAGATTATCGAAGCCGTAGAGTTATCTTGCGAGAGAAAAGCGTTGGTGGAGGTTGACAGTCTGTAGAGTTATTGATTTTTAAACGCGTCGGCTAATGCTATTATATTTTCGACAGGCACATCCGCGGGAACCTGATGCGTCGGAGCGGCTATATAACCTCCGCTTTTCCCTAAGATTTTTATCGTCTCCGCCGTTATCTTTCTGACTTCATCTGGCGTGACATATGGTAAAACCTGCTGTGTGCTTATCCCTCCCCAAAATGTCAGATGCGCCCCGAACTGTTCTTTTACTTCTTTCAAGCCGTATATCTCAGGCTGTACCGTCTGATATATGTCAAGCCCAATGTCTATAAGATCCCCCAATATGGCAGATATATTTCCGCATGAATGGAGAGCTACGGTTCTTCCTGAAAGTTTCGCTTTTTCAAACATTTTGGCAAGACACGGTTTTATAAATCTGCGCCATGCAGAAGGACTCATCATCAAGCCCCGCTGCTGTCCGTAATCGTCGCCGAAAAAGAATCCGTCTATAGGATATGTCAACGCTCTGTCTATTATTTTCATATTGTAATCCAATATCTGCTCAAGCAGTTCGCACACGAATTTTTCTTCGCACGCAAGGTCTGCGAGGAAATTTTCAAGTCCTCGTAAACTCCATGCTCGTTCGAACAGTGAAAAACCGATTTTCCCCAATTTATACGAATCTCTGTTTACTTCAAACAGTTTTGCGGTAATTTCGTCAACATAATCAAGATTGGGCTCGGGAATATGATAAGTGCCCATTTTGGGTTCTTTCAATATATATTCTTTTATAATGCCTATATCTTTGTCCGCTCCGCTTCGGTCCCATTTTACGCCGAACGGGTCTTCATATATACCGTTTTCAAGATACTGACCTTTTCTGTAAAGTACGGCTTCTATGTGATTATCAAACCAATCCCATAATTTATCCTGCTGTATCCCCAAATGACCGCACATCTTACCGGCAAGCGGAATAGTTAAATCAATATCATACGGCACAGGCTCGGTATTTTTGTGCGCTACTGCCGAAATTACGCGTTCTCTTTTCATATGTTTCTTTCCTTTCACAAATTTATATAAGATAAATTATAATATCATAATCATATCATATACTTATATTTCTGTCAACATCAACAAAACAATAACCGGAAAGGGGAATTTTAAATAACATGACTTTGCAATGGTTTATCGACTCGATTCCCATATTGTTGATGACATGCTGGGATTATTTGATTCAGATACTGCCGTATCTTTTAATCGGGATATTAATCGGAGAGCTCTTAAAATTTACTTCATGGACAAAAATCGTCTATAAGTGGGTGTCGAAATCGCCGTTTATATCCGTCGTGTCGGCTTCAATTATAGGAATGGTATCGCCGCTGTGCACTTACGGAACTATCCCGGTAGTCATAGAATTATACAAAAGCGGGGTAAGCGTCGCACCGCTTATAACGTTTTTATCCGCGTCGTCATTGATGAATCCCCAGTTGTTTATAATGACGCTCGGAGGGATAGGCGTTGAAATGGCAGTTGCCCGTATAATCGCAGTTTTTATATTCAGCGTAATAATCGGCATGCTGACTTATTTTCTTCCGAAAAAATATATTGTAAAGAAAAATATTGAAATATATGAGAACGGCGGAACCAATATTTCAAGCAGAGGGAAAAAGATATTTATTGTAAAACAATATTTGCTGAATTGTTTTGAACAGCTAAAAAACGTGGGATTTTATCTGCTTATTGGTATATTGTTAGGCGCGATTATACAGCTTTATATTCCGTCGAAATGGGTGCTTGATTCTTTTCAGGCTGGACGGATACAGTCTATACTGTTTGCCGCGCTTTTGGGGATACCTATGTATGCCTGCGGCGGAGGCGCGATACCGCTCGTGCGTTCAATGATGGATCAGGGTATGGGAAACGGGGCGGCGCTTGCGTTTTTTATCGTCGGACCGGCTACGCGCCCCACGCCTCTCAGCGCAATGGCGGCGTTATTTACTCCGTTGTTTTTGGTGGGATACTGCGTATTTCTTTTGATTTCGTCGATTATAATGGGATTGGTGTATGTGTAAATAACAGTAATAAACAGATTTATGGGAGAATATTTTATGTCTAAAAAAATAAATTTTAAAAATTCTTCTGCGCCTCCCACAAACGCGTCAAACGAACAAATACGCAAATTTTCGTGGAAGCGCACAAAAGCGTGTTACTGGAGTCTTGTTTCAATTTCATTTATAGGGTATATCCCCGCTGTAGCCGCAATGCTTTTTAAAATACCGTTTACTGGCACTATATGGGCAGGAATAATATCTTATTTTTTGACTTTAATATTTACCCCTTTGGCTATTGGAATATGCGCTTATTCATATGATACATATTTAAATGGTAAAAGTGAGTTTAATAAAATTTTTGCGTTTTTTATGGAAAAAAGATTAATAATGACTTCGTTTTTATTGGGATTATGTAATTTGTTTTTAAATTTAATAAATGCTTTGCCGTCATATATTTCGGATTTTTTAAAAAATGATAAAACAATGCCAAATTATGAAGTTAATATTCTTATTGCGGGATTATCAATATTTTCTTTTCTCTTCTTTTTTATTTATTTCTATTTTCTAATGCGTTTATATTTGATAAACTATATTTTTATCCGTGACACAAGTAAAAAAGCGTATACGATTATAAAAGAAAGTTTTGATTATACCAAAGGCTGTGTACATAGCATATTATGGTATGGCATAACGACTGCATGGTGGATATTGTTTATTATTATAATTGTTAGCAGTATAATTGCCGCGATACTTATTCCTTATATGCCATATAATTTATTAAAATGGATATATCTTTCAATAATTTTGTTTTATATGCTTATATTTTTAATGCCGTATGGTAGTATAGCTATGGCAGGATATGCTCATAAAATGATTGAAGAGAATAAACCGGTCAAAACAAAAAATAAAAAATGATGTTACTGCCATTAATTTTGAAATGATGTTGAAATTTTAAAATTTTTGTGTTATACTATATTATAATTTTGTATTTATAAATATATAATGCCAATCACGAGTTAAAATAAGAAATGTTGAATTGTAGGGGCGTGCAGTGCGCGTCTGTTGATATAGCACAATTTTGCGGACGGGCAATGCCCGCCCCTACATGAAAAAAATCAACTCGTGATTCGCATATATACTAAATTTAGGAGTAAAGTGATGAAAAAAAACAAAAAGCATATTTTTAAAAATATTTGCTATATACTGATACTTGCTTTGATTCTGACAGGGGGGCTTTTCAGTTTAATCAACTGCAACAACAATAATAACATTAACAACAATAATGCCGCAGTTCAGCAGAGCATCAACAATACCTCTGCGGGGACGTCTGACACATCAGGCACGACGGCAGCAGATACTACGGCTGTTCCGACAACGGCAGCTCCGGCGGGGGTTTTAGATGTTCCCGTATATGATAAACTGTCGATAGATTCAAATTCATTGGTCGGCATATCGCAGTCGGACAAAGCGAATGCGACAGACCTTACGTTCGACGATATAAAAGCCGTGGTTACAGAAGCGGTTAATCTTGCCGGCGGACTTCAGGGGCTTGTAAAAGACGGCGATACAGTCGTGCTTAAACCCAACTTAGTCAATATGTATGATTACTGTCTTCCGGGCTGGCAGGGAAGACCGCTTTCACCCGAAGTGAACGGAGAATGTGCCGACTGGCGCGTTACAAAAGCGGTTGCGCAGCTTGTCAGAGAGCTCGACCCCTCGGGTAAAATCTACGTCATGGAAGGCTCTGCCGCAGATACCGCCACAGTTATGAAAGCATTAAATTATACTAAAGACAATATACCCGAAGTGGACGAATTTCTGGCGATTGAAACAGATTCGGGGAAATGGCAGGACACAAATTCCGCCGGACTTGTGAAAGTGTCGTATCCCGATGCGCTT
>WQYZ01000168.1 GCA_009780985.1 Oscillospiraceae bacterium | reverse complement strand
CGATTCCACATTCTTGACTATCCCTATAGAAACCGCCGCAAACGCTTTGGGTTGAGAGTGTCGCTTTTCTGCGGCTTACACAACTTTGAATTAGCCAGTTCTTAATTTCCGAACAAGTCTACTGTAAAAAAGACGTTTTTCCTTTATCAGCCGCGAAATAATACCCCATATGATGTCTTCGGGCTTGTTAGAAAATATGCGCAGTAACTGTTTGTACTTCAGCGTCCTGTACGCTGACATAATTCGTATAATCTCTAACATTTCTCTCTGTAAATCTTTTCTTGTTTTCAAAAATAATCCCTCCCTTTTTTGTGACACCGTGACACGCCCTGTGACACATGAGGTGTCACGCACTTTCGGCTCATTTTACCATAGAAAAGTGGCTGCTGTGACACCGTGACACCAAAATCGGCATTATATACATATACATATATGTAATATATATTATAGTAAATAACGTATCTGTTCCTTACGAGACAGTATATAATATTTGGTGTCACGGTGTCACAGTATATTAAAACCCCTGATAAAATGCGGCAAATGCTGTGACACCAATGGTGTCACGGAAGTGTCACAGGTGTCACAGTTCATATAAATTTAATTCTGTTAATTTATAAATCCAATTTTATTTCGACTCCGCGTACCGCTATTCCGCTCAGTCTGAGCCTTTTCGTCGATTTATCCTGGTTTTCCGCAGTAACCGTCCAACCCCGTCTGTTGAATTCGTTGATTATCAGTTCATAGCTATACCCCCCTTCGTCCAAAACGTCTTTGAGGATTTTCCCGGACAAAAACACGCTGTCTTTCGTTTCGAATTTGCCCCATACTTCCGGCATTCTGTTCTCAGCCGCTATCGTGTTAATCACATTTGAAGCAACTTCGTCATCGCCTGGCGCAGCTGTTTTTTGCGCGAATTTGCACTTGTTTTCGACAATCCACGCCAGAATATAATCGTATGCTCTGCGCACAACGTCGGTATCGTCCCGCGGCTCCACGTATTTTATCAGCAGCTTGAAAAATTCGCAGGTCTTATTCTGCGCCTCATTTTCAGTCATCCCTAAAAGAATGATATTGACAAACTCGTCTGCGAGCAGCAGCAGAGCTGTACACATTCGTTTTTTTCCGCTAAGATTCCCGCCCGCATTCTTTACCACTGTCCGAACTTTTCTTTCAAGTCAACGAAGCTCAAATCGACGCTGTTGTGCGTCAGCAATTCAACTGTAGCCTCATATCCGCCCATTACAGCCAGTATGAACGCACACCCAGCCCAGCCGTAATTTTTGCCCGTGACCGAATATATCTCCTCCGGAGTCTCGAATATCTTTTTGTCGCAGTACACATCGAAGACCCGGTTAAACTCGCCTCCCGCCGACCGCTCAGATGTGAGCGGCTGTTCGCCCGTCGTGATGATGGTGCTGTGCCAGTCAGGTGTGTTCTGCACCCCGTCAGCCGAACCTCGAGTTCTGCCCTGTCCCTGCGAAACGAGGTATATCAGTTTGCTCAGATTGTCGTCGCGTATCGTCTGCAACTCGTCCAGAATCAACGGCAGATTGCAGAGGAAATGCGCCGTCCGTTCAAGCCCGACATTTGTGGCGTTCAGATTCTGCACATATGCGTCAGGGTCTCCCCAAACCGAAGCCGCTAATCGCAAACACATAGTTTTGCCGATGTCGGATACGCCCCAGAGATGAAATATGTACGTACAGCAGACTTTTCACCTGCGAAATCAAAACGCTCGCGAAGCTCGCCAGAACCGCGATTTTCGCCGGTATACTACTGCTTGCGGAGCCTATATCTATAGATTTATATACTTCAATCCAGCCGTCAAGCCTGCCGTTACATTTGACGGAATTGTACAGCTTTCTATAGTTCGCATCGCCGATATACTCGAAATTTTCAGAGTACGGCACGAATTTCATGCTCAATCTGTCCGAAACACTCGCGTTATACCATAGAACAGCGATTATGCCGATAGATAACGCCAAATACCATCATTTCAAGGGTATAGACGATTGGTGGAGCAAAAACATTCATAACATAACCCTGATGTACATCCCCTCCTACTGCTCCGATCTTAACTCCATTGAGCATTTGTGGAAAGATACCCGCTCCAACGTCACCCACAATACTCTCTTTGAAAATCTCGGCTCTCTTGTCTCCCATGTCAAAGATTATATTTCCAGCTTGAAATTATCCCCAGGAAAACTGGCAAACCTATGCCATTTCATTTATTGATTTGGTTCCGTAATCTATATATCTTGAAAATTTTGTACTATTTCCCTAAGTTCACTGCGATCCGAGGTTATAAGGCGGGCTTCATGTGCGCTCGATTTAAATTCCACTGTGATATTATTGTTGTTCGTCGATATAAGCCCGTTGCCGCGCTTGAAGTGCGTTACCGCCATAACCTCCGCTTCGGACAAGTGTATAATGGATTGAACGCGCTGCGCTTCATCGTCTTCGAGATTCAGAATTATTTTAGTCTTTGCGTTGTTGATGATACCTTTGCCGTATTTGCCGTCGTCTAAGGCGAAAAAGTCGTTCAAATCCTGCGTGGCGCATATCGCCGAACCGCCGTACCCGCGTATGACCTTGAATATCTCTAATACAAATTCTGCCGCGAGTTTGTCTTTCGATATAAGGTTCCACAGCTCGTCAAGAAAAATTGCTTTTTCAGCCGTCCTGTCTTCTTTCGTTTTGTCCCATACAAACTCTAGCGCAACATACATTCCGACAGGCAGCAAATCGCCCGTGAGTTCTGATATATCAAGCACAGTATATTTATTGTTGAGGTGATGTTAGTGTGCTGATTGAACGCGCTTGCCGAGCCGTGAACCAGACGGTTCAGAATATTGGCAAGCCGTTTTGTTTCAGGCGTTTTCAATAACACATCGTATAGGTCGCCCAAAATTGGCATTTCACAGTATATATCTGGATTATCAGGATCCACGAGGCTGTCATTATTGTGGGTTATGTTTTTATTTGCGTAAGTCTTAATAAGCGCGTCATCGAGAAGCTGTTTCTCCTCATGACTCATATCCGGAATCAATAGAGAAAAAAAGATATGAAGCCGTTGGATTTTTGCGGAGAGTTCGGACTTTTCAATCGAACCTCCGTCAATGAGTTCAGACGTTGTTCGGTCAACCTTGCGTATCTCCATGATGTTGATACAGTTTTTCGCGGCAGGCGATATCTGAATGAATTCGCCGCCGATGTTTTTACAGGCTCTATAAAATTCATGCCCTTTTATCGGCGCGATAATAAATACTTGTATGTTTTTACGCCGCATCCGTAGCGCCATCAGCTGCATGGTGAACGTCTTTCCCGCGCCTGAAGTGCCGAGTATCGCCATGTTTGCGTTTTTATATACTTTAGAGTTGAATATATCGACGATGATAAGCGAATTGTTGTGTCTGTTGACGCCGAACAGTATGCCGTTGTCGTCGCACATCTCGTAACTTGTGAAAGGGTAGCAGCTTGCCGCTCCCATTGTGAGTACGTTACGCTTAGAGCGGTCATATAAGCTCTTGTTGAGCGAAACGAACGGCAATGCAGACAGAAATGCCTGCTCCTGATTGAAGTGGCATGTAAAAACGTCCAAATCCTGCGACATCATCAATTTTTTCATCTCATTTATCCGCCAGTCTAATTCATCAGCGGAATCTCCTGTAATTGTCAACAGTATGTTCATATAATAAAAATCTTCGTTGTTCGCGATACCTTCTTTTAAAAAGTAACCGCTCCTGATTGCGCTCTCCAAATCGTCGAAATCGGTGTTTGTATCTGATGTTTCCTTGATTTTGCTGCGGTTGATACGAAGCTGCTGTCCGAGTTTCCGCTGTAACTTATCTTTCGGCTGTTTATATAGAAATATATCCAAGTCGATACCCTCTCCGGCATTGACTAATAATGACGTCCAGCCCGCCGCAACCTGCGATCTGTAGCCGTGCGACGGTATCATCAGATATGCGTGGTACACCCCGTCCATGACTATATACTTCGAGTGCGAAAAATCTATGCCGTTTGGAGCAATGAATTCTGTTACAGAGATATTATCTACGTCGTCCGATTCTTGCATGACTTCACGGATTCTGTCCGTAATTGGTTTTTCCACGCTGGTTCGGCGGTTGAGCAGACTATACAGCACATCGGTCAGAAATTCGTTTTCATCGTCGTGAACTATGATTTCGTTTCCGCAGTGCGGCAGGTAGTTTTTCGCCGTGTGAACAGTGGTGTTGAGTTCCGTTATCGCCTGAGCTTCGGTTGTCATGCGCCTGTTTCCCACATTTGCCTCGTACTCGAATATCACGAAAAATCGCCGCGTAACCGCTTCCCGCGAACCGATTTGCCGTATCAGATTTTCATAGTCCTTTTGCAGTGCTATACATTTTTCGTCGGTTTCACGGGCAATATCCGCTCTGATATGCTTTAAGTGACGGTTGATGTCCGCGCGTTTGGATACGACTTTGAATTGCAGTTTCACAGGGCTGATTTTCAGATAGCTGATAAACGAATAGATGATGTTTTTCTGTTCCCGCGCGCTGCGCAGAAAAAAATTTACCGGCTCAATTTCGATTATCTTGATATACCTGTGATCTTTTGTATAAATTATACCGTTTTCGATTTTCAACACCGGCAGATAGTCCGCGACGTTTTTGATTATGCCCGTATCTTCCGGTATTTCTATAATTTTCGCTCCGTCGAAATCATAAACATCGCGCTTTTTCGGCGGATTATGCGTTAGCTTGTACATATATCTTTTTACCGCTTTGCGTATATTATAGAATATTTCCGCCAACCGCAATATAATCTTGTTTTTCGACGGCGCACTGCCGAGAATGCGGCGGTTCTTCACAAATCGGACGAATCCGATTATGAACGACGACAAGCTTTCGCCCGAAATACCCATTACTGCAAGCAATCCAAGCGGCAAAACGGTGAAGCATGAGATGATAATCTTTGCCGTGATTGACACAGACAGTCTTAAAACCGGCAGTCCTACGACTATAACTACCGCAGCCGCTTCAATCATATTTCGCAGTTTCACCATGCCGCCGAACAGTGTTCCGGTATCAATGAAGTTTGACGGGATATAATATACTTGGTCGGTTTCTTCGTCTTTTTTCGCCATTTTGACTTTCGCCTCCTCTCGTTAAAATAAAAAAAGCAAACCTTTTATATGATGATAAAAGATTTGCCTGTAAATATTATTATAATATTTTTATTGATTTGACGTAAAAATAAAAATCTTTCCGGTTTCTTTATTGAGTATAAGCTGCTTTTGCGAGTACAACATTGTGTATTTTATTCACTGCCGCCTCCCAGCCCATTTGATGCCCCGGTATATACATCCGCTCCATATCGGATAACGGCAGCAATTCAATCAACTGTGCACTCGGTACTTCATATTTCCACTGATACAACGAGTATATTTCACCCACCCATTGCGGTAAGAACCCCCACCATTCTTCTCCGCGCTGATATTCGCCGCCGCACTCCCGGTTTATAAAAGCATGAATTAGTTCAGGGGCTGGTTTTGCCGCTAATTTAGGATTCGCCGAATCAAGCAGCCTCCGTATATCGCTTCTCATATATTTTTCTATAAACCACTTCACGTCCGCTCCGGGTAATTCGTCCTGTATATACAAAAATACTTTTCCCTGAGTCCTCTGTATTTGTCCAACGTATATTTCATGATACGCACCCATTATAAATTCTCCTTTCCAATTAAATTTTCAAGAACTGTACCTATCGCTTTTCGGTACATTTGCCGATATTGCTGTTTAGCCAACAAATCTCTGTCCTGCGCCGACTTTAAAAACCTTGACGCAGACGCGGGGTAATAAGCAGTAAATTCAATTATATCAAAAGCTTTTTGTGATTTCAGGCAGATTTGATTACCTAATCCTCCGAAATTCAACGCCAATTTCAAATTCTCTAAAGACAAAGCATTTGAAATAAAATCAGTAATATACGTAAAAAACGCATCGTCGGCTCTCCAACCCTCTATAATATCATAATCGGAAATATCAACCAGATATTTCTGCAAAAACACGCTTATACGTAACTCAAAATCATCAAGACTGTAAATATTCCTGTTATCAAGCAAAACAGCAACCCAGTTCTCTATCGGCAGCTGATTCAAATACAAAACGTTCAGATTTGTATAATCAAAAGAATATTCATTTATATAACCGTCTTTCCCGTTCCAAAGCACAGCCCATTCTCCTGCCAGCCCTTTATTTTTTGTACAATAAAACCCCTGACCGTAATCATTGTTGATTTCGCCTTTACCAAACTCAGGTGTTTTCAATATCTTGTCAGAGCCGTGATACAGAGTTATTTTATTTTCAGTAATATTTTCCATAAAAACTTCAATCCTCGCGTGTTCTTCTTCTTATATATTATATATCAAACCCTTACGAAAGTCAAGGATTATCCGATATAATCCATAGGATTTTGAGGCACCCCATTAAAAAGAATCTCGAAGTGAGTGTGAAATCCCGTAGACATCCCAGTAGTCCCAACCCGCGCTATCACATCGCCTGCGCTCACTTCGTCTCCGACATTCACCAGAAGCTCGTTACAATGTCCATATAACGTAGTATATCCGTCCCCGTGATTGATGACGATACAATACCCGTAACCCGTCGTCTTCTTCTCCGATACCACCACAATCCCCGATTTTGCCGCATGAATTGGCGTGTTCTTGGGAAATGCGATGTCGATGCCCGTATGAAAATCCTGCGCGCCTGTGATAGGGTCAGTTCGGCTGCCGAATCCCGATGTGATGTGCGACTTCCAGTCCATGTCCGCGAACGGCGAATTGAATTTGTCGTCTGTCCACTCATATGGGTATGTATCTGCTAAATCCGATAAGGAATTATGTACTGCTTACACCTGATTGTTGAAATCGTTATCAAGAAATATGTTCAGATTTTCGGCGTAATCTGCGGCATATGTCTTTTGCTCGTTCGTGAGGTGAAACACATTGTCCGCGAAATAATCGTCTCCGGAGTATATGACTGTGTATGTGATTTTCGTAACAGATATATCATTGTCATCGGCGTCTTTTTCGGCGATTGTATCTGTCGCTGACGTGTAGCTGAACAGACTGTCTCTTTCTGATTCTATAGTCGCTTTCAGGTCGTCGAGGTTTATATCGTCGTACTTATCTTTTGACGCGCAATACTGCGATATAATCAGGTCGCTGTTGAAAAATATATCGTCTGAGTGACTGTCAGTTATTTCCGTTTTAGTATCTGCCGAAAATTCCGATATTTCGGCGTTTATATCGGCTATCACCTTGTCGTGACTCTCGCGCAGAATATCATTTATCGCCGTTTCTATCTCGCTGATATTCTGCACAATGGCGGCGTTGTCGTTCATTATGTTTATATCCGGCACATCTGATATATCAGAACCGTTTCCGCCGCCGAACAGACTTCCGAATATGATTGACGGCAGCATGAGTACAAAGAGTACGGGCAGCATAAATATAACCGCGACTGCGGCTATGATTTTACCAACCGTTTTTCTGTTCTGCCACAGACCAGCCGCTATCGCGCCGTACGGTCCGCCGACCGATGCGCCTTTCGCCAGTCCCGACACAGTTTTTCCCGCGTTTATCGCGCTGTTGATTGCGTTGAGACCTCTTTCGAAAATGTCGGACGCGCCGTCATTTTTTTCGTCTGATGGCATTATCTGTCACATCCTTTCCCGGCGATCCCGGCAATTTCCGCGCCGTATCTATGTTGTTCCCCATTCCGCTGTTCTGATTTTTGTACGGCGTCATTTTGCCGTTGTTGTTCGCATATTGTTTATACCACTTTGAACTGCCGGCATCTGCGACTGTCGTATATTTACCATTCGGAGCTGTATATTCGTTTGCGTCGTACATACTGAAATTCTTGCCGACCGGAGTGTCTGACGGCGTTTCTGTTCCGGTTATCACACTGTTACCAATTTCAATGTCTGTGAAATTATGCGCGTCGGGTTTATCTATGTACCCTGCGTATGGGGTGTCACACAGTATGACTTCCGAGCTTGGTATTGATATGGAACTACTTCCGTTACTGTCAGGCGGGTCAAAGCCTTTTTCTACGTTTCCGCTATTAGAGTTAATTGAAATTGAGGGTACATCACCGGGCGTTGGTATCGGCGTCACACCGCTTCCGTTTTCGGCAGATGTCTCAAAAATCTTTTCTGTGTTTATTGTATTTGACCCGCTTGTGTCGTTTGTTTCTGCAGGAATATTTCCCGCGTCGACTACCGATATGCTACCGTTTGTGCTCCTATTGAAAGATTCAGATATTTTATCTGTGTTTCCGGTATTTACGGCATTTGTATCATAGTTGTTATTTATCGTGTCAGATACTGGTATATTATTCGCCGCGCTGTTTTCAGATGATATAGAGTTTATATTTGTATAGCTTGTTTTTGCGCCGATTGTATCAGACGGCGGCATATTTTCTGTACTGTTCATTGGTATATTGGCAATTGCATTATCGCCGGATACCTCGAAAATCTTTTCCGTGCTTACCACATTGGTATCGGACATCGTACCGACCTGTGAATCACCTATAGGAAGACCGTCGTTGGCTTGATTAGGTACGCCATCTTGAGATATTTCATCTGAAACGCCGTTGATATTACTTACATTTTGAGATGCCGGCGAGATACCGTTAAGCGCATTACCGTTTTGAATTATATTTTCTGCCGGGGATATTCCAGATTGATTATCGGTTATAGTTCCGTCTGAGGATATTGGTATTACATTGGGCATACCACTGTCTTGATTCGATGTATCGGCTGGATTGCTTTCTGTCGTATTGTTACTAATGTTATTCACATTCTGCGGAGCGGATAATCCGAGAGGTGTGTTTCCGATATTTCCAGCAGCTTGATTCGCTGTACCGGTTGGCAGACCGCCAGATGAACCAGTGCCACTATTATTTGACGAGCTGTTTTGCGGCGTATTGGAATTTCTGCGTCCTACCGTTCCTGAAAAGCCCCACGGCGAAAACCCTGAATTCCCGCCGTTTCCTGTACTGTTGTTATTTGTCCCTCCCGCACCGCTCTTGCCACCGCCGAAAAAGTTTTTCATCATCGACATCCCACGCATCGCTATCATGATTTCCCCCAGCATCGATCCGCCCATTTTCGTCACGTTGATTCCCAGATTGTTCATTATCCCCTCGATTTTCTGCGAGATTTTCATGAACGCTATCGCGCACAGAAACCATATGAACACATTTCCGCCAACCGCTTCTTTGCTGCTCGCCGCAACCTGTGCGTTCACTTCGCTTTCCGTCAGTGCGTATGTTTTAACTGTGAACATCACAGCGATTACAATTATCACCGATAATAAAATAATAAAGTTTTTTCTTTTCATATATTTATACGACCTCATTTCTAAATTTTTTATAAAAACAATGGATTTGCGATGAAATTTCCTACCATCGAAGTAAATATCCTCAGACACCACACGTTCATAATCAGCATAAATATCTGACCAGCGAGCATTCGGCACCACGCCTTGAATATGTTCGACGTTGACTGCGACGCTCCCATCGCGAACGCAACTGGTGCGGTAAATACCAGAACGCCGAGCAACACATACCGTTCTGCGGCAGTGAACAGCAGTTTTATGTAGTTCCATGCGAGAATCAATATGAGAATCAACGCGATTATCGCCACCGCTCCGCTCGATATCACACCCAACAGCACCGTTATAACCGAATTGAAACTGGCAAAACTGATAGGCGGGAGGTCTGTGGTCAGAATCCATTTGTACGGCGTTCCCCCGATTTTCAATGCTATGTTTACTAGACTTGTTCGGAAATTAAGAACTGGCTAATTCAAAGTTGTGTAAGCCGCAGAAAAGCGACACTCTCAACCCAAAGCGTTTGCGGCGGTTTCTATAGGGATAGTCAAGAATGTGGAATCGTT
>WQYZ01000167.1 GCA_009780985.1 Oscillospiraceae bacterium | reverse complement strand
ACCATCCCAACGCCCGCCAGTAATGTCCACTCGGTTCCATGCCGATCATTGTTTTTTCCGCTTCATGCTTTTGTTGTATTTTCCCTACGATTTCAAGCAGATTTTCAAATCCGACCGTGCTATATAAGTGCGCCCTTGTTCCAAGGGTCTTGGGTCATGCCCTCGTTGGTTTCCCCCGTCATCCACTTATTCGCCACTGTCCTCGTCGTCCCCGAATCCAATTTGTGGCACTTCTGCACTATTGGTTTTACTTGCCTGTGTTGCCGTTTTCGTAGATATACCCGAAACAGTTGTGGCGGTTTGCGCTATGATTTTGTTGAGTATATCACGTCCGTAGGCGTTGGCTACGGCTTTTTCAAGAAAGGTTTGATATTGCTCGTCTGTGATGGTTATGATTTCGGGCAACATTTTTTCCAATAGCCCATGCCGTGAACATAGCCGTCTTGTTCTCGCTGCCCGTTCTTCGTTGCTGTATTTTTGCCGCTCCATTTTTTGAAGATTCCTGATTTGTGCGATTTGCTCCTCGTAACTTTCGATTTTTTCTAATCTCGTTTTTCCCATAGGGTTTTTCTCCTTTCATTTTTGGACGCAAAAAACGGCTAACATCTTTCAGTTAGCCGCCCCATGCGGTTTATTGTTATTTTATTATGCCGTTTTCTTTTTCGGTGTTTTTGTTTTTTCCTGTGCGGATTCGCTCTGTTGTTTTTCCTGTTCAGCCGCCGCCTTTTTCTGTTTTCGCTGTTCTCTTTTTTTCGCATTGTAACGGCGTTGTTTCTCCCGCCGCTTTTTGAGTTTTTCCTGCTCACGTTGTTCTTCTTCCGTCAGCTCCTGCGGCGGTATCTCAAACTTCCCGATAAAGTTCAGGTAAACGTCCACTTCCTGAAAACGCTCGCCGTCCCTTTTTTCGGCTTCATATACGATTATTTTATCAATAAATTCATTTATCATCGGCGTTGTCAGTTCTGTAAAATCCCTGTACCGTTTTGTCTGCTCGATAAACTTGTCGGCTCTCATGCTGTCGGCGGTGAAGCTGTCAATCGCTGATTGCGTTTCGGCAATGGTTTTTTCCAGTTCCTCTTGCTCGGTTTCGTATTCCTGTGATAACAATTCAAATCGTTTGTCGGTCAGTTTGCCGTTTACATTGTCCTCATAAATCTTACGTATCAGCGTATTCAATTCGGTTACACGTTTCTGTGCTTTTGTCAAATTTCGCTTGTACGTTTTCGCCGTTTCCTCCTGCCGTATCTCGGAAGTTTCTAACACTTTTTTCATAAACTCTGCTTCGTTGTTTTCCACGCTTGCAGTTGCCGCCCGTATCGTGTCAAGTATAATCTGACGGACTGATGTTGTACCTATATGGTGGAGTGTACATTCCTTTTTGAATGAGTTTCGTGCGTTGGTATGAGAAGAACATACATAAAAATCGGCTGGCGAACGCAGATATATTTTACCTGTGGCTTCACTTTTGTAATTGGGTTTCCCGCCAGCCTTTCTGTGGTTATACATTTTCGCACCGCAGTCAGCACAAAACAGTTTGCCCGTCAGCGGGTTAGCCGCTCCAAAAGTATCTGCTCTCTTTACGGTTTTGCGGCATTGCTGTGCCGTTTCCCATGTTTCGGGGTCGATGATTGCGGGGTGCGTGTTCTCGAATATCAGCCATTTCTCTTTGGGGTTCGGCGTGTGATTTTTATCTTTGTAGTTCTTTTTGCTGAACCGGAAATTAACCGTCGCGCCTCTGTATTCGGGCTTGGATAATATTTCGGCTACGGTTGTCCCCGTCCATGTGTACTTTTCGTTTTCGTTGCGGCTGGCTTCGTTGCCTTTGCCCTCTCTTAATATTACATGACGATAACCGGGATGTATGATTTTTCCCTCTGTCAGCATTCGGGCGATTGTACATACGCCGTGTCCCTCAATCGTCAGATTGAAAATACGTTTTACAACAGGCGCGGTTTCCTCGTCTGTTATCCAGTTTTCTTTGTTCTCATCATAGATATAACCGTATATCGGGGTGGTGGTTAATCGTCTGCCCTCGCTGCCTTTCGTTTTGTATGACGCTGTTATTTTACGGCTTGTATCTCTGGCGTACCACTCGTTTATGATATTCCTAAATGGGATAAAATCATCATAGCCGTGCAGTGAATCTACGCCGTCATTTACGGCGATTAGTCTAACGTCATGCTCTCTCAGGGTTTCCATGAATAACCCGACACGGAGATAATCACGCCCTGCGCGGCTCATATCTTTTATGATAACCGCTTCTACATTTCCCGCTTCGATTTCCTCAAGCATTTCATTCAGCCCCTGTCGGTCAAATCGTGTTCCGCTCACTCCATCATCAGTAAAGTGGCACGTGTTCTTGAAGCCGTTTTTTCGGGCGTAATCTTCCAGTAATTTTTTCTGATTTACAATGCTGTTACTTTCCCCCTGTAAATCGTCCTCCGATGATAAACGTTCGTACAGGGCATTGATTTTTTCGGACATGGCATTAGCCGATTGCCTTGTGTTCATAGTGAACTCCTTTCAGGCAAACGGCTCATTCGCAACATCATCAGTTTACCATATAACAATAAGGAAATAAAGCGCGTATTTGTAAACTTTATCATTCTCCCGCCGCCTTTCCAGTAGTTTCGTTTTTTATCATGCGTATGATTTTGTCGTTCGCGGTTTCGCGGCTCGTCTTGCTAAAATGTACGTTTACGCGGTAGTTGGTTGAGCCGATACGTTTCATGAATACTCCCGATTCAGGCGGCGGCTCTTTTACGGCTGTTGTTGTTTTCTGCATATTATCGACTCCTTTCGTTTTTGGGTTTGATAAATTGTTTTTGTAAATAATGTTATTGTCTGTAATCACCCTTTCTTTTTCATATTTGTTGTTTCTGTTTCGGACATACCGCAGGTTCTGCCCCCTGCGTTCTGCGGACGCCCAATCCGCAGATTTAGTGTCGGGGTACTTTCTGAATCGCCTCCCGATTTGCCCGGGCGATACATACCATTACCGTGATATGCGACGGTTGTTCAATTTTATATATGCGTCAGCGAGAGAATTATTTCTCCCGCCGTATATATTATATCGCACTAATGCTTGACAAATCAATAGGTTTATGCTATCATACAAGAAACGAATATCAATGTAAATTATTATTCCTGTTAGAAAAGGAGCGAAATGATATATATGGATTACGATTTTACAAAACGCGAGCGAGGTTTCGGCAAAATTGTGTTTGCACTGACACTTGACCGCAAAAAAATGACGGAGCGAATCGTCATCGGGGAAACGAACGAAACACGCCGTCATCTTGAAAACGGAACAGGCGAAATTTATTATGATTGCACCCGTCCGTTAGGACAACTGTTATTAAATTTTGAAGCCGATAAAGAAAGACAATGGAACGTAAACGCCATGCAGTTATATGAGAGTTATTCAAAAGTCTTTCCTTTTGAATCGGAACGTTGGAAAATGTCCGCTACCGTTTCCGCTTTTCTGCACGGCAAATACAAAAGCGGCGAACCGTCAGCCATGTTCGCCGCTATTCGGACTTGGGAGGAATATCTAAATTGTTTTAATCTTAATCATGGTGCGGATATTTTAATACAACGGCTCTCGGCTCTTTATCGCCCGTTTTTTCTTTATGCGGATAACCGACCGTGGCAGGGAGAAGCGACAGCCGCATTGTCAAAAGTTTTACGAGACGAAGAAGCGGCGGTAGAACTATGGTATCCTGTTTTGAAACGCTCCTTTGAGTGTGTCGTTATTTCTGTTTCGTTTCTGCCTTTAATCGCCTATTATCTGCACAGGATTGAGGAATGGAATTTTGTCTTTTCGGAGTGCAAAGTGTGCGGTAAATATTTTCTTGCCCGAAGCAAACATTACGAACTCTGTTCCGATGAGTGCCGCAAGGTACAAGCGGTAGAAGCGAAACGTGAGTTTGACGAACGGGCGAAAGGAGACAAACTTGAGCAGTATCACGAAACTGCGTATTACTATTGGTATAACAGACTGCGTAAATTGAAACGGGCGAAAAATCCCGATGCCGATAAAATATTTGTTGTATCGGGAGCGTTTAAGATATTCCGAAAAGAAGCGGTGAAACGTAAAGATATGGTTAAGCGCGGCGAAATGAAAATAACAGATTTCTCCGTTTGGTTATTCAAACAGCAAAATGAGGTTGATAAGTTGATGGGTAACTGATATGGCTTTATAAAATTATATTTTTGTAATTGCATTTTTCGATTTTTTGTTGTATAATATTTAAAATCATGTCGATAAAAATTATTATCTGTGCTGTTTTGTGTAGTGGTGCGTAGATATTATGAAATTTATATTTTATACATGGTGAGATAGTGTGAAAGATTATTCTTCCTTAAATTATTTGCCTTGTGCGAAGCATCGGAATGGTGGTTAATATGGAAAATATGTTCAAAATAGGAGAAATAGCTCAGATATTTGATATATCAGTACGCGCTCTGAGATTGTACGATAAAATGTCGTTGCTTCAGCCTGAATATATCGACCCTGACACCAGTTATCGTTATTACACAGATAAACAAATAAATAAATTAAAAGTAATAATCGGTTTAAGAAAAGTAAATTTTTCTATAGCGCAAATACAGGATATTTTAAATCCTAATCTTTCATACGAGCAATTAATTCGCATTATGCAATTAAAAAAAGTCGAAAATGAAAAAATCATTGATAAAATAAAATATAACAATGAACTCATAGATGATATGATTGAGGTTTCCGCTCTGACGAAAAAAGCTGATGTTATAAACATGATAACGCAGGAAGAACGAGATATTATCCTATCAAAAATAGCATGTTTGGAAAATCCTAAATTTGAATCCGCACTTTTAGAAATTCTATGGTTATGATATAAATAAGAACAAAATGTAAATTCGTTCTCAAATCAAGAATTCTCCTTGACTCTCCCTCTGCGTCATAGTTTACAATGGAATTATACAGAATAAGGGGGAATTATTTATGATAAAAAATATCAATGAGTTACGAGTTACAAACGAAAATATTAATTATGGAAATAAAGCAACTGTTTTGGGGCAGTTATCCGGAAAATTTAAAGTGCCACAAGGCGTTGTTTTACCCGAAAATTTTTTTGACGATTATCTCGAATACAACAATTTTTCTTTTACATGCGACGAATATTTAGGTAAAAACCGTAAAATACAATCGTTTATCAGACAATCTGAATTCAGCCAGTCACAAAAAAGCATGATAGAAGATGAATTGTGTAAATATGACCTGCATAAATGTCAAAAACTTATTGTGCGTTCTTCCGCAATATGTGAAGACACAAACAAAAACAGTATGGCGGGTATGTTCGTTTCTTCTGAGTGTTCAAATATAACGGACGGTATTCTATCTGCCATAAAAGAATGTTATTGCTCGTTGTTTTCGGATAAAGTTCTTGAATATTTTAACGATAACAACTTAGATGTATCGTTGTTAAAAATGGCGGTAATAATACAGGAATATATCGAGGGAGTTTATTCAGGTGTTATATTTACAGCAGATACGAAAGAACATAACCCAAATGTTATTTTCATCAATTATGCAGAGGGCAAATGTAGTGGTTTTGTAGACGGAAGCGTGAAATCGTATTTTCTTAAAATAAATAAAGACACAAAAGAAATAATTGAAAGCAACTGCAATGGAAGTAGCAGCAATCAACTTTCCGAAAAACTTATTAATTCTTTGACAGATACAGCACTATCAATAGAAAAAGAACTTGGGTTTTATTCTGACATAGAATGGACTTACGACGGGAATGACATATATATACTCCAAGCTCGCCCCATAACAACGCTAAAAGATAAACGGGCAGATTTCAAAGTTGAGGGAAAATACAAAGACGATGAGTGGTATTTAATCGAATCCGAACCGTTACGCCCGTTGTTTGAAAATTATTTTCAGATTTATTTTTCCGCTATGGACGATGGACTGCTTCTAACCGGATATGGCTCACGATACAGGACGATGAAATATATAAACAACTACATGTATGTAAGTAACGTAAAGATGGAGAACGAAGAAGAGCTACGCAAAAAAGCCATAGAACGGCTTAAAGAAATGAAAGACAAGGGGCTTGCTATGTTCGACGATTATTGTCTCCCGCAATTGTTGGCAATAAAAAATCCTATGGATAAGTATATTTGTAACACTAATATCAGCGACAACGATATTGCGGATTTGGTTATGTTATCGCTTGAATACACCAAAACCGCTTTGATTACTCACTGGGAGGCAGTTTTAGGTGAAACATATATTTATGAATTTCAAAAGTATTTGAGCGAAATATACGGCAATATTACAACAGAGCAATTATATAACCTGATTTATATAAAAACATTTAAAACAATGGAAAGAGAGCTTTTGCTCGAAATCGCAGATTTTTTCAACAACAATTCATCTATGCTTGAAATATTAAATAGTTCCGTATATCCCTTAATTGTGTATGAACGACTGAAACTGTCAAATGATTGGGATAAATTAAATGAGTTCATCCGGAATTATCTTGATGTTTTTGAAATGGATTGGGCTGGAAGATATAATCTTCCTTCCTACCCTTTGAGAGAAAAGCCTCAGTATGCTGTTGAAAATGCCAAAAAAATAATATCACAGAATAGAACTGAATATTTATCATCTATATCAGAATTGCAGAATAAAAAAGCAAAGATAAAGAAACATATTTTTGAAACGATTGATAAAGAATATCAAGAAGAATTTGAGAGTAAATTATCTATCGCAGAAAAAACTTTTGCTTCTATTGATAATCATCACTATTATTGCGAAGAAATTCAATGGGGGTATGTTAAAACAGCGTTGAGTATTGCCACCAATCGGTTGATAGAAAACGGTTCAATAGAAACACCCGAAGATATATATTATCTTGATTTCTATGAAATATGCGGACTTCTGAGAAAAACAGCATTACATATTGACATAAAAAAACGCATAACGGAATATGAAGAAAAACGCAGAGTTTCAGCCCCAAACAGAATAATATCTGAATCTGCCCAACAAATAGAAAAAAATAAAGCGGAAAATTCGCCCGATATAAATAGCGATAATATTAAAATGCTGAAAGGTATGGCATCTTTAAATAAAACAGTCCGAGGCACTATTTTAATCGGACCGGGTGTGCCAAATGATATTCCCGACGATTGCATACTCGTCGTTTGGAACGGTCATGCGGGCGATTTATTTCCTATTATAAATAAAATCAAAGGGCTTATTGTCGTAGAAGGCTCACCGTTTGACCATATGGGAATTATAACGCGGGAAATTAATATACCTGCTTTGTATTATGTTAAAAACGCGCTTACCGTTCTTAAAACGGGTGATAAAGTTATTTTAGACGGTGAAAATGGTATTGTGGAAATTTTATAGTAGTTTAATGAATTTTATAATAGTGAAAATTTATATTTTCTTTACAAATTATCTATTGTATCTAACGTCGCGTAAACTTGTATACTTAAAATGAAAGGGGGATAATCATGGAATTACAATCAATAAGCCGAATCTCAAAACAATTTGACGTCTCAGCCAGAACATTGAGGTATTACGAGCAAATCGGTCTGATAGAGCCTATAAAAACAAAAGGTTTGACACGCATATACGATGAAAATACAGTTTTACGGCTTAATCAGATTATCATTCTGCGGAAACTCAGAATACCGCTTAAACAAATTGCTGACATTTTAAACAGCGGAAAAGCAGATGTGGCGATTGAAATATTTCAACAGAACTTAAAAGAAATAGAAGATGAAATAACCTCTTTGTCAACTATAAAAAACGTAATTAAATCTTTTCTTTCTAAGTTGAATATTCAAACCAGCGAGTTACAATTATTAGATGATGTAAGCTTATTAGAACTTGTCGATTCCCTGACTGTCTCCAAAATTAATTTTAAGGAGGATAAGTCGATGGACGACTTAAACAAAGCAAACGAAACATTAAGCAAATTAAAAAACGTGAGGATTATCTATCTCCCACCCGCAACGATAGCCGCAAGCCATGCTTTTGGGAAAGAAGCTGAAGAAATGGCAAGCAAACAACTGGAATCATTCATAACCGAAACAGGACTTGCTAAAATCAAGCCGGATTTGCGCTGGTATGGCTTTGACGCTCCGTTCAACGACGATTTGGAAAAACACGGGCATGAATTTTGGGTTACCATACCTGATGATATGGATGTGCCTGCGCCTCTGATAAAAAAGCATTTTGAAGGCGGGTTATATGCGGCGCATACGATTGCTTTCGGGGCTTTTGAGGAATGGGGAGATTTGCACGAATGGGCAATGAATAATCCGAAATACGAGGGTAACGGCGGCAGTAAGGCAGAAGAATGTATGTGGGGATGCATGGAAGAACACCTAAACTATATCAACCATATTGGTTTGCCGAGTTCGGATTATGAAATGCAGCTTGATTTGTTATTTCCCATCAAAGAACGTAATAAATGATAGCATTTACCATAAAAGATACAGGATTGTAAAATTTATATTAGGCGGTGTATGATGTCTATTAAAATTGGTAGAAGCCTCCGATGGTATAACGATTATGAAAAAGAAATAGAATTTTGCAAATCAAACGAGTTTGATTTTATGCAAATATGGTTTCGTCAAGGTAAACTGTTAATTGATAATGTCAATGAGCCAATCGAAGTTTATCTGAAACAGCATAACTTTCCTTTAGTAATTCATGCTGTTTTTGAAATTGACGAATGATATGGGCGTAATCTTGCGCCCATATTCGCGTATATTGGCGTTTTTGAGGGTAAAAGGTATATTACCCCTACCTACTCACTTTTGAGGCTTGAAACCCACGATTTTATGCGAACTTTTTATTACTAAAGATTACTTCGGCGCAAGAAAATAGCCGTCATGCGACGGCTGTTCCCATATTCAATTATCGCCCCTCTTTCCTCTCTAACCGCTTTTTTCGTTTCAAACCGTTGCGAATGAGCCGTTTGCGATTAATATATTTTGGGTGGTAGTTTGCCCCCCTTTATATATTAACCACTCGCGGTTTGCCATCGTCGAGAACAGTATAGGCGCGATTGAAACGACCAAATATATCTCTATCATTCGCCCGAACACCACGATAAATATGACGATTGCCATGATACTCATACACAACTTGACTATCTGCGTTTCAAGGAACAGCCCCAGCAGTTCGCCGATTCCCATCGTGGCGAGCTGCGATTCTATCGCCGACATCATATCGGCGTTGCCGAGCGTGAGGTTGCCCGTGATAAGCCCCGCACTTTGGTTCACCACGTGCTGGGCGACATCGAATATGCCCATGACTATATTGAATGTGTTAGTCAATATGAATACGGCTATGAATGTCTATAGCGATAGGTAAGCCTACTGTGTCTACACTTTTGACATAGCCAGACGGGGCGATTGTTTCCGAAACGATATATGCTCCTTCAGGGAGGTCAGGTACAATAATTTTACCTGCTGCGTCTGTTTTATACGTGCCGACTTTTTCTCCGTTGGCGTGTTCTACAACAAAAGTTGCACCTGCAAGCGGAGCATTAGTAACAGCGTCGATTTTGTTAATCTGTATCCCTGAGTACGGTTTGTCGTTAAATTCAACCGTCGCAAGCTCATCGGATTTCACCGTTACGTTTTTCGGCGTTTCGTCGATAGCATACCCATCAGGGGCAGTTATTTCGCCTACCACATATACTCCCTCGTCAAGGTCGGAAATAATGATTTTGCCGTCAGCTTCCGTTTTGAACGTGCCAATACGCTCACCATTCGCTTTTGTGACTGTGAACGCCGCACCCTGCAATGGTTTATGCGTAACAGCGTCGAGTTTGACAATCGCTATCCCGCTTAAAGGTTTGTTGAGGAACTCAACACTGACAAGTTTACCGCCGCTGACATTTACCGATTTCGGACTTTCATTCAATATATACCCGCTCGGCGCGACAGTTTCGCTTATGACATAAGTCCCCTCGTAAATATCTGT